>NZ_JNZR01000014.1:0-129593 GCF_000717585.1 Micromonospora globosa
CCACACAACCGCCCATGATCGACGGTGGCTGCACCCGTTCACACACCACACCAAGCCCCAGCTCAGCCAAGGTCAACATCCCCGGCTGGAGTACTAGCGCCGGAGCAATTTCGCCATCCCCGTCTGCCGTCGACCCGCCCTACTGGGGAGCGGGCCGGGCCCGCCACGTCAAGCGGACCTTGACGCACAGTCGGACGCTGGGGGGTCGGGCGGTGGTCTGCTCGGCTGGCCCGGGTCGGTGGCAGGCGGGATGGCCCGCGCACTCACCCACGGACCGCAACGCGCCGACGGGGTTGCAACCATCTCGGAGCCCGAGCGCCCCCGCCGGAGGCGCAGTAACCGCAGCCCCGCAACCGCCGCCAGCTCGCCGACGCGGCCGGCGTGCGCTCCCCTACGCCGCGCGGGCTCGTGGCCGCGCGGCCCGGCCGGCTGCCGGCCCACCACCCCATCGGTCAACGGCCTGTCGTTCTGCGGCGGCCCCTTGGGCTTCCCGCTCTCCGCGCCAGACGCCGGGCGTGTTGCGTGGCCGGAGTCGGAGCGCCAGCGGAGCGACGGACGCGCGCCCAGGCGGCGGCGCGTGCGGCCCGTTCAGGGCCGCCTTGACGCGATGCGTCAGGCGCTCGGCAAGCTCGATGGACGGCTGTCATAGACCCTATTGCTGTCAGCGTTGCTGTCACCGCCCCGAGGAACGATCTTCTCGGGGCGGTTTCTGCTGGTGGTGAAGGGTGGGCGCGGCAGGTTTCGAACCTGCGACCCCTCGCTTGTAAGGCGAGTGCTCTCCCACTGAGCTACGCGCCCGGAACGCCCGTACGGCGGGCCGGAGCGGCCAGCTTACCTGCCCGCCTCCGGCCCCGCGCAACGACGTGCCTGGGGTGTGGGACTCAGGCGGCGACGGCCTCGGCCAGCGCCTTGCGCCAGCCCTGCTGGTCGCGCGCCTCGCCGGGCATGTTCATCTCGGCGAACCGGACCACGCCGGCCTTGTCGATGACGAAGGTGCCCCGGTTGGCGATGCCCGCGACGTCGTTGAAGACGCCGTACGCCTGCGCCACCGCGCCGTGCGGCCAGAAGTCGGACAGCAGCGGGAACTGGTAGCCCTCCCGGTCGGCCCAGATCTTGTGGGCGTACACGGAGTCGACGCTGACGGTCAGCACCTGGACGTCGTCGTTGACGTACTCGTTGAGGTTGTCCCGCACCTCGCACAGCTCGCCCTGGCAGATGCCGGTGAAGGCGAGCGGGTAGAAGACCAGCAGCACGGTCTTGCTACCGCGGAGGTCGGAGAGCCGGACCTCCTGGTTGTTCTGGTCCTTGAGCAGGAAGTCGGGCGCCTCGGCGCCAACCTCGATGGGCATGCGTGCTCCCTCGGGATCGGGTCTGGAGATGATCAGCCTGCCACACCCGGCGACCGCGGTCGCCGGGTGTGCGGCGCCGCCCTACTTCTTGCTCTTGGACCCGCGACGCATGACGAGGCGGGCTCCGCTCCAGTCGCGGCCGGCGTTGATGGTGGAGGTCTGCTGGAGCCCGGCGGTCTGCGCGCTCTCCGCGACCTCGCTCGGCTCGACGTGACCGTCGCGGCCGGCCTTCGGGGTCAGGAGCCAGACCACGCCGTTGTCCGCGAGCGGCCCGAGGGCGTCGACGAGGAGCTCGAACAGGTCACCGTCGCCGTCGCGGTGCCAGACCAGAACCGCGTCGACCACCTCGTCGGTGTCCTCGTCGACGAGTTCCCCACAGCGGTCGGTCAGGGCGTCCCGGAGATCGGTGTCGACGTCGTCGTCGTAGCCCATCTCCATGACGACCATGCCCGGCTCGATACCGAACCGGTCCGCCAGGCTGCGTACCCCGTCGGCCTGGCCAGCGGTCGCGCTCACTGTCGAGTGCCTCCTCATCTATCCCTGCTCGTGGCGTCGGGTGACACCGTCGGGCTCAGTCCACACAGTTGCGGCTCGCCGCGCAAGTGGCGCACCGGGTGGAACGGAATTTACCGTGCCAGCAGCGTACGGGCACCCTGGGTGATGGCTTCCGCGGAGACCAGAACCTGACGGGCAGCCGGACCTAATGGTACAAACGAGTCAAGTGCGGCTACGCGGCGTGCAGCGCCCACGTACCCGGTGTCGACGAGCGCGGACAGGACGCCCTCGCCCACCCCGCCGGTTCGCCGCGTCTCGTCCACCACCAGCACCCGGCCGGTCGCCGAGGACTCCCTGATGATGTCGGCCACCGGCAGCGGGGCCAGCCAGCGCAGGTCCACCACCCGGCTGCCCACGCCCTCCTCGGCGAGCGTGGCGGCGGCGCGCAGCGACATCCGCACCCCGTTACCGAACGTGATGATGGTGAGGTCCTCGGCGGAGCCGATCCCGTAGACGCGGGCCCGCCCGATCGGCACGTGCCGGTCCGCCCAGGCGCCCGGCTCGGCGTACTCGGTGGTCCACTCGTCGTCACCGTCCGTGTACAGGTCACGCACGTGGTAGAGCGCGATCGGCTCCACGAACACGCAGACGCTGCCGTCCACCCGGGCCGCCGCCAGGCAGGTCCGCAGCATCGGCGCGGCGTCGTCCGGCCGGGCCGGCACGGCCACCACCAGCCCCGGTACGTCCCGCAACGCCCCCAGCGAGTCGTCGTTGCGGTCGTGGCCGCCGAGTCCTTCCGGGCTCGCCAGGCCGGGCACCCGCACCACCATCGGGTTGCGGAACGCGCCCCGGGACAGGAACCGCATGGTGGCCGCCTCGCCGCGGAGCTGGTCCTCGGCGCCGTGCAGCAGGGTCAGGTGGCGGATCTCGGGCACCGGCAGCAGACCGGCCAGCCCGGCGCCGAGCCCGAGCCCGAGGATCGAGGTCGCGTCCGGCAGCGTGTCGAACACGCGCGCCGCCCCGAACCGGTCCCGCAGCCCCTCGGTCACGCCGTACACCCCGCCCTGTGCGGCCACGTCGTGGCCGAAAACCGCCGTCCCGGGGTGGTCGAGCATGCCGTCGGCGAGCGCGGCGTTGATGCTCTGCGCCAGCGTGAGCGGGCCGGTCAGCTCCGGCGGCTTGCCGCCGAACGCCTCCGCCCGCGCTCCGGCGCCCGGCCCGACCGCGTGTGCCGCCGCCTCGGCGACCGCGCGGGACACCCGTACCGGCCGGCGCGGCGCCAGCTCCCGCACGATCTCGACCGGGGAGGCGAGCTTCGGCTCGTCCAGCACCTCCTCGGCGACGCGGCGCAGTTGCCAGCCCCGCTCGTCGTAGCGGGCGAGCAGTTCCTCGCCACTGGCGTACCCGGAGGTCACCAGCAGCCGCGCGGTGGCCAGCAGCGGGTCGCGGGCCGCGTCGCCGTCACCCTGCTCCATCAGGCGGACCGCGCTCAGGTGCAGCACGGCGGGCCGGCGCTGCCGGCGTACCCACTCCGCCGCCTCCGCCGCGACCCGGTAGGTCGCGGCCACGTCCGTGCCGTCGGCGGCGAAGTACCTGATGCCGGGCCGGGCCCGCAGCGTGGCGGCCACCCAGCCCTCGGCGGAGGCGCCGCCGTCGGCGCAGACGAACAGCACCGGGATGCGCAGGCCGGTGTGGTCGTACCAGCCGGTCGTGTTCAGCGCGGCCGTGGCCGCGGCGTGGTCGGCCGCGCCGTCGTCGAAGGCGCAGACCACCACGGCGTCGGCCGGCCAGGGCGCCGCCTCGGCCTCGCCGTCGGCGGGCCGCGCGCCGCGGCGCAGCCGCTCCAGCGCGAGCCCCAGGCCGACGGCGCGCGGCAGGTGCGAACCGGCGGCCGACGTGGTCGGCACGACCGCCAGGTCGGCGCGGCCGAAGACCTTCGCCCGCCCGCCGGCCGCGGGCTCCTCGGCGGAGGCGACGATGCCGCGCAGCACGTCGCGCGCCGCCGCCGCGAACGCGTCGTCGGGCGCGGGCTGCGGCAGATCGGGTACGACGACAGTCGCGTCCCCGTCCGCGTCCACGACGATCCCGGCGCCCACGGGGAGGCTGGCCGCCTCCGTCTCCCCCGGGTCAACGTCGAGATCTTGGTGGGAAACGGCCCCCGGAGGGGCGCTTTCGCTCCAAGATCTTCCCGGTTCCGGGGTGGTGGGTGGGGCGTCGGCGCCGGTCGCGGGCGGCAGGTCCGGCGGGGCTGCGGGGAAGGCGCCGGCGGCCTGGGCCGCGCGCAGGCAGTAGAACGCGCCGGAGCGGGCGTGCAGCAGCGCGGGATCGGTCGGCCGCAGCGCGGCTGCCACCGCGGCGTCGCCCTCGTGACCGGCCGACTCGACAGTGAAGTACCCCTCACCGAAGCCCGACAGCCACCGCCCGGCCAGGTCGAGCAGCCGGCTGGTCAGCTGCGCGTCGAACAGGGCCAGCGCCTGCGCCCCGGTCAACGCACCGCCGTCGGGCAGCGGTTCGGCCAGGTCGCGCCGCTGGTCGGGCGCCCCGAGCGCGGCCAGTTCGGCTCGGAGCCGGTCGTCGAGATCGTGCGGGGTGGTCACGCGGACAGCATTACCGACTCGGGCCCGCCTCGCCCAGTCGGACACGTTCCGCCCGGCGTGGCTCAGACCTGGCCACACTCCTGCGGACAGCCTCCGTCGGAGACCTTGAGCACCAGGTCCCGCAGTGTGGCCAGTTCGTCGGTGCTCAGGGCGTCGAGGAGTCGGGAGTCCGACATCACCTGGCGGACCCGGTCGCGTACCTGCCGCCCCCGCCCGGTGACCACGAGCGCCTTCTGCCGCCGGTCGGCCGGATCGGTACGCCGTTCCACCAGCCCGGCCTGCTCCAGCTTGTCGGCCAGGCCGGTGACGTTGGACCTGTCGCAGCCGAGCTGCTCGGCGAGGTCACGGGCCGGGAGCGGGCGGTCCGGGTCCAGCTCGTGCAGCGCCCGGGCGACCGCCGGGGTGAGGCCCAGCGCCGCGATCCCCTCGTCCTGGTGGTGCCGCAACGCGGCGGCGACGTGCAGGATCCGGCGCACGGTCTCCCCGGCCAGGTCCGCCCGGTCACGGACGGTGGGAACGGTGGATTGCGCCATCCGATCATCGTATGGGCGAGTCGATCTTCGATCAGCCGAACGGTCAGGCACCTCCTGCAACCGATTGCCGATCATGAAGCGCTGTTCGGCGGAAATTCCCGGCCGGTCGTCCGCCCTTCACCTGACGGCCATCGACGTCCGTGAGGCTGCCGGGAGTCGACGAACCGGACTCCGGGGAGGAAAACCGTGGCTCTGTCCCGACGTACCATCCTGCTCAGCGGCGCGGCGCTCGGCGCCGCCGGCGCGGCAGCCGGCCTGCCGGTCGCGGCCGCCGCGTCGCCCGGCCCGCTGCGCCGCGACCCGTTCACGCTCGGCGTGGCCTCCGGCGACCCGGACCACGAGGGCTTCGTGCTCTGGACCCGGCTGGCGCCGGAGCCGCTGGCCGAGGACGGCCTGGGCGGCATGCCGTCGCGGGTCGTGCCGGTGTCCTGGGAGGTGGCCGCCGACGAGCGCTTCCGGCACGTGGTGCGCCGCGGCGTACGGCTGGCCCGGCCGGAGTCTTCGCACAGCGTGCACGTCGAACTGGACGGCCTGCTGCCCGGACGGGAGTACTTCTACCGGTTCCGGGCCGAACGCTGGGCGTCCCCGGCCGGGCGCACCCGCACCGCCCCGGCGCCGTGGTCGATGCCCTCCGCGCTCGCCATGGGCTTCGCCTCCTGCTCGCAGTACGAGCACGGCTACTTCACCGCGTACCGGCGGCTGGCCGAGACCGAGCCGGAGCTGATCCTGCACCTCGGCGACTACCAGTACGAGTACGCCAAGGACACGTACAACGTCCCCGGCGGCAACCCGCGCGACCACGAGGGCCCGGAGACCCGGACGCTGGCGAACTACCGGCAGCGGCACGCCCAGTACAAGACCGACACCGACCTCCAGGCGGCGCACGCGGTCGCGCCCTGGGTGGTGGTCTTCGACGACCACGAGGTGGAGAACAACTGGGCCGACGAGGTGCCCGAGGCGCCCGACCCGGAGTTCCCCGCACGGCGGGCGGCGGCGTTCCAGGCGTACTACGAGAACATGCCGCTGCGCCGCACCTCGATCCCGCGCGGCATCGACATGCAGCTCTACCGGCGGGTGCGCTGGGGCCGGCTGGCCACCTTCCACATGCTCGACACCCGGCAGTACCGGGACGACCAGGCGTGCGGTGACGGCTACAAGAGCTGCGCCGAGGCGTCCGACCCGGCCCGCTCGATCACCGGCGCCGCACAGGAGGCGTGGCTGCTGGACGGCTTCCGCCGTTCCGAGGCCCGCTGGGACCTGCTCGGCCAGCAGGTGTTCTTCGCCCAGCGGGACAACAACTCCGGTCCGCTGACGGTGACGAGCATGGACGCCTGGGACGGGTACGTCGCATCCCGGGACCGGATCACCCGGGGCTGGACGGCCGCCGGGGTGCGCAACCCGGTGGTGCTCACCGGCGACGTGCACGCGCACTGGGCCAGTGACCTGAAGCTGGACTACGCCGACCCGACCTCGCGCACCGTCGGCAGCGAGCTGGTCTGCTCGTCGATCACCTCGACCGGCGACGGCGCCGACTCGCCGACCGGCTCGCACCCGTGGCTGGCGTTCAACCCGCACCTGCGCTTCCAGAACAACCTTCGGGGGTACGTCCGCACCACTATCACCCCGACCGAGCTGACCGCCGACTTCGACGTCCTGCCGTATGTGAGCCGGCCGGACGCGCCCGCGTACACCCGGGCCACGTTCGTGATCGAGGACCGCGTACCCGGGCTGAACCTGACCCACGACCGGCCGCCGGCCGCGGCGCGCACCGCCGGCCCCGGCGTCGACCAGGGCCGGCAGACGGTGGAGGCGGAGACGGTCCGCCCGTGACGGCGCGGCCGGGCCGGGCGTCGCACGCCCGGTCCGGCCGGTCAGCCGGCCAGGAACGAGAAGCGCACCTGACGGTCGGGGTTGTCGCCGTTGGTGTCGACCAGGCAGATCGACTGCCAGGTGCCGAGCTGGAGCCGCCCGCCGAGCACCGGCAGCGTCGCGTACGGCGGCACGAACGCCGGCAGCACGTGGTCGCGGCCGTGCCCGGGTGAGCCGTGCCGGTGCCGCCACCTGTCGTCGGTGGGGAGCAGGTCGTCGAGCGCCCGGAGCAGGTCGTCGTCGGAGCCGGCACCGGTCTCGATGATCGCCAGCCCGGCGGTGGCGTGCGGGACGAAGACGTGCAGCAGGCCGTCGCCGGCCCCGGACACGAACCGTTCGGCCTCGCTCGTGATGTCCCGGACGGTCGGCCGGGAGCCGGTCCGGACGGTGATCACCTCACTGCGCATACGGCGCATTCTGCCGCAGTGCCCGGTTCACCGCCCCGCCCGCCGATAGCGCATCCGGTGATAGCGCAAAGTTACTGATGGGTACCTGTGTTCAGCGTCGCGTCTGGGGGTGGGAGAGGTGACGGCACACGCCACCAGGGGGCAGGATGGCGCTAGAGACCTATCCCACACGAAACCGAGGGAACGCCTGTGGCTACGGAACGCAAGCGCCCGGTGATCACCGCTGGTCTGCCGAGCCAGCTTCCGGACATCGACCCTGAAGAGACCAGCGAATGGGTCGAGTCACTCGACGGTGTCATCGACGAGCGCGGGACAAAGCGAGCCCGGTACGTCATGCTGCGCCTGCTGGAGCGGGCCCGCGAGCGGCAGGTCGGGGTGCCGTCACTGACCACCACCGACTACATCAACACGATCCCGCCGGAGCGCGAACCGTGGTTCCCGGGTGACGAGCATGTCGAGCGGCGGCTGCGGGCGTACATCAGGTGGAACGCCGCGATGCTGGTGCACCGGGCGCAGCGCCCGGAGATCGGCGTCGGTGGGCACATCTCCACGTTCGCCAGCTCGGCGTCCCTCTACGAGGTGGGCTTCAACCACTTCTTCCGGGGCAAGAACCACCCGGGCGGCGGCGACCAGATCTTCTACCAGGGTCACGCCTCCCCCGGCATGTACGCGCGGGCGTTCCTGGAGGGCCGGCTCAGCGAGAGCCAGCTCGACGGCTTCCGGCAGGAGCTGTCGCACCCCGGCGGCGGGCTCCCGTCGTACCCGCACCCGCGGCTGATGCCGGACTTCTGGGAGTTCCCCACCGTCTCCATGGGCCTCGGCCCGCTGAACGCGATCTACCAGGCGCGGTTCAACCGCTACCTGCACCACCGCGGCATCAAGGACACCTCCCAGCAGCACGTCTGGGCGTTCCTCGGCGACGGTGAGATGGACGAGGTCGAGTCGCTCGGCGCGATCGGCGTGGCCGCCCGCGAGGAGCTGGACAACCTCACCTTCGTGATCAACTGCAACCTCCAGCGCCTGGACGGACCGGTCCGCGGCAACGGCAAGGTCATGCAGGAGCTGGAGGCGTTCTTCCGGGGCGCCGGCTGGAACGTCATCAAGGTGGTCTGGGGCCGCGAGTGGGATCCGCTGCTCGCCGCCGACACCGACGGCGCGCTGGTCAACCTGATGAACACCACGCCCGACGGTGACTACCAGACCTACAAGGCGGAGTCCGGTTCGTACGTGCGGGAGCACTTCTTCGGCCGCGACCCGCGGACCCGCAAGATGGTCGAGCACCTGTCCGACGACGAGATCTGGAACCTCAAGCGGGGTGGCCACGACTACCGCAAGCTCTACGCGGCCTACAAGGCGGCGATGGAGCACACCGGCCAGCCGACGGTGATCCTCGCCAAGACAATCAAGGGCTGGACGCTCGGCTCGCACTTCGAGGGCCGCAACGCCACCCATCAGATGAAGAAGCTGACGCTGGAGGACCTGAAGCTCTTCCGCGACCGCCTCTACCTGGACATCCCGGACAAGCAGCTGGAGGAGAACCCGTACCTCCCGCCGTACTACACCCCGGGCGAGAAGTCCGACGAGATCGCGTACCTGAAGGACCGGCGTCAGCAGCTCGGCGGCTACCTGCCCACGCGCAGCACCGCGCGCAAGACGCTGGCCATCCCGGGCACCGAGCGGTTCTCCGACGTCAAGCGCGGGTCGGGCAAGCAGAAGGTCGCCACGACGATGGCGTTCGTCCGCCTGCTCAAGGACATCATGAAGGACAAGGAGTTCGGCAAGCGCTGGGTGCCGATCATCCCGGACGAGGCCCGTACCTTCGGTATGGACTCGCTGTTCCCGACCCAGAAGATCTACTCGCCGCACGGCCAGCGCTACACCTCCGTGGACCGGGAGCTGTTCCTGTCCTACAAGGAGTCGACCACCGGCCAGATCCTGCACGAGGGGATCAACGAGGCCGGTTCGGTGGCCTCGTTCACGGCCGCGGGCACGGCGTACGCCACCCACGGCGAGCCGATGATCCCGCTGTACATCTTCTACTCGATGTTCGGCTTCCAGCGCACGGGCGACGGGTTCTGGGCGGCGGCGGACCAGATGGCGCGGGGCTTCGTGCTCGGCGCGACAGCCGGCCGGACCACGCTCAACGGTGAGGGCCTCCAGCACGAGGACGGCCACTCGCTGCTGCTCGCCGCCACCAACCCGGCGGTGGTCTCCTACGACGCGGCGTTCGCCTTCGAGCTGGCGCACATCGTGGAGAACGGCCTGCACCGGATGTACGGCGAGGCGCCGGAGAACATCTTCTACTACCTCACCATCTACAACGAGCCGATCTTCCAGCCGGCCGAGCCGGAGGGCGTGGACGTCGAGGGCATCCTCAAGGGCATCCACCGCTACTCCCCCGCGCCGCAGGTCGGTGACGACGCGCCGAAGGCGAACATCCTCGCGTCCGGCACCGGCATGCAGTGGGCGCTCAAGGCCCAGCAGCTGCTCGCCGAGGACTGGGGCGTGTCCGCCGACGTGTGGTCGGTGACGTCCTGGACCGAGCTGCGCCGCGACGCGGTGGAGTGCGAGGAGCACAACCTGCTCAACCCGGGCGAGGAGCCGCGCGTGCCGTACATCGCGCGGAAGCTGGCCGACGCCGACGGGCCGAAGGTCGCTGTGAGCGACTGGATGCGCGCGGTGCCGGACCTGATCGCGCGCTGGGTGCCCGGGGACTACACCTCGCTCGGCACCGACGGCTTCGGCATGTCGGACACCCGGCACGCGCTGCGCCGCCACTTCCACGTGGACGCCGAGTCGGTGGCGGTCGCGACGCTGCGCCAGCTCGCGCTGCGCGGCGTGGTGCCGGCGCACGTGCCGGCCGACGCGGCCCGCAAGTACGCGCTGGACGACGTCAACGCCGCCCCGGTCGGCGAGACCGGCGGCGACAGCTGAAAGGAAGGGCCCCTTCTTAACGCCTCCGGTAGAGGAGGGGCCCCTTCTTAACACCTCGGGCACAGACGACGACGGCCCGGCGTCCCTGGCGGGAACGCCGGGCCGTCACCATCGCGGGCGACGCCGGGACGGGCTCGGTCAGCCGACGGCGGCCAGGTCGGTCAGCCGGGCCAGCGAGTCCTCCAGGTCGGCGCCGACCCGGCGCAGGCCGAGCCGGAGCAGGGCCGCCTTGACGGGTCCGGCGGGCCACCGCACAACGATCAGGCGTACGACGGTGCCGCCACCCTCCTCGTCCGGGGTCAGCTGGACGTAGATCTCGGTGCGCGCCTCGGCCCGGGCGCCGGCGCCCTTCGCGCGTTCGCGCCAGCCGATCAGGGTCGGCTCCTGGAAGGCGATCACCTCGGCCTCGTGCGCGGCGCCGCGTCCGGCCTGGACCAGCTGCCGCCGCCCGAATCCCTCCCCGGACAGGACCTCGGCCGCGCGGACTCCCGCCAGCCAGGCCGGCAGCTGCTCGGCGCGCTGCACGACGTCCCAGACCACATCCACCGGCGCCGCCACGTGCGCGCTTCGTTCCACGAGGATCATGAGTATCTTTCCCCCACTTAAATCACATCCGCGATATTTGGCACTCTATGTGTAAATCGGACTTAAGCGGACGGGTTCGGAAAAGACACGCCGAACTCCCTTGCGTCACCCAGTCATCTCGGCCTATGGCGCGTCGGTCCGCAGAGCCCTAGAGTCGCGAGCACGCTTCACGTTCCTGGAGGGTGACTTGACGACCGCGCCGATGCCCGAGTTCCCCGCCGGCTTCCGCTGGGGGGTCTCCACCTCCGCGTACCAGATCGAGGGTGCGACCACAGTCGACGGGCGTGGTCCGTCCATCTGGGACACGTTCGCCCACGACCCGGGCCGGATCGCCGACGGCAGCACCGGCGACCAGGCGTGCGACCACTACCACAGGTACGCCGAGGACACCGCGCTGCTGGCCGGGCTGGGGGTGTCCGCGTACCGGTTCTCGATCGCCTGGCCCCGGATCCAGCCGGCCGGCACCGGCCCGGCGAACGCCGCCGGGCTGGACTTCTACGACCGGCTGGTGGACGGACTGCTCGCCGCCGGTGTGGACCCGGTCGCCACGCTGTTCCACTGGGACCTGCCGCAGGCGCTGGAGGACGCCGGCGGCTGGCTCAACCGGGACACCGCCGCCCGCTTCGCCGAGTACGCCGACCTGACCGCGGCCCGCCTCGGCGACCGGGTGAAGCTCTGGATCACGCTCAACGAGCCGTTCATCCACATGAGCCTCGGCCACGGCATGGGCGAGCACGCGCCGGGCCGCACGCTGCTGTTCGACGCCTTCCCGGTGGCCCACCACCAGCTCCTCGGGCACGGCCTCGCGGTCGCCGCGCTGCGCGCCCGCAGCACGTCCCCGGTGGCGATCGCCAACAACTACTCCCCGGTGCGCCTGGCCGGCGACACCGACGCGGACCGGGCCGCCGCCGCGGCGTACGACGCGCTGCACAACCGCCTGTTCACCGATCCGCTGCTCGGACGCGGCTACCCGGACGCGCTCGGCCCCGACCCCGCAGTGGTACGCGACGGCGACCTGGACGTGATCGCCGCCCCGATCGACGTCCTCGGCGTCAACTACTACAACCCGACCGGCATCCGGGCACCGGAGGCGGGCTCGCCGCTGCCGTTCGAGATCGTGCCGCTGGACGGCTACCCGCGTACCGCGTTCGACTGGCCGGTGGCCCCGGACGGGCTGCGCGAGCTGCTGCTCCTCCTGCACGAGCGGTACGGCGACGCGCTGCCGCCGATCCAGGTCACCGAGAGCGGCTGCGCGTACGACGACGCGCCGGACGCCGACGGCCGGGTGCACGACCCGGAGCGGATCGCGTACCTGGACGGGCACATCCGCGCGGTGCGCGAGGCGATGGCCGGGGGCGTGCCGGTGACCGGGTACTTCGTCTGGTCGCTGCTGGACAACTGGGAGTGGGCCGAGGGCTTCACCAAGCGGTTCGGCCTGGTGCATGTCGACTTCGACACCCAGCGGCGGACGCCGAAGTCGTCGTACACCTGGTTCCGGGATCTGGTCCGGCGGTGACCACTGTGAACCCGACGCCGGCCTCGCTGCCGGCGGCGCTCGCCGAGCCGACCGTCCCGGTACGGCGGAGCTGGATCGCGCTGATCTTCGCGGCCAACCTGGGCGTCTGGATGGCGTTCTTCACCCCGATCCAGGTGCTGCTGCCGCAGCAGGTGGAACGGATCGCCCCGGCCGACAAGGAGGCCATGCTGGCGGTGGTCACCGGCATCGGCGCGCTCGCCGCGGTGCTGGCGAACCCGCTCGCCGGGGCGCTGTCCGACCGCACCTCGCTGCGGCTGGCCAACCGGCACTTCGGCCGCCGCCACGTCTGGACCGCGCTCGGCGCGGTCATCGGCGCGCTCGCCCTGGTGCTGCTGGCCCGGCAGAACACCATCGCCGGGGTGGCGGTGGCCTGGGTCGCAGCGCAGGTCTGCTTCAACGCGATGCTGGCCAGCCTCACCGCCGCGATCCCGGACCGGGTGCCGGTGGCGCAGCGCGGCGGCGTGTCCGGCTGGGTAGGCATCCCGCAGGCGCTGGGTCTGGTGCTCGGCGCGGTGCTGGTCACCGCCGTGGTCACCGGAAACGCCGCCGGGTACGCGGCGATCGCGCTCGCCGTGCTGCTGCTGTCGCTGCCGTTCGCGCTGCTGACCCAGGACGACCACCTGCCCCGGGAGCACCGCTCACCGCTGCGGCTGCGCTCGCTGTTCGCCTCGATGTGGATCAGCCCGCGCCGCCACCCCGACTTCGCCTGGGCGTGGTTCACCCGGTTCCTGGTGCAGACCGGCAACGCGCTGGGCACGCTCTACCTGCTCTACTTCCTCACCGACGGGGTACGGGTGGCCGACCCCGAGGGCTCCCTGCTGGTGCTGATCCTGCTCTACACGCTGGGCATGATGCTCACCGCGGTGGTCGCCGGGCGCATGTCCGACCGCTCCGGCCGGCGCAAGGTCTTCGTGATCACCTCCGGGCTGATCATGGCGGTGGCGGCGGTGCTGCTGGCGGCGGCTCCCACCTGGCCGATGGCGATCGTCGCGGCGCTGCTGCTCGGCGCGGGCTACGGCGTCTACCTGTCGGTGGACGCCGCGCTGATCACCCAGGTGCTGCCCGCCGCCACCGACCGGGCCAAGGACCTCGGCGTGATCAACATCGCCAACTCGGCGCCGCAGGTGCTCGGGCCGGCGCTGTCCGCGCCGATCGTCGTGCACCTCGGCGGCTACCCGACGCTGTACGCGGTCACCGCGGCGGTCACCCTGCTCGGCAGCGCCCTGGTCGTGAAGATCAAGTCGGTGCCCTGACCCGGCCCCCTGCCGGAAACCCCTCGCGGTCCGCCGTAGGCTGGGGGGCGTGACGGTACGTGTACGCTTCGCCCCTTCCCCGACCGGTATGTTCCACGTCGGCGGCGCCCGTTCGGCGCTGCAGAACTGGATCTTCGCCAAGCAGCAGGGCGGGGTGTTCGTGCTGCGCATCGAGGACACCGACGCGGCACGTAACCGGCCCGAGTGGACCGAGGGCATCCTGTCCGCGCTCGACTGGATCGGCATCGCCCGGGGCAGCTACGAGGGCCCGTACTTCCAGTCCTCGTACGCGGGCGAGCACCGGGCCGCCGCGCAGCGGCTGTACGAGGGCGGCCGGGCCTACTACTGCGACTGCACCCGCGAGGACGTGCAGGCGCGTACCGGCCCGCAGCAGCGCGGCTACGACGGCTTCTGCCGGGACCGCGGCCTGGAGCCGGGCGAGGGACGGGCACTGCGTTTCCGGACGCCGGACGAGGGCGAGACAGTGGTGGTCGACCTGGTCCGCGGCGAGCCGACGTTCGAGAACAAGCTGATCGAGGACTTCGTCATCGCCCGTGGCGACGGCTCCCCGGTGTTCCTGCTGGCGAACGTGGTCGACGACATGAGCATGGGCATCACCCACGTGATCCGGGCCGAGGAGCACCTGCCGAACACCCCGAAGCAGCAGCTGCTGTGGGACGCGCTCGGCGTCAAGCCGCCGATCTGGGCGCACGTGCCGGTGGTGGTGAACGAGAAGCGGCAGAAGCTGTCCAAGCGGCGGGACAAGGTCGCGCTGGAGGCGTACCGGGACGAGGGCTACCTCGCCGACGCGATGCGCAACTACCTGATGCTGCTGGGCTGGGCGCCGTCGGGCGACCGGGAGATCGTGCCCTGGTCGGTGATCGAGGAGGAGTTCCGGCTGGACGAGGTGAACCCGTCCCCGGCGTTCTTCGACGAGAAGAAGCTGCGCGCGTTCAACGGCGACTACATCCGGGCGCTGCCGGTGGAGGACTTCGTCGAGGCGTGCCGGCCGTGGCTCACCGGTACCGAGACCATCGCCCCGCCGCCGTGGCAGCCCGACGAGTTCGACCCGGCCGCGTTCGCGGCGGTGGCCCCGCTGGCGCAGACCCGGATCGCGGTGCTCAGCGAGATCGTGCCGAACGTCGACTTCCTGTTCCTGGCCGACCCGCTGATCGACGAGGCGGCATGGGCCAAGGCGATGAAGGAGGGCGCCGCCGACCTGCTGGACGCGGCGATCGTGGCGTTCGAGGCGCTGGAGTCCTGGGACGCCGAGTCGCTGAAGGCCACGCTGGAGGCGGTCGGCGCGGAGCGCGGGCTGAAGCTCGGCAAGGCGCAGGCGCCGGTACGCGTCGCGGTCACCGGGCGCACCGTCGGCCTGCCGCTGTTCGAGTCGCTGGAGGTGCTCGGCCGCGACCGTACGCTGACCCGGCTGCGCGCCGCACGCGTACGCCTGGTCTGAGCCGCGGCACGGCGCCCGTTCCCGACGCTCGGGCGTGTCGTGGCCAGAAAGCGGTTCCTCTATTGGCCGATATGCCTCTGAGTCATAATTATGACTCAGAGGCATATCTGTTTTCGGCGATCATTGCGCCAGCAGTGTCACGCAGAGTGGTCCCGCGCACTGGCCACGATCACCGGCGGGTGGCCCGGCGGCGCAGCAGCAGCCCGCTGCCCAGCGCCGCGAGCACCACCACCGTGCCGGCCGCCCACAGCCAGCCCGTACCCCCGTCATCGTCCGCCCCGGCGGCGGCCGGGGTGGGGCTCGGCACCGCGCTGGTGGGCAGAGCGGCGGAAGTGGCGGGGGCGGCGCTGGTGGGCGGCACCGTCGCCGACGGCGACTCGGCCGGGGTGCCGGTGGTCAGGGTGAACCGGACCTCCCCCTTGATCGGGTGGCCGTCGTCGGAGGCCAGCCGGTAGGTCACGATGTAGAGGCCGGCCGCGCCCGGCCGGAACGGCACGATCACGCGCTTGCCGGAGAACGTCGGCGCGCCGCCGGTAGCGGCCACGTTGTCCGGGCCGGTGACTGTGACCTCGGTCGTCGCCTCCTTCGGCGTGGCGAGGAACCGCAGCTCGATCCGCTCCGGTGCGGCGGCCAGCCGGGCCCCGTCGCGCGGATCACTGCCGGTCAGCGAGTTGTGCGCGGCGGCGGGCGCGGCCGGCAGCAGCGCGAACGCCGCGACCACCCCGAGCACCACCGCCCAGGTACGCGCCACACGGGCGACCCTGCCCCCCATGGTTCCCTCCGTCCGGGTAGGATCCGGCCGATGATCATCGACCGCTCATTGGTCGGTCTCAGCTCGCAGATAGTTCCAAATACTCTTCCACCAGCTGCAACCGAGCGCCGTTCTGCGGAGTCTTTGTGGTGGACACCGGTCCAGTGTGACCTGCAGCGGAAGCCAGCCATCGAACGGGGCGAGGAGGCGGCGATGATCCGAAGGGTGAAACGGCTGCTGGTCGCCGTGACCGGGAGCGTGGCGGCCCTGGCGTGCACGCTGGCCCTGACCGGCACCGCGGCGGCCCAGGCGGCGCCCAAGCCGAAGCCGGCCCCGACCGGTGTCGACATCAGCGGCGAGCGGCTCGACGCGCCGCTGAAACTGCGCGCCGACACCAGCCCGAACGAGGTCAACCTGGTGATCGACCAGGTCAAGTGGCTGGGCACGACCGGCCAGCTGCGCGGCCCGGCCGCGAAGGATCTCGGTCCGAAGTACACGGTGGTGGTGCTCGCCGCCGCCGGCCCGCAGCGCACCTACGACCTGTTCCCGCTGGCCAAGGGCGGCCCCCGGATCTACCGGCCGGGCAAGCAGCCGGACCTGAGCAGCACCCGGGCCGGCTGGTTCTTCGGGCGGCTCAACATGCCCGAGACGCTGCGCTCGGTCGGCGTGCCGATGCCGGCGCAGTTCGACACGCTCGCCGGAGGCGTCGGCGGCGGCGAGCGGGTGCTTCCGGAGGAGGCGCTCGACCCGGTGCAGAACATCGACACCGCGCTCGGCGAGCTCCAGCGGCTGCTGCTACTCAACGTGGGCATCGTGCTCGTCATCACCGCCGGGCTGGCCGGCATCGCGCTGCTGGTCCGCCGCCGCACCCGCTGAGCCCGGCCGCACCCGCTGAGCCCGGCCGCACCCGGTCAGCCCGGCAGGCGGTGCGTCAGCACCAGCGGCGCGGCGGGCGCTCCCGGCGTGTGGTGCGGTTGCGCGGGCGTACCGCGCCGTGACGGTGGGCTCCCGCCCAGCCCGACAGGTCGCTGCGGCAGCTCCGGTCGGCCGGCTCGTCGTCGGCCAGGTGCGCCGGTTCCGCCGCCCGCTGCCGGGGCACGCCCGGCTCGTCCTCGGCACGCTCCGGCACCCGGCCGGCCGGCTGCTCCCCCTGGTGGTTCAGGCACGGCCGGCGCGGGTGCGTGGCAGTCGCCGGCTGGTCGTGCCCCCGCCGGCAGGCCTCACCCTGGGCGCAACCGTGCTCGGCCTCCCCCTGCGCCATCCCCGGCCCCCCTCACGCGTCGCCCTCGCCCGCCCGGCCGGAGTCTGGCCCGGCGTGCCCTGACACCGTACTGGCCCGGCCGGACGAGATCGTCAGCGCGTACCGGTGGAGATCGTCACGCCGCGGCGAGGGCGTCACCTCGAAGTGGATCCGCTGGTCACGCCGTGTCAGGCTGGTGCGGTGAGCGAACCGGGCGGAACGGAGACGTCGGCGACGCTGCGTCGCATCGAGCGGGCGGCGGGCGGCCTGGCCACCGCCAGCGTGGCGCGGATGGACGAGACGCTGCCGTGGTTCCGTGAGCTGCCCGCCGACCAGCGCTCCTGGGTCATGCTCGTCGCCCAGGCCGGCGTGCGCTCGCTGGTGCTGTGGCTGCGCCAGGGCGGCGGCGCGACCGACCGCACCCAGGAGGTGTCGGACGAGGTCTTCGCCGCCGCACCGCAGGCGCTGGCCCGCTCGATCAGCCTCCAGCAGACCGTGGCGCTGATCAAGGTGACCATCGACGTGGTCGAGGAGCAGGTGTCGGAGCTGGCCGTACCGGGCGAGGAGCAGTCGCTGCGGGAGGCGGTGCTGCGCTTCTCCCGGGAGATCGCGTTCGCCGCCGCGCGGGTCTACGCCCGGGCCGCCGAGAGCCGCGGGTCCTGGGACGCCCGGTTGCAGGCGCTTCTGGTCGACGCGCTGCTGCGCGGCGACTCCCCGGACGTGCTGGCCAGCCGCGCCGCCGCGCTGGGCTGGACGGACGCGCCGCCGGTGGCGGTGGCGGTGGGCCGCTCCCCCGGCGGCGAGGTGGCAGCCGTGCTGCACACCGTCTACCGGCAGGCCCGGCGGATCGGCGTCGAGGTGATCGGCGGCGTGCACGGCGACCGCCTGGTCATCGTGCTGGGCGGGGCTGCCGATCCGGTGGCGGCCACGGAGAAGCTGCGTACCGCCTTCGGTGAGGGGCCGGTGGTGGTCGGGCCGGCGGTGCCCAGCCTGGACGAGGCCACCGAGTCGGCGCGGGCCGCGCTGGCCGGGTTCCGGGCCGCGCCGGCCTGGCCGACCGCGCCGTGCCCGGTCGCCGCCGACGAGCTGCTTCCGGAACGCGCGCTGGCCGGTGACACCGAGGCCCGCCGCCGGTTGCGCCACGACGTGTACGCGGCACTGGCCCGCTCCGGCGGCGAGCTGCTGGAGACGCTCGACGCGTTCTTCGCCGCCGGCGGCACGCTGGAGAGCGCGGCCCGGGCGCTGTTCGTGCACCCGAACACCGTGCGCTACCGGCTGAAGCGGATCGCCGAGGTGACCGGATTCTCGCCGCTGGCCCCGCGCGACGCGTTCGCGTTGCAGGTCGCGCTGACAGTGGGACGCCTCGACCCGGTGGTGCCGACGGTCTCCGACCGGCGATGATCGCCGACAATCTTTGTAGGATTCCTCTAAAGGTTCTAGTGCGGTTTGGTGCCGTACGTTACAGCGCGGCACGCCGGTATCCGTCAGAGTCGTACACGTGCTCGCCGTACTCTCTCCCGGACAGGGTTCGCAGAAGCCCGGCTTCCTCGCGCCGTGGCTCGACCTCCCCGGCGCCGAGGCGCGTCTGCGCTGGTGGTCGGCGCTGGCCGGGGTGGACCTGATCCACCTGGGCACCCGGGCGGACGCGGACGAGATCAAGGACACCGCCCGTACCCAGCCGCTGCTGGTCGCCGCCGCGCTGCTCGCCGCCGAGCACCTGCCGATGCACGACGTCGGGCTGGTCGCCGGGCACAGCGTCGGCGAGCTGGGTGCCGCCGCGCTGGCCGGGGTGCTGCCGGCCGAGGCCGCCGTGACGCTCGCCGGCGTACGCGGGCGGGAGATGGCCGCCGCCTGCGCGCTGGAGCCGACCGGGATGGCCGCCGTGCTCGGCGGCGACCCGGACGAGGTGCTCGCCGCGCTGACGGCGCACGGGCTGCACCCGGCCAACCGCAACGGCGCCGGTCAGATCGTGGCCGCCGGCGCTGTCGACGCGCTGGACAGGCTCGCAGCCGAGCGGCCGACCCGCACCCGGGTCATCCGGCTCCAGGTGGCGGGCGCGTTCCACACGCCGTACATGGCGCCGGCCGAGACCGCGCTCGCCGCGGTCGCCGCCGGTGTCCCGGCCTCCGCCCCGGCCCGGATCCTGCTGTCCAACCTCGACGGCGCACCGGTCGGGCACGGCCCCGAGACGGTACGCCGGCTGGTCCGGCAGGTGACCGCTCCGGTCCGCTGGGACCTGTGCACGCGTACGCTGGCCGACCTCGGCGTCACCGGCGTGATCGAGCTGCCGCCGGCCGGCACCCTGGCCGGGCTGGTCAAGCGGGAGCTCAAGGGCGAGGGCGCGCCCGAGATCGTCACCCTGAACACGCCGGCCGACCTGCCCGCCGCGCGCCGCCTGATCGCCCGGCACGCCGGTCCCGCCGCCCGGCCGGGCGCGCCGTCGTTCCGGGTGGTCGTCTCCCCCGCCGCCGGCCGCCTCGACCTGTCGGCCGGACCGGCCGAGGGTGCCGGGGTACGCGCCGGACAGGTCCTCGGCCACGTCACCACGGGCCGGGGGCCGGTCGAGGTGACCGCGCACGACAACGGGCCGCTCGTCGAGTGGCTCGCACACCACGACGACCCGGTCGCACCGGGCCAGCCCCTCGTCCGTATCGGAGGAACGCACTAAATGGCCGGCAGCCGGATCGTCGCGATGGGGCACTACCAGCCCTCCCGCGTCGTCACGAACGACGAGATCGCCCAGATGGTCGACACCAACGACGAGTGGATCCGGGACCGGGTCGGCATCGTCACCCGGCGGATCGCGGGCGACGAGACGGTGGCCGACATGGCCACCGCCGCCGCCGGCAAGGCGCTCGCCAACGCCGGGCTGACCGCCGCCGACATCGACCTGGTCGTGGTGGCGACCTGCACGTCCGTGGACCGCAGCCCCAACGTGGCCTGCCGGGTCGCGGCCAAGCTGGGCATCAACGCGCCCGGGGCGTACGACCTCAACACCGCCTGCTCCGGTTTCGCGTACGCGCTGGGCACCGTGGACCACGCGATCCGGGCCGGCGCGGCGCGCAACGCGATCGTCATCGGCGCGGAGAAGCTCTCCGACTTCACCGACTGGACCGACCGCTCGACCTGCATCATCTTCGCCGACGGCGCCGGGGCGGCGGTGGTCAGCGCGACCGCCGACGACGAGCCGGCCGGGATCGGGCCGGTGGTCTGGGGCTCCGCGCCGGAGAAGAGCGACGCGGTCCGGATCGAGGGCTGGCAGCCGTACATCACCCAGGAGGGGCAGTCGGTGTTCCGGTGGGCCACCACCGCGCTGGCCCCGCTCGCGCTCCAGGCGTGCGAGCGCGCCGGGGTGGACCCGTCGGAGCTGGCCGCGTTCGTGCCGCACCAGGCCAACGCCCGGATCATCGACGGCATCGCCAAGCGGCTGAACATCCCGGACGCGATCATCGCCAAGGACATCGTCGAGTCCGGCAACACGTCGGCGGCGAGCATCCCGCTGGCCCTGTCGAAGCTGGTCGAGCGGCGGGAGGTGCCCTCGGGCGCCCCGGTGCTGCTGTTCGGTTTCGGCGGCGGCCTGACCTACGCCGGTCAGGTCGTGCGCTGCCCCTGAGACCCCCTCGGGCGCGAACGCGCCGAGGTGTGTGACCGGCGACGCCGGTCACCGGTAACCCCCGATGAGAGGAACCAACCGCAATGACCCGTGACGAGATCACCGCCGGCCTCGCCGAGATCCTCGAAGAGGTTGCCGGGGTGAACCCGGACGACGTGGCCGAGGGGAAGTCCTTCACCGACGACCTCGACGTCGACTCGCTCTCCATGGTCGAGGTCGTGGTGGCGGCCGAGGAGAAGTTCGGCGTCAAGATCCCGGACAACGAGGTGCAGAACCTCAAGACCGTCGGGGACGCGGTCAGCTACATCGAGGCGCAGTCCTGATCATGAGTCGTCCCGACGTCGTCGTCACCGGGCTCGGCGCGACGACCCCGCTCGGCGGGGACGTCGCGTCGACCTGGGACGCCATGCTCGCCGGCCGCTCCGGGGTGGGTGCGCTCACCCAGGAGTGGGCCGCGCAACTGCCCGTCCGGATCGCCGCCGAACTGGCGGTCGACCCGTCCGAGGTGCTGGACCGGGTGAAGCTGCGCCGGCTGGACCGCTCGGAGGCGATCGCCATCATCGCCGCCAAGCAGGCGTGGGCAGACGCCGGTCTGGACGAGGCCGGGCCGGACCCGGAGCGCCTGGCGGTGAGCGTCGGCTCGGGCATCGGCGGCGCCACCACCCTGCTCGCCCAGGACGACATCCTGGAGGCGTCCGGACCGCGGCGGGTCTCCCCGCACACCATCCCGATGCTGATGCCGAACGGCCCGGCCGCCTGGGTCGGTCTGGAGCTGGGCGCCAAGGCCGGGGTGCACACCGTGGCCAGCGCCTGCGCGACCGGCGCGGAGGCGATCGCGCTGGGGCTGGACATCATCCGCGCCGGCCGGGCCGACGTGGTGGTGGCCGGCGGCACCGAGGCGGTCATCCACCCGCTGCCGATCGCCGGCTTCAGCTCGATGCGGGCCATGTCGACCCGCAACGACGAGCCGGAGCGGGCCTCCCGGCCGTGGGACTCGGGTCGCGACGGCTTCGTGCTCGGTGAGGGCGCGGGCGTGGTGATCCTGGAGCGCGCCGACCACGCCGCCGCCCGGGGCGCCCGGGTGTACGCGCGCCTGGCCGGCGCGGGGATCACCTCGGACGCGTACGACATCGTGCAGCCGCACGCCGAGGGTGAGGGCGCCATCCGGGCCATCGCCCGGGCGGTCGCCGACGCGGACGTGGCCCGTACCGACATCGTGCACGTCAACGCGCACGCCACCTCCACCCCGGTCGGGGACATGCTGGAGATCGGCGCGCTGCGTCAGGCGGTCGGCGACCACCCGGTGCTCACCGCCACGAAGTCGATGACCGGGCACCTGCTCGGTGCGGCCGGCGCGCTGGAGTCGATCGCCACCATCCTGGCCATCCGGGACGGCGTGATCCCGCCGACGATCAACCTGGACGACCCGGACGAGGGCCTGACCCTGGACGTCGCGGCGCACAAGGCACGTCACATGGAGATCCCGGCGGCGCTGAACAACGCGTTCGGCTTCGGCGGGCACAACGTGGCGCTGGTCTTCACCCGCCCCTGAGGTTCCGCCCTGAGGTAAGGAAGGGCCCCTTCTTAACAGTAACTGTTAAGAAGGGGCCCTTCCTCTACCGCAGGCGTTAAGAGGGGGCCCTTCCTTACACCTCAGCCGCGGTTGCGGGGGTGCTGCCGGGCGGTCCGCTCGTTGCCGCGCCGGTAGTTGCCGGTCCACCGGGCCATGGCCAGCTGCGGGTCGTCGCCGACCTCGGCCAGGAACTGCGCGGCCCGGCCGCCGCGCAGCGTGCCGGCGACCCGGCCGTGATGCGTGATGACCACCGTGCCGTCGGCTCGCTCGACGTAGCGGAAACCCTGTGCTGCCTCTCCCATGGGCGCCACCCTGCCAGCCGGGGCCGCCCGGACGCATCCGGGTTTCGGCGCGATCCGGGCGGGCGGCCGGGTCAGGTGCGGCAGGTGGTGGCCGGCAGGCCGGAGACCGGCACCGGGGAGCGGCCGGCCGGGCGGGCCTTGCCGGCGAGCACCGCGGCGAGCCCGGTCATCGAGGCCCGGGTGGAGGAGTAGGTCGCCATCAGCGTCGGGGACTTCGCCCCGGACAGCACGTACGGCGTGTCCATCGCCACCGTCACGGCGGCGCCGGCGCTCAGGTCCTTCGCGCCGTCGCCGTAACCGACCAGGTGCACCACCGTGCCGCCGGAGGGCACCACCTTGACCCCGGCCGCGGTGAGCGCCTCGGTCAGCAGCTTGCGGGTGCGCTCCCGGCCGCCGGAGGAGGTCACGCTCACCGGGCCGGTCACCGCCCCGCCGCACTTGCCGCGCAGCACAGTCACGGCGGCGGTGGCCAGGTCGTCGGCGGCCTTGCGGTGGGCTGCGCCGTCGAGCGTGGACAGCGCGGGCGCGTCCCGCCCGGCCAGCCGGAACTTCATGGTCAGCACCCGGGTGACCGCCTCGACCAGGCGGGCGCGGGGCAGCGAGCCGTCCTTGAGCGCGGCGCGCAGCCCGTCGTACGCCTGGGTGACGTTCGGGGTCATCAGGATGAGGTCGTTGCCGGCGTTGAGCGCGCGCACCGCGGCCTCGCCCGGCGACCACTTCTTCGCCGGGGCCATGTTCATCCCGTCGGTGATCACCACGCCCTGGAAGCCGAGCTGGCCGCGCAGCACGTCGGTGAGCAGCTTGCGGGAGAACGTGGCAGGGGTGCCCGGGTCGACTGCCTTGACGTCCAGGTGGGCCGACATCACCGCCATGGCCCCGGCGCCGATGCCGGCCCGGAACGGCGGGAACGCGAGGCGGTCCAGCTCGGCGCGGGACTGCTTGATCACCGGCAGTTCGGTGTGCGAGTCCTCGGCGCTCAGGCCGTGCCCGGGGAAGTGCTTGACCGCGGCACCGACGCCCTCGGCCTGCAGGCCGCGTACCGCGCCCGCCACCTGGGGGGACGCGGTCGCCGGGTCGGCGCCGAAGGACCGGGAGCCGATCACCGCGCTGCGGGTCGCCAGCACGTCGGCGACCGGCGCGAAGTCGAGGTTGACGCCCATGGCGGCCAGCTCTGCCCCGGCGGCCCGCCAGGCGGCCTCGGTCAGCGCCGGGTTCCCGGCGGCGCCGGCGGCGAGCGGGCTGGGCAGCAGCGTCACCCCGTCGGTGATCCGGGTGACCACGCCGTACTCCTGGTCGGTGCCGATCAGGAAGGGCGCGGCACCCGCGGGCAGCTTGCCGGCGGCGGCGCGCAGTCCGTCGGTGAGCGCACGGACCTGCTTGGGGTTGTCCACGTTCGTGGTGGCCTGGTTGCCCGAGGTCGGGTCGTCGGCGCTGAAGCCGACCAGGATCAGCCCGCCGAGCCGGTACTTCGCCACCATCTCGGCGGGGGTGTCGACCCCTGCCAGCGCCCGGTTCCCGGCCGCCGACCCGGCCGACACGTCGGTGGCCGAGCTGCCGTACGCGTACGGCATCAGCACCTGCCCGACCAGGTCCTCGTCGCTCAGCGTGCCGACGAGCGCGGCCGCGCGGGCGGCCGGATCGGCGGCCGGCGGGTCACTCGGCGCGGGCGCTGCGGACGACGGCGCCGGGCTCGTCGGGGCAGGTCGGGGCCGGTCCGGCCCGTCCGAGCACCCGGAGACGAGCAGCGCGGTCAGTGCGGCGAGCGCGACGGCGGAGCGCCGCGGGGAAATCGACACGCGGCCCACCGTATCGGGGCAACTCGGCCGCCGTCACCCGACCCGGGTGAGCAGCGTCCCCGGCGCACCGTCCCCGGCGTACCGGTAGGGCTCCAGTTCGGCGTCCCAGGCGGTGCCGAGCGCCTTGTCCAGGGCGTGGGCCAGCGCCTCCGGGCTGCGTGCGGCGGCCATCAGGCTGCGGAGCCGGTCCTCGCCGAGCTGGATGTCGCCGGCTGCGCCGACAGCGGCGCGGAACAGGCCGCGGCCCGGTACGTACATGAAGCGCTCGCCGTCGACGCCGGGACTGGGTTCCTCGGTGACCTCGAAACGGATCATGGGCCACTGCCGGAGGGCAGCGGCCAGCTCCGCGCCGGTCCCCGGGCTGCCGGTCCAGCCGCACTCGGCGCGACGGGCGCCCGGATCGGCGGGCTGCGCCGTCCAGTGCAGGTTGACCGGCGCGGCGAGGACGCGCGCGATCGCCCACTCGACGTGCGAGCACACGGCGAGCGGGGTCGAGTGGACGTATACGACGCCACGCGTTGGCACGGTGACCTCCCGATGAGCCGAGGTGCGTCTTCCCCTACGACCTCGTCCTACCGAGTGGTACCTGGCACACATGATGACCCGTGTGACTGGTGGTGCGCCAGCGAATCGGAAAATTCGCCGGGCCCCGGAGCGGGAAATACCCGGGTGGTGGAGCTGGTTGTGCCCTCTGACGCCGCGACGACCAGCCAGGTGTCGTGGTCGTGTACAGTTCTCTGGGCGGTTCTGTGCCGCCGTACATCTTCGCGGGCCGGCGCCCACCCGGGCGTCATCCGCATACAGCCCCCGGACGGCTTCCGTCCCCACCGTACGTCTGCAAGGAGTACCTCCGTGGCGAGCAACACCTCTAAGACCGCGCGCGCGTCCGTCCGGGCCGGCCAGGCTGGCCAGGGTGGCGCCCTCAGCGTGCTGGGCGAGTTCAAGTACCTGATCCCGCTCAACGGCGGCAAGCACGCCTACGTGCGCAACCTGACCAACGGCAAGACCGCGCACCTGCGCACCGACTCCGACGCCTTCGTCGAGGAGATCCGCGTGCTGGCCGCCGCCGGCCACGCCGCCAAGATCCGCGCCGAGATCAACGGCCTGGCCGCGTCCTACCCGGACCACGGCTGGGACGCCACCGAGAAGCGCCTCGTCGAGGCCGGCGTCTTCGAGGGCTGAGCGCTCTCACCCGCACCACCGCGACCGCCCGCCGGGATCACCCCGGCGGGCGGTTTCGCGTCTGCTCCTGCGGCAACAGCGTCACCTCGCCCGTGGCCAGGTCGTAGAGCGCGCCCTCCACTGCCAGCTCACCTGCGTCCACCGGCCCGGCCAGCCGGTCGTCGCGGCGCAACGCCGCCACCGTGCGCCGGACGTGGCGGCGGATCGCCAGCGGATGCGCGTCCGGGTCGTCCACCCCGACGTCGGTGACCGCCGGGGCGATCCGGTCCACCACGTACGCCAGGTCCCCGCCGGGCCGGCGTCCGGTGCGCAGCGCCTCGACGGTCGAGCCGACCGCGCCGCAGCGCTCGTGGCCCAGCACCATCACCAGGCGTACGCCCAGTTGCTCCACCACGTACTCGATCGAGCCCCGGACGGCCCGGTCCAGCACGTGCCCGCCGGTACGGATCACGCAGATCGAACCGAATGTCTGGTCGAAGATCGCCTCCAACGGCACCCGGGAGTCGATACAGCCCAGCACCACCGCGTACGGCTGCTGGTCGCCGGAGGCCACCGCCGCGGCGGCGGTGACGTCGTGCCCGTGCACCGGCTGCCCGCTGACGAAACGGCGGTTGCCGGAGAGCAGCTCGGCCAGCGCGGCGCGCGGGCTGGTGGACGGCATGCCTCCCAGCCTGGTCACCGATCCGACCTCGTGGGGCCGGACGGGAATCTTCTCTCCGGGCCGGTTGCCGTGGTCTCATGGCGGGTAACGCCGGTGTCACCGCCGGGTCATCCGGTGGACACACATCGGCGGGCCCGGGAGGTGGACGATGCCGGACCTGGAACTGCGGCTCCCCGACGACGTACGCCTGCACGTCAGCGTCACCGGGCCGGTCGACGCCGAGGTGACCGCCGTCCTGCTGCACGGCTGGACGCTGGACGGGCGCAGCTGGCACCGTCAGGTCGCCGAGCTGCGGGAACGCTTCGGCGGCCGGGTCCGCCTGGTCACGTACGACGCGCGCGGCCACGGCCGGTCGAGCTGCCTGGCGCTGCGCGACGCCACCCTCGCGCAGCTCGGTGACGACCTGGCGGCGGTGATCGACGAGATCGTCCCGTCCGGTCCGATCGTCCTGGTCGGGCACTCGATGGGCGGGATGACGGTGATGGAGTACGCCCACCGGCACCCCGGCCGGTTCGCCGCGCGTACCGCCGGGCTGGTCTTCGTCTCCACCACCGCCGAGGGGCACACGCACACCGCGTACGGCCTCTCCCCCCGGATCACCCGGCTGATCCGCCTGGCCGAGACCACAGGCGCCGGGGTGCTGGCCCGCTGCGGCGGCTGGCGGCCCCCGCACGCGCTGCTGCGCGCGCTGCGCCCGAGCATCCGCTGGATGCTGTTCGGCGACCGCTGCGACCCGGCCGACATCCGGCTTGTCACCTCAGCGGTGGCCCGGGCCACGCTGCGCTCGATCGGCGGTTTCCGCGCCTCGATCGGCGCCCAGCACCGGCTGGAGACGCTCGCCGCGCTCGGCGGGCTGCCGGCCGCCGCGCTGGTCGGGGACCGGGACCGGCTCACCCCGCCGCCCTGCGCCGAGTCGATCGCGGCGGCGCTGCCCACCACGGAGCTGACCGTCTGCCCGGGTGCCGGGCACATGCTCATGATGGAGCGCCCCGACGAGGTGAACGCCGCCCTCGCCGGCGTGCTGGACCGGGTGCTGGCCGGCCGGCCGGCGACCCGCCTCTGAGCGTCTCCCGCTCGCGAGCGGCACTGACGTACGCCACGTGCGCGGCATGCCCCGGCGTGGCGGTTGCCGGCGGCCCGTACCCTCATTCAGCCCGTCGTGCCCTCCGAACACAGGAGCATCCGCGTTGACCGACCAGACCACGCTGGACCGGGAGATCGCCGCCGAGCAGCGCCACCTCGACCGGGTGTACGCCCGGCTGGCCGAACTGCGCCGGTCGGCGGCCGACGCCGAGCGGGAGGGCTACCGGCTGGCCCGGGTCGGCAACTTCGGTGCGCTGGTCGAGCGGGACGCGATGGTCTTCCACGCCGCCCAGCGCCGGCACGTGCTGGACGCCGAGCACGAGGGGCTGGTGTTCGGCCGGCTGGACCTGCGTACCGGGCAGGTGCTGCACGTCGGCCGTCTCGGCGTGCGGGGCGTGGACGCGGAGACGCTGGTGGTGGACTGGCGGGCACCCGCCGCCGCCGCGTTCTACCAGGCCACGCCCGCCGAGCCGCGCGGTGTGGTGCGCCGGCGCACGATCCAGTCCGCGTCCGAGAAGGTCACCCGGATCGAGGACGACCTGCTGGACCCGGAGGCCGCGCCGCCGGACATGGCGGTGGTCGGTGACGGGGCGCTGCTTGCCACGCTGTCCCGGGCCACCGGCCGGGGCATGCGCGACATCGTCGCCACCATCCAGCGCGAGCAGGACGAGGCGATCCGTTCCCCCGGCAACGGCGTCACGATCGTCTCCGGCGGCCCCGGTACCGGGAAGACGGCGGTGGCGCTGCACCGGGCCGCGTACCTGCTCTACTCCGACCGGGCCCGGTACGCCGGCGGCGGCATCCTGGTGGTCGGCCCGTCCGGCGTGTTCGTCGAGTACATCGCCTCGGTGCTGCCGTCGCTGGGCGAGGAGACCGCCACGCTGCACTCGCTGGGCTCGCTGTTCCCCGGCCTGTCCGCGTCCCGGACCGACCCGCCGGACGTGGCGGCGGTGAAGGGTTCGCTGCGGATGCGCCGGGTGCTGGAACGCGCGGTACGCGACGCGGTGCCGGACTCCCCCGCCGAGCTGCGCCTGCTCTACCGGGGCGAGCTGCTGCGCCTGGAACGCCCCGCGCTGGACGCGATCCGGAACCGGACGCTGGCCCGTGGGGCGCGCCGCAACGAGGTACGCCGGGCGGCGTTCGACGCGGTGCTCGCCGCGCTCTACGCGCAGGCCCGCACGCTGCGGGTGGGCCGCCTGCCGGAGCAGCCCGCGTTCGAGGACGAGATCATCGAGCGGCCGGAGTTCCGCGAGTTCCTCAAGGCCTGGTGGCCCCGGCTGCACCCGAGGCACGTGCTGGACTGGCTGGCCCGCCCGGACCGGCTGCGCCGCTACGCCGGTGGGATCCTCTCCTCGGCGGAGATCCGGCTGCTCGGCGACGCGTACCGGAGCCTCGCGACCGAAGGGCTGACGGTGGCCGACATCGCGCTGCTGGACGAGCTGGACGCGCTGCTCGGCAAGCCGGTGCGGCGGGCCCGCCCCAAGCGCGACCCGTACCAGCTCGCCGGTGGCGTGCGCGAGCTGAGCACGTACGCCGATCGGCAGCGCGCCGCCCGCGCGGCGGCGCGGGAGCGTCCGGACGACTACCGCGACTACGCGCACGTGGTGGTGGACGAGTCGCAGGACGTCTCGCCGATGCAGTGGCGGATGGTCGGCCGGCGCGGGCGGCTGGCGTCCTGGACGGTGGTCGGTGACCCGGCGCAGACCGCCTGGACCGGCGACCCGCAGGAGCTGGACCGGGCCCGGGACCAGGCGCTGGGCCGGCGCAAGCGGCACCGCTACGAGCTGACCACCAACTACCGCAACTCGGCGGAGATCTTCGCGGTGGCGGCGGCGGAGATCCGCCGGCTCTACCCGGATCTGCCGCTGCCCGACGCGGTGCGGTCCACGGGCGTGCCGCCGGTCGAGCGCACGGTGCCCGCCGCCGACCTGCCGGCGGCCACCGTCGAGGCGGCCGAGGCGCTGCTCGCGCAGGTGGAGGGCACCGTCGGCGTGATCACGCCGGTGCCGCGCCGGGACGAGGTGGCCGGCTGGCTGGGCGGGCTCGGCGCGGGCCGGCTCCAGGTGGTGACCAGCCTCCAGGCCAAGGGCATGGAGTACGACGGCGTGGTGCTGGTGGCGCCGAGCGAGATCCGGGCCGACCCCGGTTCGGGCGTGCGCACGCTCTACGTGGCGCTGTCCCGGGCCACCCAGCGTCTCACCACGCTCGACCCCTCCTGACGGACACCCGACCGTGACCCGGCTGTCACCCATCGTTCAGTTGCATACATAGCGATGTGAACATACATTGGGCCTGGCCGGTACGGGGCAGGAAGGGTGTTGGCGTGGGTGCAGGTCATGACCACAGCGGCGCGGTGACCAACGCGGCGCACCGCCACCGGGGCCGCCTCTGGGCCGCCTTCGCGCTGCTCGCCGCCCTGATGGTGGTCGAGGCGGTGGCCGCCTTCACGACCGGCTCGCTGGCGCTGCTCTCCGACGCCGGGCACATGTTCACCGACGTCCTCGGCATCGGCATGGCCCTCGCGGCGATCACCGCGACCCGCCGCGCCGGCACCGACCCGCAGCGCACGTTCGGGCTCTACCGGCTGGAGGTGCTCGCCGCCCTCGCCAACGCCGTGCTGCTCGGCGCCGTCGCCGTCTACGTCCTGGTCGAGGCGGTACGCCGGTTCGGCGAGCCGCCGGAGGTGCTGGCCGGCCCGATGCTCGTGGTGGCGGTGCTCGGCCTGCTCGCCAACATCGTCGCGTTCGCGCTGCTGCGCGCCGGGTCGAAGGAGAGCATCAACCTGCGCGGGGCGTACCTGGAGGTGCTCGGCGACCTGCTCGGCTCACTCGGCGTGATCGCCGCCGCGCTGGTCATCGCGGCGACCGACTGGTGGTGGGCGGACCCGCTGGTCGCCGTCGGGATCGGCCTGTTCATCCTGCCGCGCACCTGGCGGCTCGGCCGGGCCGCGCTGCGCATCCTGGTGCAGGCCGCGCCGGAGCACCTCCAGGTCACCGCCGTGCACGACCGGCTGGCCGCCGTACCCGGCGTGGCCGAGGTGCACGACCTGCACGTCTGGACGCTCACCTCGGGCATGGAGGTGGCCTCGGCGCACCTGACCACCGACCCGGGCGTGGACCCGGGCGTGGTGCTGGCCGCCGCGCGGGCCGCCCTGCACGAGGACTTCTCCATCGATCACGCCACGTTGCAGGTCGAACCCGGAGCGTCGGCCGGAGTGTGCGGACAGACCGAGTGGTGATTAGGACACACTTAAATCGCTGTGGCTAATGTAGTCTTATGCCGGTTTTGCCCCGCCTAGTGGCACTGCTCCACGGAGCCGTGCCCGGGCAGCGCCGGTAGTCTCGGTCGCGGCCGCACCCGCGGGCGCCACCCGGCCCCGGTGGGGCGGCCGTCGCCTAATCGTCCGCAGGGACGAGCCGGGGAACCACGTACGTGGGGTGCATCCGCGTCAGCGGTAGGGATCTTCCGTCCCGAACCCGTCAGCTAACCCGGTCGGCGTTGACGGAAGGACGTGTGAATGCCCCCAGTGGCACCTGTACGACGGACGGCCGCCCGGTTGGCGGCCCTGCTCGTCGCGACGCTGACCCTCGGCGTCGCGACCGTTCCGGTCTCCCCCGCCTCGGCGGCGCCGGCGACCGGCCTGCTCGCCGCAGCGCCCGGCGACGACGAGGGTGGCACGCCCGAACTGCGTGCCCAGCTCGACGCGGCCAGCAAGGGCTGGCTGGAGGCGAAAGCCGCGCTGAACCGGTCGGTGAGCCGCCAGAAGCAGCTGAACGAACAACTCAAGACGGTCGGCGCCGAGCTGGCCGTACGCGACGCCAAGGTCGGCGAGATCGCCGCCGTGGCGTACCGCAACGGCCGTCTGGGGACCGCCGGGGCGCTGCTCGGCAGCAGCAGCCCGGAGGGCTTCATGGACCGGGCCGCCGCGCTGGAGCAGGTCGCCGCGCACGAGGACCGTACGCTGCGCGACCTGATCACCACCCGGGACGAGGCCACCCGCACCCGCGCCCAGCTCGACGGAGAGATCCGCGAGCAGCGCAAGCAGGTGACGGTGATGGCCAAGCGCAAGGAGCAGGCCGAGCGCGCCCTGGAGGTGGCGAACGACCGGGCCTCGCGCAGCAGCAGCGGCGGTGGCAGCGTCCAGGGCACCTCCAGCAAGAACGCGAAGCCGGCACCGCGCAACTCGGACGGCTCCTGGCCGTCGGAGTCGTGCAGCGTCAACGACCCGACCCCGGCGAACGGCTGCATCACCCCGCGCACGCTGCACGCGCTGCAACAGGCCAAGGCGGCGGGCTTCACCCGGTACGTCTCGTGCCACCGGCCCAGCGGCTCGGGTGAGCACCCGAAGGGGCGGGCCTGCGACTTCGCCGCGCAGAAGAACGGCTTCGGCGGCGTGGCCACCGGCGGTGACCGGACGTACGGCAACAACCTGGCCGCGTACTTCGTGCGCAACGCCGACCCGCTCGCCGTGCTCTACGTGATCTGGTTCAAGCAGATCTGGCTGCCCAGCAGCGGGTGGAAGTCGTACAGCGGCGGCAACGGCGACCCGTCCAGCGACCACACCAACCACGTGCACCTGTCGGTGTACTGAGCGCGCCCCGAGAGGGCCGGCCGGATCAGGCCGGCCGGCCCTCCAGGGTCGCTCCGAGACGAGCCGCCAGGCCCAGGTGAGCCGCCCGGGCCTGGCGGAACGCGTACCCGAACAGTGGCGCCGGAGCGGTGAGCGTGATCTCCACGTCGATGCGTACCGTGCCGTCCGGCTCGTCGCGCAGCCGGGTGTGGTTGCGGACCGTCGTCGCGGGCTGCTGACGCGCCACTGTGACGACCTCGTCCTCGCCGGCGATCAGCACGTCCGCCTGGTACGTGACCGGGAAGTGCAGCGGGCCGAGTTGCAGCCGGTCGGTGATCGCGTAGCTGGCCAGCGCGCCCGGCCGGGCCGGCAGCTTCCGGACCCGGACGATCAGCGGATGCAGCTCGCCCTGGCGACTCAGGTCACCCAGTAGCGCCACCGCTTCGGCCCGGGTGCACCGGGCCTGCACGGTGTAGCTGAAGCTGTCGCTGCTCTGCAAGCGGGCCCCCTCGCCGTCGTGCGTCGCGACGATCGTCCCGTACCGACGCCGGACTGGCAACGGGTAGAAAGTCCCCTGGCTGCAGGGGGTGTGAACGGCGCGCTCAGGCGCCGGGCAGCACCTCGGGGGTGTCGTCGGCGAACCACGGCTCGGGCGCGCCGAACAGGCCGAGCAGGCCGGTCACCCAGAGCTGCCGGTGCACGAACCGGCTCGGCTCGGTGACCACGAGCTTGACGCCGCTGACCTCGCAGGTCTGGAAGCCGGCGACCATGGCGCTGATGCCGACCGAGTCGATGAACGTGACGAGCCGCATGTTCAGCTCGATTCGCGAGGGACGGCCCTTGGCGAGCACTTCGGCGATCGCTTCCCGCACCTCGTACGCGGTGTCGACGTCGATCTCCCCACGGGGCGCGATCTGGACGACACCACCCGGCCGCACCGACTTCACGATCGACAGGCTCACGCGAGCACCTCCACTCGCCCATGACGGGCGCCTCATCAGTACGCGGGCCGCGACCGAGAGTATTCCTCCAACGGCCCGGTCGCCACCCCCCGGGATGAGCAATTCGCGAACTGGGCACACCTGGGCGTACCCAATCCGGACCTCCGGGTTCCAGTTTCCCCTGTATGGCGGGTCGCGGCCAACCATGCGACCGGGCGGGCCCGCCGATCCGCCGACCAGGGTAGCGGGCGCACGCACGTCCCGTCGGCACCGGTCCCGGCGCGTTCGGGTGGTTCGTCCCGTTCGCTGCTCACGGCCGGGAACCACGGCGTGGTTTGCCACGCGCCCCGGTGGGGCACTGCCCGAGACAGTGAACCCGCCGGATGGACACCGGAGTCCGAAGTGGCCGCCGGCCTTCGGCACCCGAGGAGGTAGAACGATGTTCGGATCCAACCTGCTGGACCGCCGGGGCAAGGCCGAGCGGGTCGCCGACCAGGCGTGGCAGAACCTGCTCTCCGCCGCCGGTTCCGCCGGTGACAGCGTGCGCGACGCCACCCGGACCGCCCGCCGCAGCTCCTCCGGCCTGGCCGACGACGCCACCGACCTGGTCGGCTCCGCCGCCGACGAGGCACGCCGCCGGGCGTCCCTCGCCTTCGACGCGCTCGCCGGCCGCCGGCCCGCCCTGCCCTGGACGCTGCTGATCGCGGCGGCGCTGGCGGGCGCGGCGATCGGCTGGGCCGCCGGCACCGCGGCGCGCGCCGCCGGCAGCCGGGACCGGGCCGCGGACGAGATCGAGTTCGTGGACGTGGACCGGCCGAACTCGCCGGCCGGCCTGGACGGCTGACCCGCCGGTACGCCACGACGACGGCCGCTCCCGGGACTCCCGGGGGCGGCCGTCGTGCTGCCTCACCCGCCCCGGGTGAGGCCCGCTCACCCGGGGCGCGCGCAGGATCGCGGGTGCGGGACCACGTGCCCGCGCCGCCATCGACGGGAGGGGGAGCCGGATGGCCACCGACACGATCACGCGTACCGACCGGGACATCCAGTCCGCCGTGCTCGACGAGCTGACCTGGGAGCCGCGGGTCGGCCCGGACGAGATCGGGGTGACCGTCACCGAGGGCGTGGTGACGCTCACCGGACGGGTGGACAGCTACGCCAAGAAGTGGGCCGCCGAGCGGGCCGCGCACCGGGTCGCCCGCGTCCGCGCGGTCGCCAACGACATCGCCGTCCGGATCGACACCGCGGCCGGGCGGGAGGACCCGGAGATCGCGGTCGCGGCCGTACGGGCGCTGGAATGGGACGCGTTCGTGCCGATCGAGGCGTTGCAGGTGACGGTGGCCGACGGCTGGGTCACGCTGCACGGCGAGGTCGAGTGGGAGTACCAACGGCGGGCCGCCGAACGCTCGGTCGCCCGGCTCACCGGCGTGTGCGGGGTGAGCAACGGCATCGCGGTACGCCCCGCCGTGCGCGCCGACGGCGGTGACCTGGCCGAGCGGATCGTGGATGCGCTGGCCCGCAACGCCGCCACCGAGGCCGAGCAGGTCGACGTGCGGGTGCACGGCGACACGGTGCTGCTGGACGGGCAGGTCCACTCCGCAGGCGAGCGCGAGGAGATCGAGCGGGTGGTGTGGAACGCCCCGGGCATCCGGGAGGTGCGCAACCACCTCGCCGTGCGCTGACGGAACCACCCCGCCCGGGTGAGCCCGCCTCACCCGGGCCGCGGCCATGGTGGGAGGCATGAGTGATCCGAACGGGCTGATCACACCCGGGCGGGCCGCGCCCGGGTTCACGCTCCCGGCGGCGCCGGACGGACGGGAGGTGGGCCCCGGGCAGTTCCGGGGCCGTCCCGTGGTGCTGGCCTTCTACCCGGCGGACTGGTCACCTGTGTGCGGCGAGCAGATGACCCTGTACCAGGCCGCCCTGCCCGAGCTGGAGCGGTACGACGCGGTGCTGCTGGGCATCTCGGTGGACAGCGTCGACTCGCACCGGGCGTTCGCCGAGAGCCGGGGTATCCGGTTCCCGCTGCTCGCCGACTTCGAGCCCAAGGGCGAGGTGTCGCGCCGGTACGGCGCGTACGCGCCGCACGGGCAGTCGGACCGGGCACTCGTGGTCCTCGACCCGGACGGCCGGGTGGCCTGGAGCCATCTGTCCCCGCCCGAGGTGAACCCGGGCGTGGACGGGATCCTCGACGCACTGGAACAGCTGGACGCGGATCGGCGGGTGAGTACCGGATGACCACGCCCCTTCAGGTCACCACCGCGCGGCTGCGGATCCCGGTGACCGAACGCGACCATGTCCGCGGGCCGGTGGACGCGCCGGTCACCGTCGTCGAGTACGGCGACTTCCAGTGCCGGTTCTGCGGCGCCGCCTACCCGAACCTGGCGGAGGTGCTGCGCCAGCGGGCCGACATGGTGCGTCTGGTGTACCGGCACTTCCCGATCACCAACGTCCACCCGTACGCGGAGACCGCCGCGGAGACCGCCGAGGCCGCCGCCGCCCGGGGCCGGTTCTGGGAGATGTACGACTGGCTCTACCAGCACCAGGACCAGCTCGACCAGGTGCACCTGTCGCTCGGCGTCGAGCAGATCGGCCTGTCGCCGGAGGAGATCGCCGCGGAGGTCGGCCGGCAGGAGTACGCCGACCGGGTCCGGCAGGACTTCGTCGGCGGCATCCGCAGCGGCGTCAACGGCACCCCGACGTTGTTCGTCAACGACGTCCGGCACGACGGCGGCTACGACCTGGCCGAACTGCTGGCAGTGGTGGACGCCGCCACCGACGACGGCTGACTGTCAGATCAGCCGCAGCTCGCGCGCCCGCCGGACGGCGTCCCGCCGGCGGGTCGCGTCGAGCTTGCGGTAGATGTTGCGCACGTGCGTCTTGACCGTGTTGACCGACAATGACAGCTCGGCGGCGATCTCCACGTTGGACAGGATGCTCTGGAGATAGCGCAGGATGGTCAGTTCCCGCTCGGTGAGCGGCTCGTCGAGCGACCGGGCCGGACCGTCGGCCGGTGCCGCTGCCGGTTGCGCGTCCACGCCCCGGACCAGCTCGCTCACCGTGGCCCAGTACGCGGTGCCCGAGTCCAGGCGCGCGGCGAGCAGGTCCCGTACCCCCGGGTCGGCCCGGGTGAAGACGCGCCGGAAGCCGTCCGGCTCGGCGAGCGCCAGCACCTCCTCCAGCAGCCGTCCGGCGCGCCGAGCGTCACCGGAGGCGTCGGCGAGCGCCGCGTCGAGCAGCCCGGCGCCCAGCCGCACCGGCAGCGGCCAGTCCGCCGCGTCGGACGCGGTCCAGTCGGGCAGCGCACGCTCGGCCGCGCGGGCGTCACCGGCGCGCAGCCGCAGCCGCGCGGCCACCAGCGCCGGCGCCGGCCCGTCACCCGCCGCGTCGAGCAGCGTCCGGGCACCGTCGACGTCGCCGACGGCGGCGCGTACCTGGGCCTCGTCGGCGGCGAACCATTCGCCCAGCTCCGCGCCGGGCGCGACCGCGCGCGCCCCGGCGAGCGTGCGCAGCGCGCCGCCCGGGTCGCCGCCGTCGGCCAGCAGCCCGGCCCGGCACAGCGCGGTGAGCGCCGCGCCGCCCGGCTCCGCACCGGCCGGCCCGGCGAGCGCCAGGTGGGCCGTGGCCTCCGCCGGCCGGTCCCGCTGCCAGTCCACGAACGCCAGCGCCAGGTACGCGTAGCCGCAGTCGGACCGCGACGACCAGCCCTGACACGGCGGCATCGCCAGCGCCTCCCGGGCCAGTTCCTCGGCGGCCCGCAGCGCGCCCCGGGCCGCCTCCAGCAGCGCCGAGCGGCTGACGCAGAGCAGTTCGGTACGCGGCCGCCCGGCCCGCCGCGCCGCCTCCCGCGCGGCGGCGAACCGGTCCCGGGCCGTGGACAGCTCCCCCTCGGCCAGCGCGGCCAGCCCGTGCGCGGCACCGGCCACCGCGCGCACGTCGTCCCGCTCGGCCGTCCCGGCGCGCGGATCGCCGGGATCACCGGCAACGGCACTGTCGGCGTCCGGGCCGCCCGGGGACTCGTCAGCGGCGATGGTGGCCAGCAGGCGGTCGGCGGCCCGGCGTACCTCCTCGTGGTCGCCGCCGAGCCGGGCGAGGCTCAGTTCCACGGCGGCGGCCAGCCGGCCGAACCGGTCACGGCGGGGCGCGGGCAGGCCGGCGGCCTCGGTCAGCGCCCGCCGCAGCTGCGCGTCGGCGGCGACCCGATCCCCGGCGTACGCCCGTTCGGCGGCGGCGGCCAGCGCCAGCTCCGGATCCCGGCGGACCGCCTCGGCCGGCGGCTCGGACGGAGCGGGTACGGCGGCCGGCTCGTCCGGCGCCAGCTCGGGCCAGCGGGTGACGAGCAGTTCGGTGGCGTCGGCCCACTCACCGGCGAGAAGCGCATGCCGCAGCGCCTCGGCCGGACGGTCGTGGGTGCCGTACCAGCCGGCGGCCCGCCGGTGCAGTTCCCGCACCTCGTCGGCGGGCAGCCGGTCCAGCTCGTCGCGCAGCACGTCGGCCAGCAGCGGGTGCGGCCGGTACCAGGGTGGGCTGCCGCCGTCCTGGTGGAGGAAGCCGCCCTCCCGGGCCGCCTCGGCGAGCAGGTGCCCGGCGTCGGGCCGCCCGGTCAGCGCGGCCGCCAGGTCGGCGTGGACCGCGACGGCCACCGCCACCCGGCGCAGGACGTCGCGGGTCGCCGGTTCCAGCGGGGCGAGCACCTCGTCCCGCAGGTACGCGGCGACGTCCGGCTGGTCACCGGCGAACCGTTCCACGGTGCGCGCCGGGTCGGCGCCGTCGCCGAGCGCGAGCGCGGCGAAGCGCAGCCCGGCCGGCCAGCCGGTGGTCCGTTCGACGAGCCGGGTCACGGCCGGGGCGGGTACGGCCACGCCGTGCGCGACGAGCAGGTCGGCCACCTCGTCGGCGGTGAACGCCAGGTCGTCGGCGCCGATCACGGTCAGCTCGCCGGCCAGCCGCCAGCGGTGCAGCGCCAGCGGTGGTTCGCCTCGCGCGCCGGCCACCAGCCGCAAGCGGCCGTCGGAGTGCCGGAGCAGGAACTCCAGCCCGGTCAGGGCGGCCGGGTCGGTGACCCGGTGCAGGTCGTCCAGGACCAGCAGCACGGGTCGTTCACGGGTGGCGAGCGCGGCGGCGAGCGTTTCGAGCTGCTCGGGCCGGGGCGGCCCGTCCGGCATCGGTGGCGGCCCGTCGTCCGGATCGTCGGCGGCGGCGGTACGCAGGGCCGCCGCGAGGTAGCCCCAGAGCCGCCGGGTGGTCTCCCCCTCGGCCACCGTGACCCAGGCCGGCGCCGGCCCGTCCCGTTCCCCCTGCGCCCAGGTCGACAGCAGCGTCGTCTTGCCCCAGCCGGCCGGCGCGCAGACGAGCGTCACCGGCCCGGACGCGCCCTGTTCCAGCCGGTCGAGCAGCCGGGGACGCAGCAGGACCGGCTCGGGCGGCACGGGCGGCGTCAACCGGGACGCCAGCAGCGGCGGGCCACCCGGCAGCGCACCACCGGCGACATCGGGCGAATCGAGGCCGGTGGTGAGCAGATCGGGCGTACCGGTGATGTCGCTTGTGCCGCTCGGTGCGGTGACGACCTGGTCTGCCTCCTCCGGCATGCGTCCCTCCCCCCGTCGGTGCGGGCAGCGGTTACCCGCAGCGCGCCGGTTCACCCCTTCGGGGCGAACCCCGCTCACCCGGGCGGCGCGCACCCTGTAGGCACGCGGGGTGGCCGGACGGGTTGGCCGGCCACCCGGGGACGGCGGGAGGTCAGGTGGCGCGGAGCGGGCGGCTGGCGGCGGGCGTGCTGGTGCTGGCGGGGGTACGGGTGCTGGCTCCGGCGGGCGCGCGGGTGCTGGCCCGCCGCCGGGCGCGGCGGTCCGGCGCCGACCCGCGGCCGGGCCGGTGGCAGGTGGTGACGATCGCCGGGGCGCCCGAGCAGGTGCTCCCGGCCGGGCGGTGGCCCGAGCCGCTGCGCCGCCTCGACGGCGCGGTCGAGCTGTGGGCCCGTCCGGCCCCCGGCGGTCGCGGTACCGAGCTGGCGGTCCGCCCGCTGGGCGGGGAGTGCACGCTCCCGGGGTTCGCCGCACACCTGGTCGGCGACGACCCGGGCCGGTTCCTGCGCCACGTGCTGCGGCAGACCAAGCAGCTCCTGGAGACCGGCGAGGTGCTGCGGGCGGACCGTTCGCCGCTGGACCGGCCGGGGACCGTGACGTGAGGGCGCTGTGCTGGGCGGGAGCCGGTCTCGTGGAGGTGCGCCGCGTCCCGGACCCGGAGCTGCGCAACGCCCAGGACATGATCGTCCGGGTCCGGCGGAGCACGACCTGCGGCGCGGACCTGCCGCTTCTGGCCGGGCAGGTGCCCGAGGCGTCCGCCGGGGAGGTGCTCGGACGCGAGTTCCTCGGCGACGTGGTCGAGGTCGGTCCGGAGGTACGCCGGCACCGGGTCGCCGACCGGGTGGTGGTGGGCGCGGCGGTGGCCTGCGGGGCGTGCTGGTTCTGCCGGCAAGGGCTGCCGGCGTGCTGTGACAACGGCACGAGCGGCGTGGCGGCCGAGCCGGAGTGGGGGCAACCCCCCGCCGGCGGGTACGGCCGCCCGGCCCGGCTGGGCGGCTTCGCCGGTGGTCACGCCGAGTACGTGCGGGTGCCGTACGCCGATGTGGGCGCGTTCGCCGTGCCGGAGTCGGTGAGCGACGAGCGGGCGGTGTTCGCCGCCGACGCCGCACCGGCCGGCTGGTACGGCGCCGAGCTGGGCGAGGTCGCCCCCGGCGACGTGGTGGCGGTCTGGGGCGCGGGCGCGGTCGGCCAGCTCACCGCCGACGCGGCGGTGGCCCGGGGCGCGGACCGGGTGGTGGTGGTCGACGACCGGGACGACCGGCTGCGGATGGTCACCGGGCACGACGGCGTGGAGGCGCTCAACCACAGGTACGTGGACGTGCTCGCCGAGCTGCGCGAACGCAGCGGCGGCCGGGGCCCGGACGTGTGCGTCGACGCCTCCGGGGTGCCGGCCGCGCCGGGCCGGTGGCCGGTGGCCGAGCCGGACGGCGGGGCGGCGCTGCGCGAGGCGGTGCACGCCTGCCGCAAGGGCGGCGTGGTGGTGGTGCTCGGCGCCCGGCCCGGATTCGTGGACCGGTTCCCGCTCGGCGCGTTCGCCGACAAGGGGCTCGCCGTCCGCGCCGCCCGGCGCCGGGGCAGTGCCGCGATCCCGGCGCTGCTGGAACGGATGGCCCGCGACGAGCTGGTCACCGAGCACCTGGCCACCCATCGGATGCCGCTGGAGCGCGGCGCCGAGGGGTACGCGTTGTTCCGGGAGCGGGCCGACGGCTGCGTCCGGGTGCTCTTCACACCGTGAAGGTGAGCGCTGTGGATGGCACACTCGGCGGATGCGCGCAGACCGTCCGTACGACCTCGTCCTGTTCGGCGCCACCGGCTTCACCGGCGGACTGACCGCCGAGTACCTGGCCCGGCACGCGCCGGACCGGCTGCGCTGGGCACTCGCCGGGCGCAACCCGGACAAGCTGGCCGCGGTGCGGGACCGGCTGGCCGCGATCGACCCGGCCCTGGCCGACCTGCCGCTGCTCACCGCCGACGTGACCGACCCGGCGTCGCTGCGGGCGGTGGCGGAGAGCGCCCGGGTGGTGGCCACGACAGTCGGCCCGTACGTGCACCACGGCGAGCCGCTGGTGGCCGCCTGTGCCGCAGCCGGCACCGACTATCTCGACATCACCGGCGAGCCGGAGTTCGTCGACCGGATGTACGTGCGGCACCACGCCGAGGCGGTGCGCACCGGGGCACGCCTGGTGCACGCCTGCGGCTTCGACTCGATCCCGCACGACCTGGGCGTCTGGTACACGGTCAAGCAACTGCCGGCCGACGGGCCGATCGCCGTGGACGGCTACGTGCGGGCCGGTGGCCGGTTCTCGCCGGGACGTACCACTCGGCGCTCACCGCGTTCTCCCGTACCGGTGAGATGAGCCGGGCGGCGCGGGCCCGCCGGGCGATGGAGCCCGGCCCGGACGGACGCCGGGTCCGCGCGGTGCCGGGCAAGGTCGGCCGGGTACGCGAGTTCGGCCAGTGGGCGGTGCCGCTGCCCACCATCGACCCGCAGGTGGTCCGCCGGTCCGCGGCGGCCCGCCCGGAGTACGGCCCGGACTTCCGCTACCGGCACTTCGCGGCGATGAAGCGGCTGCCCACTGTGCTGGTCGCCGGCGTCGGACTGGCCGGTGTGGTGGGGTTGGTGAAGGTGGCGCCGACGCGGCGCTGGCTGCTCGGGCGGCTCGCCTCCGGGCAGGGCCCGACCGCCGAGCAGCGGGCCAAGTCGTGGTTCCGGGTGCGGTTCGTGGGCACCGCCGGCGACCGGCGGGTGGTGACCGAGGTGGCCGGCGGCGACCCGGGTTACGACGAGACGGCCAAGATGCTCGCCGAGTCGGCGCTGTGCCTGGCCTTCGACGACCTGCCGGAGACCGCCGGGCAGGTCACGCCGGTCGCGGCGATGGGTGACGCGCTGCTGGATCGGCTGGTACGCGCGGGCATCACGTTCCGCACGCTGCCGGCGTGAGGTTGACCCTCGACCCGCTTGAGGTCACAGGATGACGGCCGTGGAGAGCGAGCTTCGCAGCATCGGCGAACTGGCCCGGGCCAGCGGGTTGACGGTCAGCGCGCTGCGGTTCTACGACCGTTCCGGCGTGCTGGCCCCGGCCCGGGTGGACCCGGTGACCGGCTACCGCTGGTACACCGAGGAGCAGGTGGACCCGGCCCGCCTGGTAGCAGGGCTGCGCCGGGTGGGGATGCCGCTGGCCGGCATCGCCGAGGCGCTGCGGAACCGGCACCGGCCGGCCGAGGTGCGCCGGCTGCTGGACGCGCACCTGCGCCGCCTGGAGGACGGCCTGGCCGACGCGCGTCGCGAACTCTCCCGGATCCGTAGCCTGATCGACCCGGAGGAGACCATCGTGACCACCCGCCTCGTGCTGTCCCGCACCGACCTCGCCGCCGCCGTGGACGCCGTACGCTTCGCCGTCGGCGCCGACCCCGGCCTGCCGGTCCTGTCCGGCGTGCTGGTGGAGGTCGAGCCGGACGGCGTCCGGCTGGTCGCCACCGACCGGCACCGGCTCGCCGTGGCCCGGGTCGGCGGCACCGTCGACGGCCCGCCGGTGAGCGCGCTGCTGCCGGTGGCCGCCGTCGACGAACTCCGCGCGCTGCTGGATCTCGACGGCGCCGACTCCGCCGAGGTCGTCGTCGCCACCGACCGGGTGACTGTCACGGTGGCGGGCCGGCCGCTGACCGCCGTCCCGTTGCCGTACGACTTCCCCGACTACCGGCGGCTGCTGCGGGCGCAGCTCGGCGACGTGCCCACGTACCGGATCCCGTTCGACGGCGCGGCGCTGCGCGCGGCGCTCACCGCCGACGGCGTCCCGGTCTGCCACCGCGCGCACGAGGGAGTCGAGCACGAGGTGGTGGCGCTCGGCCTGGACGGCCGGGGTGAGCTGCGCCTGGTCGACCCGAACGGCGTGGTCGCCGCCGGGGGCGTGGAGGGCGGGGCGGGCGCGGCGGGCGCGGGCGGCCCGGATGCGCTTCGGGTGGCGGTGAACCGCGAGTACCTGCTGGACGCGCTGGGGTCCGGCGACGGCCAGCTCGTGCTGGAGCTGGACGGCCCGATCGCCCCGCTGGCCGTACGGCGGGCCGACGACGCGCACGCCTTCTCGGTCCTGATGCCGGTACGCCTCTGACGTTCCGCGCTCGCCGGCGTCGGTACCGCCCTGCGGCAGGCATCCGTGACTGTACGTGACGCCGCCGCCCTCCTGGGTGCGTCACCCCTCGCGCACTTTGCTCTGCAGCCATCCGCGCGACGCTGACGCTCCGTCGAACGCCGCGTCGGTGGCTGCAGAGCAAAGTCGCCGGAGGGGCATGTCCGCCGGAGAGCGGATCCGCGAGATTGACCAGGTCAGCGAACTAGCGAGCCGCAGCGGGGCGGCACGAGCACCGGAGCACCATCACGGAAAGTAAGAACGGCGCACCGACGGCGGCACCACCACGCACCGTCACCGGAAAGGGCCTCGCGGCGGCGGGCTGCGCGGGCCGGGCCGGGGCGGCGGGGGCGCGACGGTAGCATCTGGAGGTCCCACCTGACTGCCTGGACGGAGGCGTACGAGCAGCATGCTCGACATGGAGTTGATCCGGAAGGATCGCGAGGCGGTGGCGACCGCGCTGGCGAAGCGTCTGGATCCCGCCGAGGTCACCCGGGCGCTGGACGACATCCAGCGGCTCGACCAGGAACGACGCGCCCTGATCACGGAGATCGACGCCGAGCGGCAGCGCCGCAAGGCCGAGGCGCGCGCGTACGCGGAGGCGAAACGGTCCGGCGGCACGCCGCAGCCGGTCGCCCCGGAGGCCGAGCGCAAGCAGCTCGCGGAGCTGGAGTCCCAGCTCGACGAGGTGCAGTCCCGGCTCCGCTCGGCGATGAGCGAGCTGCCGAACCTGCCCGCCGAGGACGTGGTCCCCGGCGGCAAGGAGGCCAACCGGGTGGTGCGGACGTTCGGCGAGGCGCCGGCCATCGAGAAGGTACGCGACCACGTGGAGCTGAGCCGCGCGCTCGGCCTGGTCGACCACGAGCGGGGCGTGAAGCTCGGCGGCTCGGGCTTCTGGATGTACACCGGTCTGGGCGCCCGGCTGGAGTGGGCGCTGGTGAACTGGCTGATCGAGCAGAACATCCAGGCCGGCTACGAGTTCCTGCTCCCGCCGCACCTGCTGCTGGACAGCGCCGGTTTCGCCGCCGGGCAGTTCCCGAAGTTCCACGACGACGTCTACCACATCGACAAGCAGTCGTCCTCGCGCGGCCAGTTCCTGCTGCCCACCGCGGAGACGGCGATCCTCGGCGCGTACCAGGACGAGATCCTGGAGACGCCGAAGCTGCCGTTGAAGGCGTTCGCGTACACGCCGTGCTACCGGCGCGAGGCGGCCGGTTCGCACTCCGACGAGCGCGGCACCGTGCGCGGCCACCAGTTCAACAAGGTGGAGATCTTCCAGTTCACTCTGCCGGAGCAGGCGGGCGAGGCGCTGGAGGCGATGGTCGGGCACGTCGAGGGCCTGGTCGGCAAGCTCGGTCTGCACTTCCAGACCAGCCTGCTCGCCGCCGGTGACGCGAGCGCCTCGATGAAGAAGACGCTCGACGTCGAGGTGTGGATGCCGAGCACCGGCAAGTACAAGGAGGTGTCGTCGGTCTCCTGGGCCGGCGACTACCAGGCCCGCCGGGCGGCGATCCGCTACCGCGAGCCGGGCGCGAAGCAGACCCGTTTCGTGCACACGCTCAACGGCTCGGCGCTCGCCACCAGCCGCCTGTTCCCAGCCATCCTGGAGCAGTGCCAGCAGCCCGACGGCTCGGTGGTGGTCCCGGAGGTCCTCCGCGACAAGCTCGGCACCGACCGCCTCACCCCGCGCTGACCCGCGTCCCCGTCCCCGCCCCCGTCCCCGTCTCTCCCCCGCGATCTTGCACTTCCGGCCCGCGAGAAGTCCGCTTCACCCCTTCCGCCCGGGCACCAACTGCAAGATCGCGGGAGAGGGAGCGGGGGAGGGAGAGGGAGCGGGGGCGGCGGGTGAGGGCGGCGAGGAGCAGCGCGGCTAGGAGCAGCGTCGTGAGGACGGCGGGGCCTAGCGTGTCGACTGTGCTCACCACTGACTGCTGGATGCGGGCGGCGGTGCGGATGACCGGGTCGGTGAAGGCGTCGTAGCGGCCCTGGGCGAGGCGTACCTCGTACCAGCCGTACCAGGCGACGTAGCCGCCCGCTACCAGCAGCACCAGGCCGCTCAGCCGCGGCACCCACGCGCCCGCGCCGCGCAGCCGCGCCACGACCCGGCCGCGCAGCAGCGCCACGGCGAGCGCGGCCACGCCGACCACGAGCGCCATCCCCAGCGCGTACGCGCCGAACAGCGCCAGGCCGCGCAGCGGCGACCCGGCCCGCAGGCTGGTCACCACGATCGCCAGGAACGGCGCGATCGCGCAGGTCAGCGACGTGAGCGCGTACGCCGCGCCGAACAGCGCCATGGACGGCCAGGTGCGGGTGAGCCGGGGCGCGACACGCAGCGGGCGCGGCGTGGGCAGCTTCCGACCGGCGAGCAGCCAGCATCCGGCCAGCGCCAGCAGCACGCCGAGCGTCACCGTCAGCCACGGCAGCCGGGGCCGCAGCCAGTCCGCCGCCGGTGCCAGGGCGAGCCCGAACGCGCCGAACACCAGCACGTACCCGAGGGTGAGACCGGCCGTCGCGGTGAGCGCGCGTCCGACCGCGCCGCGCCCGCCGTCGGGGCCGGCGACGAGCAGCGAGAGGTACGCGGGCAGCATCGCGAAGCCGCACGGGTTGACCGCGCCGAGCATGCCCGCGGTGAGCGCGAGCAGCAGCGCGCCGGTCATCCCCGGGCCAGCGTCTCGACCTGCCGGGTCAGTGCCTCGCCGTCCAGGAATCCCTGGTGGACGACCCGGCCGGTGCGGTCCAGGACGACGAATGTGCTCTGCTCGGCCACCTTGAACCGGCGCCACAGCGCGCCCGCCCGGTCGTCGATCTGTGTCGTGCCGCCCAGGTCGAACTCGGTGACGAACGACTTCATCGCCTTCTGCTCGCCGAGTCCGGCGACGCCGACGATGGGGACGGTGTCGCGGTAGGTGGGGGCGATCTCGGCCACCGTCCACGCCTGGCTGGCGCAGGTGGCGCACCAGGGCGCCCAGAACCAGAGCACGACCGGCCGCCCGGCCAGGGCGGCGGCGTCGAACGCCGTACCGTCGAGGGTCTTGCCGGTGAACGACAGCGCGGCCGGCACCGTGGCCGGTGACGCGGACGCCGGTGCGGATGCCGGCCCGGACGGGGACGCGGCGGCCGGGGGTGCCGGTGCGACCGCTCCGGCCCGGTCCCCGGGCTCGGGCCCGGCGGCGCAGGCGGTCGCGGCGGCGAGCGTGGCGGCCAGTACGGCGGCGGCTGTCACACGAGCGGCGGTACGCATCGGCGGCTCCTGGTTCTACTCGGCCCGGACCAGGCGGAGCGCGAGTTCGGGACAGACCTTGACCGCCTTGAGCGCGCCCTCGCGCAGCCACGTCGGCACCGGGGTGGGCGGGAACGCCGGGTAGCCGTTGCCGTCGAGCCGGATGAAGTCCGGTACGACGTGCGCACACAGCCCGTGGCCGTCGCAGCGCGACCAGTCCAGGGTGAGCTTCTGCGGGTTGGCGTCCGGCGCGCCGGGCAGGCCCATCATGCCCTTGACGCGTTTGCCGCAGCCCTCGCCGGTGGCGTGCAGCCGCAGGTCGTCGGCGAACACCTCCATGGCGGACAGCGCGAACCGGGCGGTGCCGTCCGGGTGGCTGCACGCGCCGCGTCCCTTGACGTCGCCGGCGGCGGCCCGGACCAGTTCGACCGGTGCGCTGCCGGAGACCGCGAGGTCGACCGAGCGGGCCAGGTCGGGCAGGCCCATCTTGCACGGGCCGCACTGCCCGGCGGACTCGCCCGCGAGGTAGCGCACCACCTGGGCGGCCTCGCCGAGCGGGCAGGTGTCGGCGCCGAGCGGCACGATGATGCCGGCGCCGAGCGTGCCGCCCACTGCGGTGAGCCCTTTGCGGGACACCTCGGCCCGCTCGGCGGCCGCCGCGGTGATCCACTTGCCGTGGTAGCCGCCCATCAGGATGCCCGGGCCGGGCGGCACCTCGCACAGGTCGAGGATCTCCCGCAGCGGTGTGCCCGCGGCGCACTCCACCACGGCGGGGCGCTTCGCCGACCCGGTGACTGTGAGCAGCACGGTGCCCGGCTCGTCGTCGGTGCCGAGCGCGGCGTACTCGTACGGGCCGATCCGGGCGGCGACGGCGAGCTGGGAATACGTCTCGGCGTTCGACAGCAGCGTGGGCAGACCGCCGACGCCGGAGTCGCTGGAGCGCTTCTTCGTGCCGGGCGGGATGTGCGGCAGGCCGTTGATGCCGTTGACCAGCGCGCCGCCCTCACCGGAGATGAACCGGTGCGGCACCGTGACGATGGTGGTCGGCACCGGCATCCGCCGTTCCTGCAACGCCTCGGTCAGCGAGGGCCGGCCCACGTCGTCGTCGGCCACCCCGATCACGATCTCCTCGGCGTCGAGCGCGAACGCGGCGAGCGCGGCGCCGTCCAGGATGAGGTGCGGGGCGCGGGTGAGCAGCACCTTGTCCTTCCAGCTGGCCGGCTCCCCCTCGGTGGCGTTGACCACCACCACGGCGCCGAGGTCCTGCCGCTCGCAGGACTCCAGCACGGCGCGCAGCTTGCGGGCGAACGGGAAGCCCGCGCCGCCCTTGCCCTTGAGGTCGATCGCCTCGGCGAGTCGCAGCAGCGCCGCCGGTTCCATCGGGCCGATCGGGCCGTGCACCTCCTCGTGGGCCAGCAGGTCGAGCCGGCCGAACTCGGCGAACCCGGCGGTCAGGCGGGGCTCGCCGACACAGGCGACCGGCGGGACCGTCGTGCGCGTCACCGGGCCTCACCTCGCAGCCCGGCCCAGTACGCGCCGTCGACCGCGTCCGCGTCGGCCCGCTTGCGACGGCCGGACCGGCTCTCCTTGCCCGCGCGCATCGCCCGGCGGGAGGCGAGGTCGACGAGCGTCGGGGTGTCGTCCACGAACGCCTCGTCGGCGGCGTAGCGGGCCGGCGGGCGCCAGTAGTCCGGCTCCTCCGGCACGTCCTCCTCGTCGCGGTAGCGGCGGCCGGACCCGCTGAGCGGTTCGGCCGAGAGCGGGGTGCCGGAGATCGGGCCGGCCGAGATCGGCTCACCGGAGATCGGGCGGCTCTCCCAGCGGCGCGGGCTGTCCCACGGCTCCTCCGGCTCGTCGGTCGCGCGCGGCGGCGCGGAGTAGCGGGCAACCTCGGCCGCGGTGGCGTACCGGCTGCTGTCCGGGGGTGCGGAGTGGCGGCCGCCGGTGTCCGGCGGCGCCGAGTGCCGGCCGCCGCTCTCCGGCGGAGCCGAGTACCTGGCGACCAGATCCTCGTCGTCCCGGGACCGGCGGCTCACCCGCTCCTCGTTCCGGGACCGGCGGGTCACGCGCTCCTCGTCGTCGCGGCGACGGCGGCGGGGCCGCTCGCCGTCGGTCCGGCGGGCCGGCGCCGCCTCCTCGTCGCGGGCGCGGACGACGGGCTCGCGCTCCTCGTCGCGGCGGCGGGCGGGCGCCTCCTGGGTGCGGGCGCGCCGGGCAGGCGCGTCCGGTTCGGCGTCGCGCCGCCGGGCGGCTGCCGCGCGGACCGGCTCGCGCAGCGACCCGGGTTCCGGCACCACGGGTACGGCGAACCGCTCCGGGTCGCGCCGCCGGGCGGTGCCCGCCGGTGCGGTCCAGGTGGCTGTCGCCTCGGCCCAGCGGCCCCGGCCGGTGCCGCTGTCCTCCTTGTCCGCGGCCTTCTTCCGGGTGAGCGCGGCGAACACGCCGGTACGCTCCTCGCCCTTGCCGGCCATCGCCTTGTTGAGCGCGACGGCCTGGTGCTGCTCGCGGCTGCGCTTGCCGAGGTGGACCGAGACGCGGACCAGCAGCGCCATCACCACCAGCACCACGCAGGCGAGGTAGCTCAGCACCACCCAGCCGGCGGCGGGCCGGCCGGCGTTGAGGCCGTGCACGAGCGCGAACGGCCAGGACACGTACGCCATCGAGTGCAGTCCGCGCCAGAACCACTTCGGGCCGACGCCGGCGAACCGGACCCGGATCAGGCCGGTCCAGAGCACGCCCACCATCAGCAGCGCGGCGACGGTGCCGAGCCCGATGTAGAGGCCGCTGCCGCTGATGAACGGCACCACCGCGTCGGTCGGCCCGGCCCGGCCGATCGCGACCTTGGTGATGACGTGGAAGACCAGCCCGGCCACGCCGAGCACGCCGGTGGCGCGGTGCGCCGACTGGAGCAGCACGCGGTGCCGGATGAGCAGCACCAGGCGGTCGGTGGCGAGCAGGCCCAGCATCACGGTGATGCTGAGCGAGACCAGGGCGACCACCCCGGCGAAGAACTCGGTGAAGAAGAATCCGTACGAGTACATGACGCCGCCGGCGCCGGCCAGCTCCACCCCGGCCCACGCGAGGCCGAGCGCGGAGGCGGTCAGCGCCACCATCGCGGACTTCGACATCGTCCGGGCACCACGACTGGTGGTGGTGGTCCGGACGGTCGTCGCCTTCTCGTTCTGCTGTGCCCGGGCCATCTGCTCCTCGATCGTCTCGCGGCGGCGCCCCCACCGGCCGACCCTGCTCCCACCTCAGGTACGGAGGGACGGCTCGGACGGATCACCTCCGGTGGCGAATTTCTCGGCCGGATTCTCGAACCGTCCGGACCGGACGCGCGTGTAGCGCCTGACGCAACGACGGATGCCCATGCGTTGACAGACTTTGCAACAGGCTCGTAACCTTGCCGCAAAATTTCAGGCTGGTTGCAAGAAGCCAGCACTGATACAGGCTCCACTCCCCCGCATCCCCGCACCCCGCAGGAGTCCTGATGCATCGACGCCGATGCCGCGCCGCCGCGCTCGCCCTGGGTCTGGCCGCGAGTCTGCTCGTCCCCCTCACCGCGGCGGCACCCCCGGCCGCCGCCGCCACCCCCGGCGCCAAGAAGGTCATCGTCCAGCTCTTCGAGTGGAACTGGACCTCGGTTGCCGCCGAGTGCACCAGCACGCTGGGCCCGAAGGGCTACGGCTACGTGCAGGTGTCCCCGCCGCAGGAGCACGTCAACAGCAGCCCGTGGTGGGTGTCGTACCAGCCGGTCAGCTACCGGATCGAGTCCCGCAAGGGCACCCGCGCGCAGTTCCAGTCCATGGTGAACACGTGTCACGCCGCGGGCGTCAAGGTGATCGTCGACGCCGTGGTCAACCACATGTCCGGGCAGGACAACGGCGGCACCGGCTGGGCCGGCTCGTCGTACGGCCACTACAACTACCCGGGCGTCTACTCGGCGCAGGACTTCCACTACTGCGGCCGCAACGGCAACAACGACATCGCCAACTACAACGACCGGTACGAGGTGCAGAACTGCGAGCTGGTCAACCTCGCCGACCTCAAGACCGAGTCGGAGTACGTGCGTGGCCGGCTGGCCGCGTACCTCAACGACCTGCTCTCGCTCGGCGTCGACGGTTTCCGCCTGGACGGCAGCAAGCACATGCCGGCCGCCGACATCGCGGCGATCAAGGCCAAGCTGAACCGCAGCGCGTACCTGGTGCAGGAGGTCATCTACGGCGCCGGTGAGCCGATCCAGCCGACCGAGTACACCGGCAACGGCGACGTGCACGAGTTCCGGTACGGCAAGGACCTGGCCCGGATGTTCAACAACGAGCGGCTCGCGTACCTGCGGAACTTCGGCGAGTCCTGGGGCTACCTGTCGAGCGCGAAGGCGGTGGTCTTCACCGACAACCACGACACCCAGCGCGAGGGTGGCGTGCTCACCTACCGCAACCGCGGCACGTACGCGCTCGCCAACGCGTTCATGCTCGCCTGGCCGTACGGCACCCCGGCGGTGATGTCGAGCTTCACCTACAGCGGCCGGGACCAGGGCCCGCCCGCCGACGGCAGCAACCGGATCACCAACGTCACCTGCTACTCGGGCTGGGAGTGCGAGCACCGCTGGCCGGTCATCGCCAACATGGTCGGCTTCCGCAACGCCACCGAGGGCGCCGGGGTCTCCAACTGGTACGACAACGGCTACCAGCACATCGCGTTCAGCCGTACCGGCAAGGGCTACCTGACGATCAACGACGAGGACAGCGCGGTGAACGGCCGGTCGTACTACACCGGGCTGCCGGCGGGCCGCTACTGCGACGTCATCCACGGCACGTTCAGCAACGGCTCGTGCAGCGGCCCGGTGATCACCGTGGACTCGTCCGGCTGGTTCGCCGCGAACATCGCCGCGCACGACGGAATCGCCATCCACATCGGCGCGAAGCTCAGCTGAGCCACCCGGGCCGCGAAGCCCCCGTACCCGCAGTACCGGGTACGGGGGCTTCCGGTCGGTTACAGTCGGTTTCGTGCTTTTCGACCGGTTCGCCACGCGCCGGCCTCCCGGCTGGCTGATCGCCGCGCTCGCCGTACCGCTGCTGCTCGTCACCGCGCTGCTGGTCGGCCGCGCGCTCACCGCCGCGCCCGCGCGCCAGGCGGCGCCACCCGCCGCCGCGCCACCGGCCACGACCGCCGCGCCGAGCCCGTCGCCGGTGGAGTCGGTGCCGCCCGCCGCGCCGGCACCGGACGACCTGCCGGTGGTCACCTACGACCCGGCGCCGCGCGGCTTCCCGCCCGACCCGGACCCGGCCGACACCCGCCCGCTGAGCGAAGGGCTGCGCCCGAACCGGAACGTGGCCGCCTACGACGCACCGGGCGGCCGTCCGCTGGCGTTCCTCGCGCCGACCATCAGCGGCGTACGGCTCACCGTGCCGATCGTCGACCGCCGCTCCGGCTGGACGGCGGTGCTGCTGCCGTCGGCGAACCGCACCATCGCCTGGCTGCCGTCCGGCGGCTGGACCACTGTGGTGCTGCGCGACCAGATCGTGGTGGAGCGGCGCACCCACCGCCTCACCTGGAGCCGGGACGGGCGCGCGATGCGCACCTGGCCGGTCAGCCTCGGCATGTCCGGGCAGCTCACCCCGCTGGGCCGTACGTTCGTGCTGGGCCGCACCCCGCCCCCGGAGGCCGTCTACGGCGGCGTCGACATCTTCGCCCTCGGTGCGATCCCCGACGACCCGGACGCGGTGCCGACCGGGTTGCGCGGGGCCCACATCGGCCTGCACAGCTGGTACAACGACGACACGCTCGGCAAGAACGTCACGAACGGCTGCATCCGGCTGACCCGCAGCGCCCAGCGCCTGCTGCTGACCGAGGTCGAGCCGGGCACCGCCTTCGTGGTGGTCGACCGCCTGCCCTGACCGGGCTCGGCCCAGCAGCCGGCCGTCGGCCCGGATCCGCTCAGGCCGTCGCGCCGCCGTCGACCGCGATCGACGCGCCGGTGATGTGCCGTCCGCCGGCGCCCACCAGGTGACTGACAGTCGCCGCCACGTCGTCCGGATCCGCGTACCGGCCGAGGGCGATGTGCGACCGCTGCCCGTCCGCGCCCGCGCTGTCCGCCGGGTTCATGTCGGTGTCGGTCGAGCCGGGCAGGATCAGGTTGACGGTGATCCCACGCGGACCGAGCTCGCGGGCGAGCGCCCGGGTCAGCCCGTTCACGGCGCTCTTGGTCATCGCGTACGCGCTCACCCCGGGTGCCGGGACACGGCTGGCGAAGCTGCTGCCGATGTTGACGATCCGCCCACCCACACCCATGTGGCGTACCGCCGCCTGGGTGACGAGGTAGACCCCGCGCACGTTCACCGCGATCGCCCGGTCCAGGGCCTCGAGGCTGACCGACTCGATCGGCCCACCCGCGAACACCCCGGCGTTGTTGACCAGGATGTCCAACCGCCCCAACTCGGCGACGGTCCGCTCCACGGCGCCGACCACGGCCGTCGCGTCGGTACTGTCCGCATTGATCGCCAGCCCGGTCCGGCCGTACGCCTCGATCTGGCTCACCACGGACTTCGCGCTGTCCTCCGCGGTGCGGTAGGTGAACGCGACGTGGATGCCGTCCTCGGCCAGCCGGCGCGCGACGGCGGCGCCGATACCCCGGCTCCCGCCCGTCACCAGGGCAACCCTGTCGGCAAGTCTGACCGTCATGCCGTCATCCTGACAGTCGACTCAGGACGCTGATCATCCGGGCCACCCGTCCGTTCCCTGTCCGTTCGATCAGACAGGATTGCCGGCACCCAGTCCGGGTACGCGCGGGCCGTCCAGCGGCGAAACGGGGAGACTAGACATGAGCGCACCGACGGGACGGGTCGACACGATCGTGCTCATCCACGGGCTCTGGATGACCTCGCGGAGCTGGGAGCACTGGGCGCAGCGGTACGCCGCGCGCGGCTTCCAGGTGCTCACGCCCGCCTGGCCCGGCATGGACCGCGAGGTGGAGGAGCTGCGGGCCGACCCGGCGCCGATCGCCGCGCAGCGCATCGCCGACATCGCCGACCACTACGAGGCGATCATCAGGGACCTGCCGCGCCCGCCGATCATCATGGGCCACTCGTTCGGCGGCCTGATCGCCCAGTTGCTGGCGGACCGCCGCCTCGGCGCCGCGGTGGTCGCCGTGCACCCCGCGCCGGTACGGGGCGTGCTCAAGCTGCCGCCCAGCACGCTGCGCTCCGGGTACTCCATCCTGCACAACCCGGCCAACCGGCACCGCGCGGTGCCGTTCACACCGGAGGACTTCCGGTACGCCTTCGGCAACACCATCAGCCAGGAGCAGTCCGACGCGGCCTGGGAGCGGTACGCCGTACCGGGCGCCGGACACGTGCTGTTCGAGGCGGCGTTCGCCAACCTGGATCCGAACTCGGCCACCGAGATCGACAAGAAGCGCAGCGACCGCGCCCCGCTGCTGATCACCGCGGGCGGCGAGGACCACGTGGTGCCCGCGTCGCTTGCCACCAGCATCTCCAACCTCTACCGGAGTTCGACGGCGCTCACCGGCTACCGGGAGTTCCCCGGCCGGTCGCACTTCGTCGGCGGCGAACCGGGCTGGGAGGAGGAGGCGGACTTCGCGCTGGAGTGGGCGGTGGAGGCGGCGAACGAGTTCTCCCCGACGGTGGTCGCCGAGGCCCCTCGACGGCGCTGACCCCCGGCGGTCGCTCATCGCGGCCGGAACCGCCGGGAGCACTCACCGTCGTGTCCGGGCCGGAGCAGACACCGCTGCCCGCCGGGCAGCAACCGGTCGCAGAACACCCAGTGGCGGACGTTCTGGTCGTCCTCCGCCGAGACAGTGGTGCCGCCCGGCTCGGTCTGCGGCAGAACGTGGGTCCAGTACGCCACCACCCTCGCCAGCCGCTGAGCGGAGAGCAGGTCGTTGACGACGACCGGCAGATGGATCACCCAGCGCTCGGTCACCTGTCGTACCCCCGTTCGTTGCGGGCCTGGGCCTGCTCCGACTGCCAGCGGCGCAGCGCGTTCTTGATCCGGTCCGTCTCCCGGCGGCTCTGCGCCAGCGCGTCGTAGACGGCGGCCAGGTCACCGGCGACGCGGTCGAGGAACTCCCGCACCTCCTGCGGGTCGAGCCCGCGCCGGCCCAGCGGGGTCGTCCGGAAGCTCCGCTCGCGCACCTGCCAGGGGCGCAGCGGGTGGTAGGCCGACGAGCGATAGCAGGTCGATCCGAGGACCGACCGCCGGCGACGCCGGACACGCCGGAGGAAGACGCGCATGGCAGGACCTGCCTCTCACCGTCGAGATCGAACCGTGGAAGGGGTGGATCCGCCGACCCGCCCCGCACCGGCGGACCCACCCCGGCACCTGCCACCGCAGCCTTCGACCAGCAGTACGTCAGCAGGGCTCACATGGCCACTGAGCAGCGAGAACTCCACAGTGGCCGCAGAGGCAGTGAAGCACTGGACAAGCGCAATTGCAACATTGCAATAGCAGCTTGGCGATAGCGACCTACCCAAAGAAAGATACTCGCTGTGACGTGTCTATTGATTGCGAGACAGGACGGCGCTTCAATTGGACGTCCACTTGTTGAGGAACAACCGCAGTCGGAGGCAGTGCGTGTCACAAGGAGTCACCGGCTCGACGATGTTGCGGCGGCAGATCGGCCGCAAGTTCGAGTCACTGCGCAAGTCCGCAGGACTGACGATGGAGCAGGCTGCGGAACGTCTGGACCGAGCGCGGGCGACGCTGCATCGGATCGAGAACGGTGCCGAGCACGTCCGCTTCCGGCAGGCAGACGTACAACAGATGCTCGACCTCTATGGCGCATCCGCCGACGACCGTGAGCTGCTGCTTGCCCTGACGGCAGCCACCAGAGAGAACAAGAACTGGTGGCACGACTATGTCGGCTCGGGCCTACCGCGCTGGTTCCAGCTCTACATCGGGCTCGAAGCTGCCGCATCCACCATCCGGCAGTACGAGGCCGAACTGGTTCCCGGCTTGCTCCAAACACGCGCCTACGCCGAGGAGGTCTTCCGAACGCCTGGCGGCTCGATCGACGCGAAGGACAGCAGCGAGCGTCAGCGGGCGGTCCAACTGCGCGTCGAGCGGCAGGCGCTTCTCACCCGGTTCTCCGCGCCGCAACTCAGCGTGATAATCAACGAGGCCGTGTTGCGTCGACGAGTCGGCAGCGCCACGATCATGGCCGAACAGCTTCACCAGATCCTGAAGGCAGCAGAGCTACCCAACGTGACCGTCCAAGTTGTGGAATTTTCCGCCGGGCTGCATGCCGGGGCCATGGCGGGAGCCTTCTCGATCTTGGACTTCCCGAAGGACAGCAACGGCAAGGAGCTGGAACCACCGGTGGCTTACCTGGAGGCAGCGACCGGCGCCATCTACCTCGACAAGCCGCACGAGATTGCCGCCTACGACACCATCTGGGCCGACATGACGAGCCGCGCCCTCACCGAGTCCCGATCGAAGAGTCTGATCCAGCAAGTCGCAGAGGAGTACTCCCGTGCCTGACCTGACCGGCGCAGTCTGGCGCAAGTCGAGTCGCAGCAACAACGGTGGCAACTGTGTCGAGGTCGCCGACGGCCTGCCCGGCGTCGTGGGGCTACGTGACAGCAAGGAACCCGCCGGCTCGGCCCTCGCCTTCCCGCCTAGCAGTTGGACCGCCTTCATCCGGGCCGTCAAGAACGAGACGCTCGGCCAGTGACCGGCCGTCTCGGCTGGTGGCAGGCGTACGACGACGTGCTGCCGGACGATGCGGACCGGCCCGGCCGCACCATCCAGATCCTGATCTTCGGCGCGGACGAGTGCGGGTCGATGGGCAGCACCTTAAGCGTGCTGACCTTCCCGAGCCGGCCGATCCGGGGGTCGTCTACGTCGAGACCCGCGCGGGTAGCCTCATCCTGGGGGCGATCGACGAGCTGTGAGAGGACGCGCGGGTGGAAGAGGTCAACCAGGCGGCGGTGACCTGGCGCAAGAGCACCCGCAGCAACGGCTCTGGAAACTGCGTCGAAGTCGCCGACGGCCTGCCCGGCGTGGTCGGGCTACGCGACAGCAAGGACCCCGCCGGTCCGGCCCTCGCCTTCGACCGGGCAGCCTGGTCGACCTTCATCGCGAGCGTCAAACAGCGGTCCTTCCGCCGCTGACGCCCTGAGGGCTCTGCCCTGGTGCCCTGTGAGATGCCACCCGGCCCTGGTGTGCGGGTGGGTCCGCCGGGTATGACGGGAACATGAGGGCGAGTTTCCGTCTGGGCCGGATCGCGGGCGTACCGGTCGGCGTCAACTGGAGTGTCCTGGTCATCTTCGTGCTGATCGCGTGGGCGCTGTCGGCGAGCCTGTTCCCATCCTCGTACCCCGGTCACTCCCCCGTCGCCTACTTCGCGGCCGGTCTGGCCGCCGCCGTGGTCTTCTTCCTCGGCCTGCTCGCCCACGAGGTGGCGCACGCCGTGGTCGCCAAGCGCAACGGCATCGAGGTCGAGGGCATCACGCTGTGGCTGTTCGGCGGCGTCGCCGAGCTGAAGGGCGAGGCGAAGGACCCGGGCGCCGAGCTGCGGATCGCCGGGGTCGGGCCGCTGGTCAGCCTGATCATCGGCGTGTTCTTCGCGGCGATCGCGGTAGCGGTCGCCGCCGCGGGCGGGCACGGGCTGCTGCTCGGCGCGCTGGCCTGGCTGGCGGGCATCAACGTGCTGCTGGCGATCTTCAACGTGCTGCCGGCCGCCCCGCTGGACGGCGGGCGGCTGCTGCGCGCGGCGGTCTGGAAGTTCACCGGCGACCGGACCAAGGCGTCCGTGGTGGCGGCCCGCGCGGGCTGGGTGCTCGGCGTCGTGCTGATCGGGCTCGGGCTGTGGCGGTTCTTCACCGGCGCCGGGTTCGGCGGGCTGTGGCTGGCGCTGATCGGCTGGTTCCTGCTCGGCGCCGCCGGCCAGGAGGAACGCGCCGCACGGATGGGCGACGCGCTGCGCGGCATCCGGGTGGGCGACGTGATGACGCCGCAGCCGCAGACCGCGTCCGGCGACCTCACAGTGGCCGACTTCGTCGACCACTACCTCTTCGCGTACCGGCACTCGGCGCTGCCGCTCACCGTCGACGGCAGGCCGGTCGGTCTGGTCACGCTCGATCGGGTACGCGGCATCGCGGCGGACCGCCGCGCCTCGACCACGCTGGCCGAGGTGTCCTGCCGGGCCGACGAACTGGTGCTCGCCCGCCCGGACGAACAGCTCACCGACCTGCTCCCCCGGCTCAACGAGTGCTCCGACGGCCGGGCGCTCGTGGTGGTCGACGACCAGCTCGTCGGCATCGTCTCGCCCAGCGACATCAGCCGGGCGGTCCAGCGTGGCAGCCTCCGCCAGCAGGTGCCGGCCGGGCGGTAACTCAGTCCCGGGGGAAGTAGCGGTCCATCTCGGCGGTGCGGAACTTCCCCTTCGGGTCGAACTCGCGCAGCAGCGCGGCGAAGTCGGCGTGCCGGGGGTACGCGGCGGCGGGATCGCGCTCGAACAGCTTGCCCCAGTGCGGGCGCGGCGCGAACGGGGCCAGCCGCTCCTCCACCTCGGCCAGCACCGGCGCGACAGCCACCGGGTCACCGATCCAGGTGAAGTGCAGCGCCAGCGAGTCGCGCCGGAAGTTCGGGCTGAGCCACAGCTCGTCGGCGGCGATCGTCCGCAGCTCGCAGATCTGGAGCACGGCGGCGATCCGGTCGGCGACCGGGTCGAGCGCGGCGAGCGCCGCCGACGCGTCGGACCGGGCCACGTGCCACTCCGACTGCAACTCGTCGCCGCTGCTCGGGGTGAAGCCGAGCCGGAAGTGCGGCAGCCGCTCGTGCCACGGCCCCGGCTCACCGAGCTGCGCGGTGCAGTGCTCCGGTGACATGCCGGGCACCGGGTGCCGGGGCGAGTCGGCGGCCACCGTGTCCAGCCAGTCGGCGGGGGGCGGGGCCTGGTCGGCGTACTGCTTGACCCACACCTGGTCGAAGCGCTCCGAGCGCCACGAGGTGAAGACACTGACGCTGTACGCGGCGTCCAGCGCCTCGTCCAGCGCCGCGCGGGGCAGGCCGAGACGGACGTGCTGGCGCACCGCGTACGTGGGCACCACGTCGAGCGTGAGCCGGGTGACAACGCCCAGCGCGCCCAGGTTGACCACCAGCCCGGCGAACCGCGGGTCACCGCGGTCCACGGTGATCAGGTCGCCGTCGGCGGTGACCAGTTCCAGCGCGGCGACGGCGGCGGCGAGGTTGCGGTTCCGCGCGCCTGAACCGTGGGTGGCGGTGGCGACCGAGCCGGCCACCGAGATGTGCGGCAGCGAGGCGAGATTCGCCAGCGCGTACCCCTGAGCCTGGAGCGCGGTGGCCAGGTCGCCGTAGCGCAGGCCGGCCGCGACGGTGACCGCGCCGCGGTCGGGGTCGAGCGCGACGGTGGGCGGCAGGCCGTCCAGCGCGACCTGGATGCCGGTGGTGTCGCCGAGCCGGTTGAACGAGTGGCCGGTGCCGACGGCCCGGACCAGGTCGGCCTCCGCGACCAGCCGACGCAGGTCGTCGGTCGAGGTCGGCCGCGATCGGGTACGCGCCGACCAGCTGACGTTTCCGGCCCAGTTGGTGTCCGTCATGCGCTGCATCATCCGCCATCATGCGGCGGCAGGGTTGCCCCGGCCACTCGGCGGGAATCCTGGCGGGATGAGCAGCTACCGCGACCCGAGCCTCCGCGGCGACGTGTACCCGTCGGAGGAGGAGATCGACCCGACCGGCGTGGACCCCGACGCTGCGGAGATGCCGCCCGCCGCTGTGGGGGTGGCGCCCGCCGCTGCGGGGATGCCGCCTGCCGCCGTGGGGGTGACGCCTGCCGCTGTGGGGATGGGGCCTGCCGCGACCGCGCCGGTGCCGGGGCCCACGCCGGAGCCCGAGCCGGACCCGGTGCCTCATCCGGGGCCGCCGCCACGCCAGGCGTCCGGCCGGTCGATCGTGACCCGGCACCTGGACGGTTCCGTCGAGGTGGTGACCGACCTGGACGGCGACGGCGTGGCCGACGTGGTGCAGGTCGACCTGGACGGCGACGGTGTGCCCGACGTGACGTACCTGGACAGCGACCGCGACGGCCGCCTCGACACCGTCCGCCGCGCCACAGCCAGCTGACCCGTCCGCCGCCCACCCTCACGCCCCGCCCCGCCCCGCCCCGACCGGCTCGGCCCGCCCCGGCTCGTCGATCTTGGAGTTGTGGCGCCCGGATTGTCGCTCAAGCGAGGCTTGTCAGGTGCCACAACTCCAAGATCGACGGGGACGGCCGGGGCGGCGGGGCCGGGCCGCAAAGGGGCGGGCGAGCCCGGGTCAGAGCTGGGGCATCACCTCGGCGGCTACCAGCTCCAGGTGGTCCAGGTCGGTCAGGTCAAGCACCTGGAGGTAGGCGCGCGAGCTGCCCGCCTCGGCGTACCGGCCGAGCGTGTCGACCACCTCGGCGGGCGTGCCGGCGGCGCCGTTGGCGCGCAGCTCGGCCGGGTCGCGCCCGATCGCCTCGGCGCGGCGCTTCACCTCGGCCTCGTTGCGGCCGCAGCAGAGCACGAGCGCGTTGGACCAGGTCATCGTGGACGGGTCGCGGTCGATCTGGGCGCACGCGTCGCGTACCCGCCCGAACTGCGCGACGGTGTCCTCGACCGAGGCGAACGGCAGGTTGAACTCGTCGGCGTACCGGGCGGCCAGGCGGGGTGTGCGCTTCGGGCCCATGCCGCCGAGCAGGATCGGCGGGCGGGGGCGCTGCACCGGCTTGGGCAGCGCGGGCGAGTCGCTGACCGGGTAGTACGTGCCGGGGAAGTCGAACGTGGAGCCCGCCGGGGTGGACCAGAGCCCGGTGATGACGGCGAGCTGTTCCTCCAGCCGGTCGAACCGCTCCCCCAGCGACGGGAACGGGATGCCGTACGCGGAGTGCTCCTCGGCGTACCAGCCGGTGCCGATGCCCAGCTCGACCCGGCCGCCGCTCATCTGGTCGACCTGCGCCACGGTGATCGCCAGCGGGCCCGGCAGCCGGAACGTGGCGGCGGTCATGAGCGTGCCGAGCCGGATCCGGGTGGTGTCGCGGGCCAGCCCGGCGAGCGTGGTCCACGCGTCGGTCGGGCCGGGGTCGCCGCTCACCGAACCCATCTTCAGGTAGTGGTCGGAGCGGAAGAACGCGGCGAAGCCGGTCTCCTCCGCGCGGCGGGCCACGGCGAGGAGCTGGTCGTATGTGGCCCCCTGCTGGGGCTCGGTGAAGATCCGCAGTTCCATCCCCCGAGCATATGGAGCCCGCCGGGCCGGGGCGGCGCGACCTGTCATTCCTTGCCAGGCATATAACCAATGAGGCATATTGCAAGGGTGACCGTCGACGCCTTCACCGTCCTGGCCGAGCCTTCCCGGCGCCGCATCCTGGACCGGCTGCGCCGCGCGGAGAGCAGTGTCGGCGAGCTGGTGGACGCGCTGGGCATGAGCCAGCCGGCGGTCTCCAAGCACCTGCGGGTGCTTCGCGATGCCGGCCTGGTCACCTGCCGTACGGCGGCGCAGCGGCGGATCTACCGGGTCGACGTGGCGCCGCTACGCGCAGTCGACGACTGGCTCGGGCCGTACCGGTCGATGTGGACCGCGCATCTCGACGCCCTGGAACGCCATCTCGACAGTCAGGAGTGACAGATGGACCGCGACACGTTCCGTCCCGGCCCGCTCGCCCGGGTGGATCTGGAACCCGCGAACGACAGGTGGGACCTGGTCTTCGTCCGCGCCCTGCGGCACCCGCCGGAGACGGTGTGGGCCGCGCTCACCGACCCGGATCAGCTCGCCGCGTGGGCGCCGTTCCTGGCCGACCGCGACCTGGGCCGCACCGGTGACGCCGTGCTCAGCACCGTCGACGGCGAGCAGGCCCACCCGGCGCCGGCCCGGGTGCTGCGCGCGGACCGGCCGCACCTGCTGGAGTACACCTGGGGCGACGACCTGCTCCGCTGGGAGCTGGCCCCGACCGGCGACGGCACCACGCTCACGCTGCGGCACCGGGTCGGCCGGCCCGACCTCGCCCCGATGACTGCTGCCGGCTGGCACCTCTGCCTGGACGTCGCCGCCCATCTGCTCGACGGCGACCCGGTCGGCCCGATCCGGGGCGCGGAGGCGAAGGACTTCGGCTGGGCGGAGCTGCGCGACGCGTACGCCGAACGCCTGAACCGCGGCTGACGACGGTCGTCACGCGGTCCGGCGGCGCAGCCACCCGGCGGCGCCGCCGACCAGCGTCGTCCCGATGGTCGTGCCGATCGCCACGAGCGCCGCCCCGACCGCCCACAGGCCGGTGTCGTCGGTCGAGGCGGCGTGCACCGCCCACGGGACGGTGAACGCCACTGTCATCACCGTTGCCACCAGCCAGATGTTCAGCCACCAGCCGCCTACCGCGGCCAGCGCGCCCAGGGTCAGCACCGCGGCGGCGACCTGCCAGACCGCGTACGGCCCGCTCATGTCGCCGGTCTGCGGGTCCACGGTCCAGCCGGACTCCCAGCTCAGCCAGGCCACCCAGGCGCCGGCCGTGGCCAGTGCCAGGAGCAGACCGCCGAGCAGCGTACGTCTCGTTGTCACGCATTCGATCCTGCCCGGCCGGCGGGCCGGGCGAATGAGCACGCGTACTCGATTCGCCACCTCGGGACGCATCGAGTGGGCTACGCGTCGGGGATGCGGACCGTGAGCACCCGGGTGAGGACGCGGAAGCCGGCCGCGTCGTACATGCGGCGGGCCGGGTTGCCGTCGACCACCGACAGGCCGACTGACGGCAGCCCGACCTCCCGCGCGCCGCGCAACGCGTGCACGAGCAGCGCCCGGCCGAACCCGCGCCGCTGTGCGCGGGGCGCCACACCCAGGTTGAGGATCCAGACGCAGTCGTCGTCGGTCCACGGCACCGGCCCGGCGCACAGCACGTGCCCGGCGCTGCGGCCGTCCGGGTCGATCAGCCGGGCCGAGGCGGGCACCAGGGGTGGCACCGGCTCGCCGGTGTCGAACATCGCCCGTACCTCTTCGGTGTCGCTCGGCTGCCAGCGGCCGTCCGGGTGGTCCGGGCAGTACGCCGCGTCCAGCCCCGCGGCGAGGTCGTCGTCCCAGCCGGGGGCGCCGAGCGACCAGCCGTCCGGCAGCGCCACCGGTTCGGGTACGCCGGTCAGGTCGTGCCGCATGTCGGTGGCGGCCCGGTCCAGCCTCAGCCCGTCGGCCACCAGTGCCGCCGCCAGCGCCTCGTCCGGCGTCTCCAGCCGGTGCCCGGCCAGGTCGCGCCGCACCTGCGCGACGAGCCGGGTGAGCGGCGCCTCGGGCAGCGGCCGGACGTCGGCCGCGACCGCCGTGCCGTCGTCGTCCCGCAGCCGCATCCGGGCCAGCGGGGTGTCGTCGTCACCGAGCAGCAGCGAGTCGTGGAGGTGTTGTCGTACCGGCATTCGCGGCAGCGTACCGGGCGCGCCCCGCTCCCGCTCCCCGCCGATCTTGGACTTATGGCGCCTGAATCGCCCGTCTCAGCCGCATTCGTTCACGACCACAACTCCAAGATCGACGAGGAGCACCCGCGGGCGGGAGGGTGCGGGCCTAGGGTTGGGGGGTGAGCAGGATCGATCGGGGCAGCAGGACGATCGCCGCGCCACCGGCGGCGGTGTACGACGCGCTCGTCGACCGGGCCGCCCTGGAGGCGTGGTTGCCGCCGGACGGGATGCGCGGGCGGATCGAGCGCTGGGATCCACGGCCGGGCGGCGGGTTCCGGATGGTGCTCACCTACCTCGACCCGGCCGGCAGCCCCGGTAAGACGTCGGACGCGACGGACGTGGTCGACGTCGGGTTCGCCGAACTCGTACCGGCGCTCCGGGTGGTGCAGACGGCCGTGTTCCAGGCCGACGACCCGGCGTACGCGGGCACCATGACCATGACCTGGCACCTCGCGGCGGCAGGCGACGGCACCGCTGTGACGGTCACCGCCACCGGTGTGCCGCCGGGCATCGACCAGAGGGTGCACGAGGAGGGCATCGCGTCCTCGCTGGCACACCTGGCCGCGTACCTCGAACCGGGCGCCTGACCACGACGGAGGCCGGGAATGGCGGCGGCTTTTGCGGGTAGCCGCCGGCGGTGACCGGGCAGCGGGCGGGGCGCGGCGGCCGGCGGGGGTCGTCGCGGCGCGCCGGCCTGGACGCGGAACGGTTCGACGAGGCGTGGGAACGCGTGAACGAGCGCGGCCGCGCGGCCGGGCGGGACCGGATGCAGCAGTTGCGGATCAAGTCCGTACTCGCCGTGCAGGCCGGACTTGCGGCGGCGCTGGCCTGGGCCGCCGCGCGCTGGCTCACCGGCATGCCGAGCCCGATCTTCGCCCCCGGACGCGGGCGTGCAGGTGCATGTCGTGCCGTCCGTCGTCGTGCACGGCAGCGCTGCGCTCGGCTAGGGTGCGCCTGTGGCAGTGACGGCAGCGGGCGTCTTCCGGCGTACACCGCAGGAACGGGCCGACCAGCGACTCGCCTGGGAACGCGCCGACCAGCCGTTCTTCGCCGCCGGGGCCTGCCACATCCTGGCCTGGGTGTGCCGGGACACCTACCCGGATCGGCCGATCGGTCTCGCGGGGTTGCGGTTCGCGGGTCAGAGCCAGGTCTTCCACGTGTACGCGACCTGGGCGGACCGGGCGTTCGACCACGCCGGCTGGAACCCGGAGGCGGATCTGCTCGCGGCCAACCGGGAGTTCGAACGGCGTCCCCTGGAGCGGATCGCGATCGTCGACGATCTCGCCACCTTCTGCCGGGAGCACTTCTCCCGCATGCCACACCAGTACTGGGGTGATCCGCTCCCCCGCGCCCGCGACTACGTGAACCGGCACGCCCCACCGTGGGAGTGACGCCGAACGTCGGTAGGGCCGTCTCCACCCGGCTCGGATCGGCCGGGCGTACCCACATGGACTGACCGCGCCGAGGGCCGGGCCCGCCACGGTCGGGGCGGGCCCGGCCCTCGCACCGGCCCGGAGGGTGCCGGCGTACGACGGTCAGCGCCTGATGGGGCTGGGCGACGGCATCGCACCGCCCGGCGGGCTCATGCCCTCCGGACCCAGCGGGACGGGTGACGGGACCGCGCTGTCCGGCGTGCTCGTGCCCTCCGGGCCTACCGGGACGGGCGACGGCTCGCCCGGGCGAGTCGGGTCCGCGCCGTCCGGCATCCGCCGGCCGTCCGGGCCGACCGGGACGGGCGACGCCAGGCCCGGCGGGGCCGGAACGGGCTCGGTCCGGTCCGGCTGCGGGGCGCTCGTGCCCGGCTGCGGCGAGATCACCGGGTCGTCGCTGCGGCCGGCGTAGGCGAACGGCGCCCCGATCACCAGCACCGCCAGGATGCCCGCCGCACCTGCCGCCACCGTGTTGCGTCGACGGTTACGCACGCGCCGTTCCGCCCTGGTCAATGAGTCCTGCACAGTCGGTGCCTCCTCGGCGATGTCGGTGAGGGTGGAGCGGAGCAGACCTTCGAACGGATCACTCATCGCCGCATCTCCAGAAGCTCGCTGTCCGGCAGGATCTGACGCAGTCGGGTGACCGCCCGGTGGGTCCGGCTGCGCACCGTCCCGACCGAGCAGCCCAGCAGTTCGGCGACCTGGGCCTCCGGCAGGTCCTCGTAGTAGCGCAGGACCACGACGGTGCGCTGCGCGGGCGGCAACTCCCACAGCGCCGCCCGCAACGCCAGCCGGAGATCCGTACCGCCGGCCGGGTCGGCCACCACCGGCTCCCGCACGCCGGCCGGGGACTCCCGACGACGGCGCAACCGCCGCCACCAGCTCACCTGCTCCCGGTACATGACGGCACGGAGGTAGCCCTCCGGGTCGGCGTGCCGGATGCTCCGCCACTTCGGAATGATCTTCGACAGCGCCGACTGGAACAGATCCTCGGCACTGCTGCGGTCACCGGTGAGCAGGTAGGCGACCCGTATCAGCGCCGGGGCACGGCTCGCCACGAACTCGGCCAGCACCGCCCGCTCGTCCTCGTCCACCGCACCACCCTCGTCTCCTCGTTCACCAGTGACAGACGCCGGACGGCACCGCCGCTATCCCGGGATCGGCGAAACGGCTTCCGCGGGCCTCGGCACCGTCCCGGTCCAGGCTCGGCCCCGCCTACACTGCGGCGGGTGGACCAGGCCGCACCGCACACCGTCAGCTCGATCGCGTACGACCTGCGCGCGCTCGGCATCGTCCCGGGTGACGTTCTGCTGCTGCACTCGTCGTACCGGAGTCTCGGGTTCGTCGCCGGTCGCACCGAGGCGGTGGTGCGGGCGCTGTTGGCGGCGCTCGGGCCGGAGGGCACCCTCGTCGTGCCGACGCACACCCCGGAGAACACGGACCCGGCCGAGTGGCGGCATCCGCCCGTACCCGAGGCGTGGTGGCCGGTCATCCGCGCGCAGACGCCCGGCTTCGACCCGGCGTGCACGCCGAGCCGGTGGATGGGCGCGGTCGCAGAGACGGTACGCACCTGGCCGGGCGCCCGCCGCAGCGACCACCCGCAGGTGTCCTTCGCCGCGCTCGGCGCGCACGCCGCCGACGTCGTGGAGGGGCACCGCCTCGACGACGCGCTGGGCGAGCACTCGCCGCTCGGCGCGGTGTACCGGCTCGACGGCAAGGTGCTGCTGCTCGGCTGCGACCACAGCTCCAACACCTCGCTGCACCTCGCGGAGTGGCGGCAGGCGTCGCCGCCGCGGGCGGTGACGGGCTCGGCGGTACGGCTGCCGGACGGCACGAGCCGGTGGACCACGTGGACAGACGTCGTCACCGACGAGGACGACTTCGACCGGCTGGGCGCCGACTTCGAGGCGACAGGCGGCGCGACGACCGGCCAGGTCGCCAGCGCGACGGCACGGCTGATGCGCCAGCGCGCCCTGGTCGACTTCGCCACCGCCTGGATGGCCACGAACCGCGCGCACTGACCTTCCGCCTCGGGCGGGCTTTCGTCGATCTTGGAGTTGTGGCGCCTCGGATGTCCCGCACGCGGCCTTTGTGAGGTGCCACAACTCCAAGATCGATGTAGCGAGGGCGCCGGGAACGACGGGCCGCGCGTTCAGTCCGGCGGCTTGGGGGCGAAGGGGTTACGGCGGGGCTGGCGTAGTTCCCACTCCGCCGGGCAGAGGTGGGTCCACGCGGCTCCCGTCACCGATCGCCGGTCGGGCAGCTCGTCGCCCCAGGCCAGCGAGCGGTTCTCGACCTGCCGGACGTAGCGCTCGTAGACGACAAGCTCCCGGTACTCCGGATCGTGCCGCCAGAGCGCGTACGGCTGCTCGCGCAACCAGTCGCATGCCGCGTCGCCCTCGGCGACCAGATCCGCGGTCGGCGGCAACACCGCCAGCGGCCGACCGTTCTGCCGGTCGCCGTACTGCTTCAGGTACGCCAGGTATCCGTCCTCGTCCCGAGGGTGGGTCACGTGGACGCCGACGACGGTCACCGGCAAGGCGAGCAGCGCGGTCACGGCCAGTGCCGACACCACCCACAGGCGTCTGTTCACGCGGCAACCATAGACTGCGGTGCATCTGCCCGCCGCCCCTGGCAGCGGCGCGCCACGCCTACGATCTCGCGCATGAACTCGCCGCGCCTGCGCCTTCTCAGCTGCCTCGTCGTGCCGTTGCTGGCAGCCTGCGCCGCCGAACCGTCCGAGATGGTGGCGGAGGTGCCGCCGACGTACACCTGCTGCGAGGACCTGGACGTCGACAGGCCGTACCAACCGGGCCAGACCCTGACCGTGCAGTGGACCGTCGAGTCCCCGGACGAGCCCGGCTTTACCTCGCCGCAGGTCGAGTTGACCGCACGGCTGACGGGTCCGTTCGGCACTGTGGACGACCTCAAGGCCGCTTCGGCGGTCCCGGGGCTGGTCACCTTCACGGCGACACCGGTCCGGCCGACCGGCATTCCGGGCGAGCGTCCCGCCAGCACGATCGTGATCGGCCCCGACGCCGAGCCGGGCTTCTACGACCTGGTCACCTCAGTGATCGACGGAGGCAACGCCACGTCCAGTGGCAGCAGCATCGTCCGGGTCGTGCCCGAGCGATGAGCGCCGGCTTCCAGGAGCAGGCATCTCCCGAGGCGGCCCCGGCTCGGCGCGGCACCAACCGCAGGCGTGAGTTGGGTAGAGCGCTCCCGACGGGCCCGGCCCTCGCCGTGGTAGAGGTCCGCCCGGTCCTGGAAGCCCATGACCCGGGCGAGTTCATCAGTGGAATGCGCGGGGCCACCCCACTCGGCCAACCCGCGCCGTAGCAGGAACCGCTGATCCGAAGTGAGATCAACCGTTACGACGTCAGCAGCGCTCATGCGCGCGATTGTCACCCGGGCGGTCCATCTGGTTGATGGCCGCCACTGCGTCCGACATGTATCGTCACGCTCCCGCAAGATCGCGAGATGGGATACGACGTGACGGTACGACGGTTCGGGCTCTACGTGGCGGTCGCTGCGATGCTGCTCACCGCCTCGGCGTGTGGCCGCGCCGACGAGACACCGGGCACGCCCACCGCCGTGGCGGCGAGCACCGCTACGGAGTCACCCACTCCCATGCCCTCGGCGCCGACGGCCACACCGAGCCTCGCGCCCGAGCCCTCGCCGACCCCCCGCCCCTCGCAGACCTCACGGTCCTCGGGGACTCCCCGGTCCTCGACGGCCCCCGCGGCCGCGCCCACGACCAGGAAGGCCACGCAAGTGGCCACCGCCAGCAGCAAGGCGGCCTGCACCACCGTCAGAGGTCCCTTGGAGAAGGCCATCGCCGGCCTGATCATCCTGGTCGGGGTCGCCTCCAGTTCGACAGTGGAGGCCGAGCTCGTCAACGCCCGGGCGGAGGCGTCCACCCGATTGGTCAACCTCGAGGCGGTGGCGAACAGGGTGGCCGGCGAGCAGACCGACCGCACGCTGCGGAAGAAGTTCCAGGTGCTCACCATGGCCGCAGGCCGGAAGGACGTCGAGGTCCGCTCGATCAAGCCCAAGCTCGAATACGCGGAAGCGATCGTGAAGGTGGCGAGCGACACGGGCGACCTGGAGAGCGCGGTCGACAAGCTCGAGCCGACCTGCGGCAGGTACTGGTAGCTCGGCTGAGCAGGGCGTCTCGCGTGGCAGGGCGGGCGGCATCGAACGCATCCCGCCTTTCGGTACGGTGACGCTTCACGGGTCGCGCCCCAACCGTCGAAGGCCTCGCCGTTCAGGAGGTGACGCGCGTGCGATGGACCAGCCGCATGTTGTGGTGGCCGCTCAGCGTCTGCCTGATGGTGACGCCAGCAGCCTGTACGTCCTCAAGCGGTTCCGGCCAGGGTGAGGCCCGACCACCCGCACCAACTGCATCTCTGGGTACTGACCCGAGCGCGTCCCCGTCAACTGACGGGAGCGCCAGGCAGGAGTCATGCACTGTATCGGTGGATGCGATGCAGGAACCGCCGGCGGGTTATCGGCTCGTGGGAGAGGACGTCGCGGTACCTGACCGGCCGGTGCTTCAAGCAGAGGAATCGGGGCAACCGGACCCGGCAGCCCGGCTGTTCGCCAAATGGGGATTGGTCGTACGCGGCGGCGCAGTGGTCGATCTTCGGGTGGCATCCGGCTGGGAGGACAGGGCGCGTCTCGGATGGGGCTCGTCAGTGGTGCCGGCCGTGCGCGCCCGTGTGCGCGCCTGCGCACCTGTCGACGACCAATCTCAGTGGCTGGCCTTCGTCGGCGGCACGTGGGTTGCGCGGGCGACCTGCCTACCGCTCACAATTCGGTCGCGGGGGCAGACGGCGCAAGTACAGCTAGGTATCGGTGTCCCGTGCGACGGAACCGACCCGCCAAGTTCCTAGGAAGGCTCGCCAGGAACTTCGCTATCTCCTCGTCGCAGTCGTAGACCGGCCTCAGTGCGGACTGAGAGCGTCGGACCGGACCTCGACGCGATGCGTGCGGGTCGCCACCAGCATGGCCGACCAGGGAAAACGGGTGGTGGGGCGGGCGGGGTTCGAACCCGCGACCGAGGGATTATGAGATCAAAATGGGCACCCCAGCGACCTGCCCGAGTGGCCTCCTAACAGCGGAAACGCCTCTCGACGTCTCTCACCACTCCCCCACCGTCCGTCGACCTCTTGCGGACTGGATGCGGACTGCTCGAACCAGACGGCGGCCTTGGGATTAGAAAGATCGCGGACGGCTGGTCGGGTGGCTACACGCCTGATCAGCCGTCCGTCGTTGTCTGGGGACGTCGGGGTCAGCCGGTGGTCTTGGCTGTACGACTGGCTGTACTGACCGCTCTACTCGGCCGGCTCCATGACCTTGGATGGCTCTCGGAGCATGGCGGGCAGCTCACCCAAGGTATGGATAACAGGCCCGCCCCAGCTGGGGTCGGTGTCGTTGTGCTCCGTGGTCCGGAAGACGGTCATACCGACCGCTGCCGCCCCGGGCAGCTCACCGTCTGAGCCGTCGCCGACGAAGAAGCACTCCGCCGGCTCGACTCCCAGGCGCTCGGCAGCAAGGTGATAGATCGCCGGGTCGGGCTTGGCCAGCCCGACATCGCAGGAGAAGATCGCGACGTCGAACCGTCGGGCAAGCGGACTCTGCGGCCACGGCTCGGAGGTGTCCGAGGTGGCGTTGCTGATGAGGGCCAGTGGATGACCATCGGCGCGTAGCGCGTCGAGCACGTCGAGGGTGGCCGGAGAGACGCTGTCGAGCACTCGGCGTCCGAGGGCTCGCCGATGCTGACCGGCCCGTGCCACCTGTGCGTCGGTCGGTGTGCCGCCGAGGCGTCCGGCGAGGATGCGGATGGTCTCCTCCACGTCCCACCGGACCAGCCGGTCCCGCCAGGTGGCGTGGTACGCGGCGACCAGCTCGGCCGGAGCCACGCCGACCATGACCGCCATTTCGCCGACTACCCGGTCACGTTCCTCGTCAGCCCCGTGGATCAAGGTATGGAAGAGGTCGAAGATCACTGGTCGAGACATCTCAGCATCCTACTGAGATCGTCACCGCTGTCACCTTGCTTGCCATCCCGTCTGCCGCCGACCCACACACCGTGGAGCGGGCCAGGGCCAGGGCGACAAGGTGGAGCGCCCTACCGGACGAACGACCTTGTCGCCCTGGCCCTGGTCTGCTCGGCTCTGCCTGGGTCGGTGGCTGGCGGGATGGCATCCCACCACCCACGAACCGCAACCCTTCGGCAATCCATCTCGGAGTCGTCTGGCCCCCGCCGGAGGCATGCCCTTAATTGGCCGGCGCGCCGGCCGATGCCGGCGCTTGCGCCGCCAGCAGGCCGAGCGCGGCCGGCGCGGCCCGCTTGCGGGCCGCCTTGATCTGATAGAGCGGAATTCGGCAACGCAACGCGGGTACTGCGTGTCCTCCGTCGGCTGATGTGCGACACGCGTCCGCCAGGTGATCCGCGCGGCTAGCTTGCGAGGGCGTGAGCTGCCCGCACGATGAGCTTGCGAGCGTCCTCGCCGGTAACCGCTTCCGCCCAGAGTTTCTCCATGGCTTTGGCGTACGCCGCGGCTTCCTCGTCGCGGTGGGTCGTCTCGCCGACGAAGGTTTCTACGATCGCAACGTCGTCGTACATCTGGAAGGAGTTTTGCGGCGTGGTGGCGAGCTGGGTACCAAGCGGCAGGATGCCGAAGCGGATGTTCGGTACGCCGACAACGGTTTGTAGGCGGTCGAGCTGGCCGCGCATCACCTCGGGTGGGCACAGGAGCCACCGCAGCACGGGCTCGGCTAGCAGGAACTCAAACCGCTTGCTGGTGTCGTACAGGAGGTGTTGACGCTGCATGCGAGTGGCTACAGCGGCGTCCACGTCGGTGACGTCGAGGTTGTGAAGCTCGACCATTTCGTCAAGGATCCTGCGCGCGTAGTCGGCGGTCTGGAGCAGGCCGGGGACGTACACGGTCTCGAAGTGCCGGATGACCCGCGAGTCGGCAACCATCTGGTTGTAGTTGTCCTGAACGGCAACCTGACCTTGGCGCATTCGGCGACGCCAGTCGCGGTGCACGGCCTGAACTTCGCCGAGCATCCTCAGCAGGTCTTGGGCTGCCTCGTCCGCTCCGCAGGCATGCGCCCACGCGTGAATGTCGGCGGGCGACGGCAGTTGCCGGCCGTTCTCTAGCCGGGAGACCTTTGACGGTGCCCAGCCGTTCGCCTCGGCGAGCTGCTTGCCGGACAGGCCGGCCTGCGTGCGCAGGGCACGCAGGCGATCGGCCAGTCCTTCGGGCTGGGTCAGCCACTCTTCGATCGGGTTCATTGCTCGACTTCCTCGTGCTAGGCGACTGCGCTCCGAGCGTTGACCGGAGCGGCGTAGTGGACTGCCAGGTCCCGCCACGCACACGCCTGCACCACGGTCGCCGGATCGGTAACCAGTTCGTTGCCGACCCGGTGACCCACTTCGTCAAAACGCATTATGACGAGTCGGTTGGAGTCCAACAGCCACCAGTCGAGGTTGCCCGCTGCCGGCAGCAACCCGATCTCGTTCGCCTTCTCCCGCGTCAAGTAGTGGATCTCTTCGCCGGCTTCGACGTTCCAGCGGCCGATCCAACGTTCCCACCGCTGGTAATCAGTCGGTGGGTCCTCGTGCACCCGAACGCGTTCGATCCGCTTGCCTTGCCGGGTCAACTCGGCGATCTGCTCAAACCAGGCGGCAAGCCCGGGGACCTCGGTCGGTGGCTCCGGGTCGCCGGCCAAGAACTTCGCCACCGTGTCGTGTTCGCTGGGCTCCAGATACACCGGCTGAAGCTCCAGCCGGAACGCGGTGTGGTCGAACGTCCGGAGCTGGTCGGCGAACTCGTCGTCGGTAAGCGGTGTTCCCATGTTCAGCCCATCTCGCGCAGGCGGTCCAGCACGTTCGCGGGTACGAACACCCCGTCCTCGTTGTCCGCCAACTGGCGGAGCTGTGCACGGGTCTCATCGTCGAGCTTGACGCCCTGGACGACGTAGCCGCCCTCGGTCTTGTACAGCGCCGGGCAGCCGCCACCTCCGGAGGTGGCGTCCTTCCACAGGAACTCCAGGTCCCACATGCTCTGACCCCTTCCATCGCTGCGTCCCGCGACGCAGATGCCTCGATGCTGCACTGCTGTGCATCTTCACGCAATCGCCCCGGCCGCCAAATCAGGGCGACCGGGGCGAATTGGTGCGAGTGACGGAACCTGGCACCGCCAAGTCTAGAGCAATTGCGCGCAATTGCTTGACGATGCACGAGGCAGCGAGCATCATCGAACTACGCCGGACAGCCGGCGCACACGACAAGTCACAGGCCGGGGAAGCCGGCCGACTCACCAGGAGGTACGGGGCATGTCGATCCCCAACTCGATCAAGGTTCCGGTTCCGTTCGACTACGTGTTCCCGGCGGGTGCGCTGTGCCTGGGGGTGGAGCCGGTGACGGACTTCGACAAGCGCGGCCAGGGCGACGACCAGGCCCGTGACAAGGACACGGGCGAGCGCCTGTGGGTGGTCAAGGTCCTCGACCTGGACCCGGAGGCCGGGAAGTTCGGCGGCACGAAGGAAGTGAAGGTGAAGATCGCCGCGCCGGTGCAGCCGGTGCCTCCGGCGTCGAAGATCCCGGGCTATCCGCCGGCGGTCACCTTCTCCGACGTGACCCTGACCCCGTACGTCGACTCGCAGCGGTGCAAGGGCTCGGGCAAGTGCCGGGCGCGTCAGGCGTGGTCGATCCGCGCGGGCGCCATGACCGAGCCCGCCGCCGCGACGAAGCAGGCGGCCTGACCAGAACTGCACGCGCGGGGCGGGCTCACCGACCAAGACGATTCCCGCCCCGCGCTCTGACCCTCATCTCCTTGGAAGGAGTTGGGCTGATGCCCACGCTAGCTGACGCTGCCCGCATCGTCGGGAACCCGCGCCCCGCCCCACGCCGCACCACCCACCGCCGGACCGTGATGCGCCTCGCCGCTTCGGGTATCGGGGCGGCCCGCGAGGTCTACACCACCGTTCCCTCCGACGCCGTCCGCGTGGCCGCGCTGGTGGAGATCTCGGCCGCTGCTGCTGCCCTCGCCCGGACGGTGGTGAAGCTGCGCCGCCTCGACCCGGACCTGATCGCCCCGCACGTCTCCGACCGGGTCGACCTGCGGGCGGTGCTCGGCCGTGGCCGGTGGCTGCCGACCATGACCCGCCACGTTCCCGCCCCGTTGACCGGCCCGGTCGACCTGGCGGCCCTCGGGCCGTCCCGGATGCCGGTGCGCCGCCGGGTGGTGCGCCGTCGTCCCGGTTCGCCGGGTCAGGGCTCGCTGTTCGCCGCGACGGCGACGGTTGGGGAGGGCTGAGGGATGCCGCTGGTCAACGTGATCCGGGGTGAGCGTATCGACGCCGCCCCGCTCAACGTCCGCACCCCGTTCGTGCGCATCCCGCTGTGGCTGGCCCTGTCCTGGTGGACCCTGAAAGGACTCGCCCGCCTGGCCGTGGTCCTGGTCCGGTTCTGGTACGTCACCGTGCCGGCGCTGTTCTTCGGCTGGCTGTACCTGCGGTTCGGCTGGGTCGGTCCGGTCGGCGTCGTCGCCCTGGTCGCCGCCGTCGCTACGGGGTGGGGGTTCGGGCATCGGGCATCGTGGCTGCGGTTCGGGTGGTGGCCGGTCCTGGCCCGGTTCCGCCGATGGCTGTACCGCCGCAACTGGCACGCCGCGATGGTGACCGCGAAGCTGGCCGTCTCGTTCGACTCCCACACGGTGTTGCCGGTGCTGCGGAAGGTGCAGTGCGCGGGCGGCGTGGATGTGGTGACGGTGCGGATGGTCACCGGCCAGATCCCCGACGACTTCGCCCGCGTTGCGGAACGCCTCGCCCACACGTTCGGCGTCCGCCAGGTGAAGGCGGTACCGGGCTCGCGGCCGGATGTGGTGCTGCTGCACCTGTTCCGCGGTGACCCCCTCGCCAAGCTCGTGCGTCCGCTGCCGGTGCCGGCGGTCCCGGAGTTCACCGCCCTGCCGGTCGGCCGCCGTGAGGACGGCGAGGGTTACGACCTGCGCCTGTTCGGCACACAGGTTCTCGTCGTCGGGGCCACGGGTGCGGGGAAGGGATCGGTCATCTGGTCGCTGGTCCGCTCCCTGGCCAACGGCGTCACTTCCGGCCTCGTGCAGTTGTGGGGCCTGGACCCGAAGGGCGGGATGGAGTTGGGGATGGGCGCGCCGATGTTCGCCCGCTTCGCCCGCAAGGACTACCCCGCGATGGTGGAGCTGATCGAGGAAGCCGCCACCGTCGCCAAGGACCGCGCCGGGAAACTCTACGGCCGCACCCGCCAGCACACCCCGACGCCGGATGAGCCGCTGATCGTCGTCGTGATTGACGAGCTGGCGAACCTGACCGCGTACCTGACCGACCGGCAGTTGAAGGACCGCGTCAAGGCCGCCTTGTCCATCCTGCTCAGCCAAGGCCGGGCAGTCGGCGTCCACGTCGTGGCCGCGATTCAGGATCCGCGTAAGGAGGTGCTGCCGTTCCGGGACCTGTTCCCCACCCGCATCGGCCTGCGGCTGGCCGAAGCCGCTCAGGTGGATCTGGTGCTGGGTGAGGGGATGCGGGACCGGGGCGCGCTGTGCGATCGCATCCCGCAGTCCCTGCCGGGGGTGGCGTTCGTGGTCATCGACGGTGACCCCACCCCCATGCGGGTCCGGTTCTCCTACCTGACCGATGACGAGATCCGCGACATGGCCCACACCTACGGCCGCCTCCGGGTCATCGACGGCGAAATCCTGGACGGTGCCGCATGAAGCCCCACCCCACCACCACCCGCACCGACCGGATCGAGGGCCTGGTCCTCGTCGTCATCCTCCTCCTCGTCGCGGGCTTCGCCGGGGCCGCGTCGTTCACCCACGTCAAAGACTGGACCCTCGACAATTCCCCGCCGGGGACCGGGGCGTGGTTCGGCTGGGCCAACGCCGTCATCAGCGAGTTGGTCCCCGTCGCCGCGCTGCTCACCATCCGCCGCCGCAAGCGCAACCACCAACCGGTCGGCTACCCCATGTTCCTGCTCATCGCCGCCGTCCTCCTGTCCCTGGCCGCGCAGCTCGCCGTCGCCAAACCTGGCCTGTCCGGGTGGCTGCTGTCGGCTGTCCCCGCGCTGGCGTTCATGGGCCTGTCCAAACTCGTCCTCACCACCGCCCCGGCCTCGGCCCCTGTCCCGGCTCCTGTCCCCTCCCGCCCGGTGCCGCCGCCTGCTCCCGTCCCGGCTGTGGCTGAGCGGGTCGCGCCGCCCGCCCCGGCCTCCGTCGCCCCGGCTGTGGCTGAGCCGGTCGCGCCGGTGCACGCCGAACCCGCCCCGGTCCCGGCTCCTGTCCCGCCGGCCCGGCCGACGCCTCTGGCTCCGGTGCCGCCGGCCGCGTTCACCCGCCGCAACGGCGTCCCCATGCTCGGGGAGGGGAGCCGATGACCCTGTCTCCGACGCTGCCCGGCCTCGAACCCGCCACCCCGGCGCAGGCTCCGAGGCCGGGCTCGCGGGCCGCCCGCATGCTCATGCCCCGCTCCGTCGACGTGGTCAAGGATCTGGCCGCCGACTACGGCGTCTGCACCCGCCCCGTCTCGCTGCGCCGCACCGATCTCGACTCGGGGCAGACCGAAGTGATCGACATGCCCTGCGGCGCCACGCAGGAAGCCAAGTGCCCGGCGTGCGCGAAGCGGGCGAGGAAGCTGCGGCAGCAGCAGATCCGTGAGGGCTGGCACCGTGACGACGAACCCGACCCCGGTCCCCGCCCGGCGACCGAGGCGCAACAGGCGCTGATCGTTGCCCGCGCTCACCTGGAATTCGCCCGCGACGAAGCCGCCCGCACCTCGCAGTGGGACCAGGTCGCGGACCTGGACGACGCCATCGGGGAGCTGGAGGCCGAGATCACCACCGAAGGACTCCGGGGCCGACCGGCACCACCACATGCCTCCGAGGACGGCGAGGACGGTGACGGGAAGCGGCGGGTCCGCTCCACCAAGCGCCGTCAGGACGCCCCGGACCTGCCCCGCCTGCCGGTGGAGAACCGCACCATCGGGCGGACGTTCGAGGGCCATGGCGGCATGGTGTTTCGGCCGTCGATGTTCCTGACCCTCACCCTCGGCTCCTACGGCCGGGTGCACTCCGACGGCACGCCGGTCGACCCGGACGCCTACGACTACCGGCGCGCCGCCTGGGATGCCGTGCATTTCCCCCGGCTCCTGGACCGCTTCTGGCAGAACCTGCGCCGCGCGGTCGGCTGGAACGTCCAGTACGCGGGCGCGGTCGAGCCGCAACGCCGTCTCGCTCCGCATGCGCATTTCGCCATGCGCGGCACCATCCCCCGCGCCCTCGTCCGCCAGGTCGCCGCCGCCACCTACCACCAGGTCTGGTGGCCCCCGGCGGACGAGCCGGTCTACGAACCGGGAAGGGCACCGCGATGGGACGCCGACGCCGCCGGCTACACCGACCCCGACACCGGCCGACTACTCCCGTCCTGGGATGACGCCCTGGACCAGGTCGACGCCGATCCCACCGCCGAACCCGTGCACGTCGCCCGCTTCGGCGTTCAGGTCGACGCCAAAGGCGTGCTCGCCGGGACCAAGGACGCGGACCGGTGCGTCGGCTACATCACCAAGTACCTCACCAAGCAAGCCGCCGACTGCCACGAGGTCACCACCGGCCGCCAACGCGCGCACCTCGAACGGCTCTGGGCCGAGCTGCGGCACACGCCCTGCTCGGAACGGTGCGCCAACTGGCTGTTCTACGGCATCCAGCCGAAGAAGGCCCGACCCGGGTTGAAGCCCGGCAACTGCAAGAACAAGGTCCACAAACGGGAAACCCTCGGCATCGGTGGGCGGCGGGTGCTGATCTCTCGGCAGTGGTCCGGCAAGACGCTGACCGATCACCGGGCCGACCGCCGCGACTGGGTCAAGGCCCTGCTCGGGGTCACCACCGACGCCGACACCGCCCCGGCCGGTGACGAGCAACGGCATGCCTGGGAACTGGCCAAGCCCACCGATCCCGACGTTCCGCCGATCGGACACCGGGTGCTGCGGGCCATCTCCGAACGCATCCAATGGCGCGCCCAACTCGACGCCGCCAGACGCGCCGCCGCCGACCCGCCCAACGTTTCGGCAACCACCACCGCTCAGAGGGGAGCAGCATGAAGACCCGGACCATTGAGCCGCTGTGGACGGCTGAGGACGTGTCGACGTTCCTGGGCGTGCCGGTGAGCACCCTCTACCAGTGGCGGTATCGGCGTCTCGGTCCGCGTGCGCGGAAGGTGGGTCGTCATCTGCGGTATGACCCGGCCGATGTGCGAGCCTGGCTCGATGAGGCGGCGGACCGATGAGCGTGGTCAAGCGGCCGAACGGCAAGTGGCGTGCTCGGTACCGGGATGCTGCGGGCAAGGAGCACGCTCGGCACTTTGACCGCAAGGTCGACGCCGATCGGTGGCATGCCTCGATGAAGACGGCACTTGCTCGGGGTGAGTGGGTGGATCCGGCTCTCTCGCGGGTCACGGTTGGCGATTGGGCCGCTAGGTGGTTCGCCAATCAGGTGCAGCTCAAGCCGTCGACTCGGCAGCGCTACGGCAGTCTCCTGCGGCGGCAGGTGCTCCCGGTGTGGGAACGTGTCCCGCTTTCGGCAGTCACGCACGCCGACGTTGGCGAGTGGGTACGCCGGATGACGCAGGCCGGTCTTGCGCCATCCACCGTTCGGCAAGCTCACCGAGTGTTCTCGCTGCTGCTGGCCCACGCGGTGCGGGATGGTCGGCTGACTCGCAACGTCGCGTCAGGTGTGCGACTCCCCCGCGTCGGGCGCGCGGAGAAGGTGTTCCTGACGCACGGCCAGGTGGGCGAGCTGGCTGCGGCGGCAGAGCCGCACGGGCTGATCATCCGGGTGCTCGCCTACACCGGGCTTCGCTGGGGCGAGCTGGCCGCGCTGCGCGTGCGGCGGATGGATCTGGTGAAGCGCCGGCTGCTGGTGGCGGAGTCGATGACCGAGGTCAACGGTCGGGCGGTGTTCGGTACGCCGAAGACGCACCAACGGCGGTCGGTGCCGCTCCCCCGCTTCCTGGTCGAGCCGATCACCGCGCAGATCGCCGGTCGTTCCGGTGACGAGCTGGTGTTCACGTCCCCGGCCGGGGAGGTGTTGCGTAACAACAACTTCCGTCGTCGGGTCTTCGATCGGGCAGCTGTGTCGGTCGGGCTCGCGGGCCTGACGCCGCACGAGCTGCGGCACACTGCGGCCAGTCTTGCGGTGGCTGAGGGTGCCAACGTGAAGGCGGTGCAGCGGATGCTCGGGCACGCTTCGGCGGCCATGACGTTGGACGTGTACGCGGACCTGTTCGAGGACGACCTGGACCAGGTGGCGGATCGCCTCGACCGGGCGGCAGGTCGTGCTGCTGCGGACTCAGTGCGGACTGAGGGCGTCGGACCGGACCTCGACGCGATCGGTCCGGGTCGTCGGCAGCATGGTTGACCAGGGGAAACGGCTGGTGGGGCGGGCGGGGTTCGAACCCGCGACCGAGGGATTATGAGTCCCCTGCTCTAACCGGCTGAGCTACCGCCCCGTGACCGCGCCGGATCGTAACCCGCCGATCGCTGCGCGGACCACCACCTACCGGGCGGAAACACGGCCGCGACAGCACGATGGGCAACGCGAGGATAACAACGCGCTACCCGCCGATGGCTCACCCGCGCCGCAACTCCGCGAGGACCGCGCCGACCGTACGCCACCCGCTGGCGAGCGCCCCCTGGATGGACGGGCTGTCCCGGTGGTCCCCGGCCACGTACAGGCCGTCGCCGAGCGCCACCGGCTTGCGCAGCCGGCCCTGTGGTGGCGGTGCCGCTGGGAGCGCGTCCGGCACGGCGACTGTGGTGAGGTGGGTCCAGTCGGCGGTGGAGCGGCCGTAGAGGCGGTCCAGTTCGCGTCGGATCACCGGTTCGGGCGGTGCCTGCGGGCCGACCACCGAGGTGGCGACCAGGTGCTGGCCGTCCGGCGCGTACGTGGGCGCGGCCCGGCTCACCACCACCGTGTTGGCGATCAGTTCCCGCCGGTCGCCGTCGAGCAGCAGGATCGGCTCGTCCAGCGGCGCCGTGTCGGTGCGGTGGTAGTAGGTGGTGTACGCGTGCATGCGTACCCTCGGCAGCCCTGGCAACAGCGTGGCCGCCGCGGGCGGGTCCACCGCGACCACGACGGCGCGGCAGGTGATCTCGCCGGACGGGGTGCGGACCCGGCCGGGCGCGACGTCGGTGACCGGGGTGTTCAGCTCGATCAGCTCGGCGGGCAGCGGCGCGGCGAGCGCCTTCGGCAGCGCCTGCATCCCGTCCGCGGGCAGGCCGATCCGGCCGCGGGCGAAGGAGCGCATGACGACCGCGAGGACGTGGCTGGAGGTGGCCAGCTCGCGGTCGAGCAGCACGCCGGACAGGAACGGCCGGAGCAGTTCCTCGATGATCGCGTCGGAGAGCCCGGCCCGGCGCAGCGCCTTCTCGGCGCTGGTCTCGGGTGTGTCGAGGAGCCGCCCGACCGGCACCGTGGCGTAGCCGGCGGCGAGCGTGGCGAACCGCAACCGATCGGTCAGCGATCCGATGCCGGCGGTGAGCGTGCCGGGTGCGCCGGTGGGTTCGCGCAGCGGGTTGACCAGGCGTTCCAGCCGGTCGCCGCGGCGCACCAGCACGCCGGAGGTGAACCAGCCCATCGTGAGAGTGCCGACGTCGACCAGTCCGGTGAGCCGCGGGTAGGCGGTGTTGAGCACCTGGAAACCCCGGTCGAGCAGGAACCCGTCGACGCGGTCGGTGGCGACCCGCCCGCCGAGCCGGTCACCCGCCTCCAGCAGCCGCCACGGCACGCCGGCGCGGTGCAGCCGCCGGGCGGCGGCGAGACCGGCCAGGCCGCCGCCGACGATCACCACGTCCGTGTCAGGCACGGTCCACCCCCGCCCCGGCCCGGTCGCCCTCGCGGTGCGACCGCGACAAGCGGCCCGGCCACCAGACCTTCGGCCCGATGTCGTACGCGAGCGCGGGCACCAGCAGCGAGCGGACCACGATGGTGTCCAGCAGTACGCCGACAGCGACCGCCACGCCCAGCTCGACGAGCACCACGAGCGGCAGGACGGCGAGCGCGGAGAACGTGGCGGCGAGCACGATGCCGGCGGAGGTGATCACGCCGCCGGTGACGGCCAGCCCGGCGAGCACACCGGCGCGGGTGCCGCGGCGCACCGATTCCTCACGGACCCGGCTCATCAGGAAGATGTTGTAGTCGATGCCGAGCGCGACCAGGAAGACGAACGCGAACAGCGGGAACGACTGGTCGACGCCGGGGAAGTCGAAGACGTACCGGAACAGCAGCGCGCACAGGCCCAGCGTGGCCAGGAACGACAGCACCACGGTGGCGATCAGCAGCACCGGGGCGACCAGGGCGCGCAGCAGCAGCGCCAGGATGACCGCGATGACCAGCAGCACCACCGGGATGATCACGTCGCGGTCGCGTACCGAGGCGTCGGCGGTGTCCACGTTGATCGCGGTGAAGCCGCCGACCACGGCGTCGGCGCCGGGTACCCGGTGCACCGCCTCGCGCAGGTCGCGGATGGTGCGTTCGGCGCCGTTGCTGTCCGGCGGGTCGGCGAGCGTGACGTTGAGCTGCACCCGCCCGTCGACCACCTTCGGGGGCGCGTTCGGGTCGGGCGGCGCGTTCTCGCCCCGCTCGCCGAGCGGCAGCACCGAGGCGACTCCCGGTACGCCCTGCGCCACCTGGGCGACCTGCCGGGCGGTGCCCTCGGTGGTGAAGATGGTGGCAGGGCTGCCGGTGCCGGCCGGGAAGTGCCTGTCGATGACCTCCTGCCCGGCCACCGAGTCGGTGCGCTGGGTGAACAGCTGGGACTGGCCGAGCGTAGTGGCGCCGAGCTGGGTCACCCCGATCGCGAGGGCGGCGAGCACCACGGCGGTGACGACCCAGACGGTACGCGCGCGGCGCGCCACGAAGCCGGCGATCCGCCCCCAGATGCCGTGCTCGGTGCGCGGGTCGGCCTGGTCGTTGCGGGGTCGCCGGGGCCAGAACGCCCACCGGCCGCCGAGGACCAGCAGCGCGGGCAGGAAGGTGAGCATGACCAGCAGCGTGGCGGCGATGCCGACGGCGCTGACCGGGCCGAGCGCGCGGTTGGAGTTGAGGCTGGACAGCAGCAGGCAGAGCAGGCTCACGATGACTGTGGCGCCGGAGGCGATGATGGCCGGGGCGGCGCCCTTCCAGGCGGTCCGCATGGCGTCCCACGGGCGCTCGTGCCGGTGCAGTTCCTCCCGGTAGCGGGCGATGAGCAGCAGCGCGTAGTCGGTGCCGGCGCCGAAGACGAGCACGGTGAGGATGCCCTGTGCCTGCCCGTTGAGCTTGACGATGTCGTGGTCGGCGAGCAGGTAGACGAAGACGGCGGCGAGCGAGTACGACATCCCGGCGGCCAGCAGCGGGAAGATCCAGAGGACCGGGCTGCGGTAGACGACGAGCAGGATGACCAGCACCACTGTCAGCGTGACCAGGAGCAGCGGCCCGTCGATCGCGCCGAACACCTCGATCAGGTCGCCGAGCAGCCCTGCGGGTCCGGCCACGTCGACGGTGAGCCCGTCGCGGTCCGGGCCGGCGATGTCGCGCAGGCGTTCCACAACGGACCGGATCTGTTCGCCCTCGGAGCTGTCGATCGGCACGATCACCTGGGCGGCCTGCTCGTCCTGGCTGACGACCGGTGGCGGCAGCGGACCGACCACGCCCGGCACCTCGGCGAAGCGGGCCGCGTCGGCTCGGATGCGCTGCTGGTCGGCCGGGGTGAGGCCGCCGGGTCGTTCGTAGACCACGAGTGCCGGGGTGGTCTCCCGGTCGACGAATCCGGCGGCCAGGTCCTGCGCCCGGGTGGCCTCGGCGTCGGCCGGGAGGAAGGAGGCGTTGTCGTTGGTGGAGACCTCGCCGAGCTTGCCGGAGTAGGGGCCGGCGATGCCGCCGACGATCAGCCAGCCGAGCACCACCGCCACCGCGATCAGCGTCGCGGTCCAGCGGCTGCGTCCTGCGGCCATCTCCACCGTCCTCGAATCGACGCATCAATCGACGCAGCGGGAGTCTAAGTCGACGCCGACCATCCTGCCGGGCGAACGAGGACTCGGGGGCGAAAACCGGGCAGCCCGGCACGCGAAGGGGACCAGCGACGACTAACGCCCGCCGGCGATGCCGACGGGCGTGACGTGGAGCGAAGCTCCCCCGATTGGACTCGAACCAATAACCTGCCGGTTAACAGCCGGCTGCTCTGCCAATTGAGCTACAGGGGACCGTGCACCGCTCGGTTCGGATCTCTCCGCTCCGTGCGACGGGGACAAGAGTACAGGACATCGGGGGGTGGTGCGCCAGGGGGTTACCGGAGGAGGACCGGACCGGCTGACGCGCCAGGATTACGGACAAATCGTCATCTCGGCACAGGGAGGCATGAGCGGAGAGCAGGATGGGTAGTTAGCCGTCGACAGAGAAGCAGGCGCGAGACGGTCATTCCGCCGAGCTGGCGGAAACCGGCGAGAGCGTCAGGTACGGAAGGAGCCGCCATGCGCGGAAAGATCATGTTTCTTGGCGGGCTGGCTGCGGGATTCGTCCTGGGCGCCCGTGCCGGCCGGGAGAAGTACGAGGAGCTGGTGGTCCGCGGGCGCAAGGTGCTCGACCACCCGACCGTCCAGGAGGCGGCCGGGGTCGCGCAGGCCCAGGCGACCCGGCTCTACTCGGAGGGCAAGGACAAGCTGGGGCAGACCAAGCTCGGTGAGAAGCTCGCCACCAACGGCGGCAAGCCGGGCATGACCGACGCCGACAAGCCGTTCGCCGGCACGCCGGCCGCGGTCGGCAGCCGCAGCGCCAACGGGACGGGCTCGACCAGCGCGTCCGGCTCGACCACCACCGGCACGAGCACCAAGCCGTCCAGCACCGGCAACACGCTCTGACACCAGCGGACAGCGGGCCGGTCACCTCCGGGTGACCGGCCCGCTCCCGTGTGCGCGGGCGGCGATGTGGCACATTCTCCGTGGGGAGGTGACCAGATGCCGATGGTCGGACCGGAGACGGCGGATCAGGCGCGACTGCTGCGCCTGCTGCGCGACGACGGCCCACGCTCCCGGGTCGAGCTGGCCGACCTCCTCGGCCTGCCCCGGGCCCGGTTCGCCGCCGAGGTCGACCGGCTGACCACGCTCGGCCTGGTGGAGACCGCCGGGCCGGCCGCGTCCCGGGGCGGACGCCGCTCGTCGCTGCTGCGCATCGGCGCGCAGGTCCGGTTCGGCGCGGTGCTCGTCGGCGACGGCCTCCTGCGGGTCGCGCTCACCGACGGCGAACTGAACCCGCTCGCCCGGCACGACGAGCCGGTGGACGTCCGGCTCGGCCCGGACGTGGTGGTCGGGCGCATCGTCGAACTGCTCGGCAAACTGCGTGTCGAGGCGGGACTGTCGTCGCTCACCGGCGTCGGCGTCGCGCTGCCCGCGCCGGTCGAGGTCCGCGACGGCACGCCGGTGTCCGCGCCGGCCCTGCCCGGCTGGCACCGCTTCCCGGTACGCGACACGCTCGCCGCCGAGCTGGGCTGCCCGGTGCAGGTCGACAACGACGCCAACGCGATGGCCCTCGGCGAACGGCACGCCGGCACCGGCCGCCCGTTCGACGACTTCCTCTACGTCAAGCTGGGCGAGGCGATCGGCTGCGGGCTGGTGCTCGCCGGCGCGCTCTACCGGGGTGCGGCCAGCGGGGCCGGCGACATCGGCCACTTCCAGCTCACCGAGGACGGGCCGCTCTGCGGCTGCGGCAACAACGGGTGCGTCGAGGCGTACTGCGGGGATGTCGCACTGGTGCGCGAGGCGGTGAGCGCCGCGCGGGCCGGGCGCTCGACGGCGCTGGCGGACCGGCTGGCCGCGGCCGGGACGCTGTCGGTGGCCGACGTGGCGGCGGCGGCCACCGAGGGCGACCCGGCGGCGCAGACGCTGGTGCGCGACGCCGCCCGCCGGCTCGGGCGGGTGCTGGTCGGGCTGGTCAGCTTCGTCAACCCGGCCATCGTGATCATCGGCGGCGCACCCGGCGGGATCGGGCCGGTGCTGCTCGCGGAGATCCGGGGCGTGGTCTACCGGCGCTCCACGCCGCTGGCCACCGGCAGCATGCCGATCGTCCTGTCCGACCTCGGCGACACCGCCGGCCTGGTCGGGGCGGCGCGCCTGGTCAGCGACCAGGTCTACGCCGCCCGCTGACCGGTCAGTCGCGGCTGCTGCTGAAGGCGGCGTCGAAGGCCGCGGACGGGGCGTCGAACGCCAGGCGGCGGACGAACTGGAGCGCCTCCGGCGCGCCGACCAGGCGGTCCATGCCGGCGTCCTCCCACTCGATCGAGATCGGGCCGTCGTAGCCGATCGCGTTGAGCGCCCGGAAGCAGTCCTCCCACGGCACGTCGCCGTGGCCGGTGGAGACGAAGTCCCAGCCGCGCCGCAGGTCGGCCCAGGGCAGGTGGGAGGAGAGCCGGCCGCGCCGCCCGTCGCCGGTACGGACCTTCGCGTCCTTGCAGTCGACGTGGTAGATCCGGTCGGCGAAGTCGAAGATGAAGTTCACCGGGTCCAGGTCCTGCCAGACGAAGTGCGACGGATCCCAGTTGAGCCCGAACGCCTCCCGGTGCCCGATCGCCTCCAGCGTGCGCTTCGTCGTCCAGTAGTCGTAGGCGATCTCGCTGGGGTGCACCTCGTGCGCGAACCGCACCCCCACCTCGTCGAAGACGTCGAGGATCGGGTTCCACCTGTCGGCGAAGTCCTGGTAGCCGCGCTCGATCATGGCCGGCGGCACCGGCGGGAACATCGCCACCGTGTGCCAGATGGACGAGCCGGTGAAGCCGACGACTGTGTTCACGCCGAGCTTCGCCGCCGCCCGCGCGGTGTCCTTGATCTCCTCGGCGGCCCGCTGCCGCACCCCCTCCGGCTCACCGTCGCCCCAGATCCGGGCCGGCAGGATGTCCTGGTGCCGCTCGTCGATCGGGTGATCGCAGACGGCTTGCCCGACCAGGTGGTTGGAGACGGCGAACACCTGGAGGTTGTGCTTGGCGAGGGTGGCCCGCTTGCGCTCCACGTACGAGTCGTCGGCGAGCGCCTTGTCCACCTCGAAGTGGTCGCCCCAGCAGGCGATCTCCAGCCCGTCGTAGCCCCACTCGGCGGCGAGCCGGCAGACCTCGTCGAACGGCAGATCGGCCCACTGGCCGGTGAAGAGCGTGATGGGTCGCGCCATTGTCCTTCTCCCCTGTGGTGATGGGGGATTCCGTCGCGGACCGGGGCGAGGACGACCGGAGGCGGCGGCGCGTGGGAACCGGTGGACGCCGGAGCGTCTGCTCCCGGACGGGTTGCGCCTCCCGCCGGGTCACCGGCCACCTCGCGGTCGCCGCCTCCACTCTATGGCCTCCGTCAGGGCAGGGTCCAGCGCTGGTTCGCCGCGCCCGTGCACGTCCACAGGTGCACCGCCGTGCCGTCGGCCGAGTTGTTGCCGGACACGTCCAGGCACTTGCCCGACTGCGGGTTACGCACCGTGCCGTCCGCCTGCGCGGACCAGGTCTGCGCCCCGGTGCCGTTGCACGTGTAGAGCTGAATCTTCGTGCCGTCCGCACTGCCGCCGCCCGACACGTCCAGGCACTTGCCGAGCGCCTTCACCGGCCCGTTCGGCGTCACGGTCCACGACTGCGCCGACGAGCCGTTGCAGGTGTAGAGCTGGATCTGGGTGCCGTCGGCCGACGATCCGCTCCGCACGTCCAGGCACTTGCCGGCGAGGCCCTTGATCGGGCCGGCGCCGCCGGTGCCGGTCGAGCGGACCAGCGTGAAGTCGTCGACGTCGAACAGCCCGGAGCCGCTGCCGGTGAACGTCAGGTGGACCGTCTGCGTACCGGACGGCACGCCTGTGAGCGCGGTGCTCACGTCGGCGAACGTGGTCCAGCTACCGGTGTTCGGCACCGCCACCTGGCCGAGCACCGGGCCGCTCGGCGAGCCGGTCCGCACCTGGAGTGTGCCGCCCGGGCCACCGGACACCACCCGGGCGCGCAGCGACGTCACACCGGTCAGGTCCAGACCCGGGTACGCGGCCCAGTCGCCCGGGTCCACGTACCCCAGGGTCTGGCCGCCGTTGGCACCGGCCTTGGGGTACGCGCTGACGCCGCTCGCCGAACCGAACGCCTCGGCCTGGACGGTGGTGTTGCCGGTCGGCGGCGGCGTGCCGCCGAGTTCCTTGATCCGGATGTTGCGGAACGACACGTCGTCGCCGGTGCCGTGGTTCTGGATGCCGACGTGCCCGGCGAGCGACCGCACCGGGTCGGTGTTCGTGAAGTCGTTGATCCGCACGCCGTTGAGGAAGACCTGGAGCCGCTCGGACTCGACCAGGATCTCGTAGGTGTTCCACTCCCCCGCCGGGTTCAGCGCCGCGTCCCGGGCCGCCAGGTCGGCGGACTTGAAGCCGTAGACCGCGCCGGTGGTCCGGTCGGCCGCGTCGGTGGGGTCGATCTGGATCTCGTAGCCGTTGTTCACCGCCGAGTTCGGGTCGCTCGACGGCGGGAAGCCGACGAACACGCCCGAGTTGTCGTCACCGGCCAGCCGCCAGTCCAGCTTCAGCGAGTAGTTGGTGAACTGCTTCGCGCTGTACCAGTACAGGCCCATGCCGCCGACCGAGGTGAGCGTGGCGTCGGCATTGGTGAAGCTGCCCGGCCCGGCCTGCGACCAGCCGGTGGTGCCGCCGTTGTAGAGCGCGGTGTAGCCGGTCTCCGGCCGGCAGTCGGCCTTCGTGCGCCCGGCGGCGTAGCGGATGCCGCCGAGCAGGTGCGCCCGGAACGCCGCGTCGGCGTAGGACGCCTGGGTGTGGCCGCCGCCGGTGTAGAAGGACCGGCCGCCGCTGTACGTCTTGCACCAGGCGTGCGGGTGGTCGCCGCCCATCGAGCCGCCGGAGTACGTGGACTCGTCCAGGCTGGCCAGCACGTGCGCGGTGGAGCGGGCGTTGGTGCGGTAGTCGTACCACTCGTCGGTGCGGTTCCACCGCTGCGGCAGGTGCGCGGTGGCGGCGTGCGCCCGGTCCTCCACCTTCACCGTGGCCGGCTGGATGGCCGGGTGGGAGGCGAACCAGGCGCCGACGAGGTTGCCGTAGAACGGCCAGTCGTACTCGGTGTCGGCGGCGGAGTGCACGCCGACGTACCCGCCGCCGGCGCCGATGTACGCCTCGAACGCCGACTGCTGGCTGGCGTTGAGGACGTCCCCCGTGGTGTTGAGGAAGATCACCGCCTCGAAGCGGGCCAGGTTGGCGGTGGTGAACTGGGCGGCGTCCTCGGTCGCGGTGACGGTGAAGTTGTTCGCCGCGCCCAGCTCCCGTACGGCCTGCGTGCCGACCGCGATGGAGTCGTGGCGGAAGCCGGCGGTCTTGGAGAAGACGAGCACGTCGTAGGGGGCGTCGGCGGCGGCTGCCGGGCCCGCGGGGACGGTGCAGGCGATGGTGGCGAGGACGGCGGTCACCGCCCCCAGTGCGGTACGCACGAGTTTCATCTGGTTCTCCTTCATCCTCACGGCAGGGTCCAGCGCTGGTTCGCCGCGCCGGTGCAGGTCCACAGGTGCACCGCCGTGCCGTCGGCCGAGTTGTTGCCGGACACGTCCAGGCACTTGCCCGACTGCGGGTTGCGCACGGTCCCGTCGGCCTGCGCGGACCAGTTCTGCGCGCCGGTGCCGTTGCACGTGTAGAGCTGGATCTTCGTGCCGTCCGCGCTGGCCCCGCCGGATACGTCCAGGCACTTGCCCAGCGCCTTCACGGTGCCGTTCGGCGTCACGGTCCACGACTGCGCCGTCGTGCCGTTGCAGGTGTAGAGCTGGATCTGGGTGCCGTCGGCGGTGGCGGCGTTGCGCACGTCCAGGCACTTCCCGGCCAGGCCCTTCACCGGGCCGGTACGGACCGCCGACGTGGTGAGCGTGAACGCGTCCAGGTCGTAGAGCGCCCCGGTGCCACCGGCGAACGTCAGGTAGAGCGTGGTGGTGCCGGCCGGCGGATTGGCGATCGTGCCGGTGACTGTGGTGAACGTGTCCCAGGCGCCGGTGACCGGGACGGTGGCCGAGCCGAGCACGGTGCCGGTGGCCGAGCCGGACCGCACCTGGAGCGTGCCGCCGGCTCCGGCGGACGACACCCGGGCGGTGAACCCGGTGGCGTCGGCGAGCAGGTACGGCTGGAACGCGATCCAGTCCCCGTTGTGGATGTCGCCGACGGTCTTGCCGCCCTCGGCGGTGGCCTTGTCGAACGTGTTGATCCCGGACGAGGTCTTGAAGTGCTCGGCCTGCCGGTGCCGGGGCTGGAGCGTGTGCTGGGTGTGCGTGGTGAGGCCGCCGGAGTCGGTGTACTCGGCGTCGAAGACGGCGAAGATGTTCGCCGCGTCGTCGTGCTCACCGTCGACGGGTACGGCGATCGAGCCGGTGCAGCCGGTCGCCGAGGTGATCTGGTGGCCGTGCTGGTCGTGGCCGAGCACGTAGGTCATCTTGACCTTCGTGCAGTCGATCGTGGCGTCCTCCGGGTCGGTGACGGTGATCCGGAACGGCACGGTGTCGCCGAAGGAGAACAGCTTGCCGTTGCCGGGCGTCTCGATGACGACTGTCGGCGCGGTGTTGCCCACTGTGATCGTCACGCTCGCGGTGCCGGTGGCGCCCTGCGGGTCGCGCACGGTGAGGGTGGCGGTGTACCTGCCGTTGGTGGTGTAGGTGTGCGAGGGGTTCGCGGCGGTCGAGGTGCCGCCGTCGCCGAACGTCCAGGCGTACGTCAGCGCGCCGCCCTCCGGGTCGGACGAGCCGGCCGAGGAGAAGGCCACAGTCAGCGGCGCGGCGCCGGAGGTCCGGTCGGCCGCGGCGCGGGCCACCGGGGCGCGGTTGGCGCCGCCCAGGTAGTCGAAGCGGTACAGCGCCGAGTTGGCGTCGCCGTTGAAGTAGCCGGTGCCGTAGTCGAGCACGTAGTACGCGCCGTCCGGGCCGAACGCCGAGTCCATCACCTGCTTGCCGGTCCACGGGAAGCTGTCGATGGTGCCGGGTGAGCCGTCCGCGCCGACGTGGATCGGCTTGATCCAGCCCCGGCCGAACTCGGTGGCGAAGAACTGCCCGTCGAAGGACTGCGGGAACTTCGTGGTGGACGGGTTCGCCGCGTCGTACCGGTAGACCGGGCCGCCCATCGGCGACTCGGAGCCGCCGCCGAACTCGGGCGGGCTGCCGGCGTCACCGGCGTAGCGGATCCAGGACGGCTTCGCCGCCGGCAGCGTGGCCAGGCCGGTGTTGCGGAACGAGTTGTTCGTCGGCCCGCCGGTGCAGTTGAACTTCGGGCCGGCGGTGCCGGCGGCGAAGTCCCACTCGGCGTACGTCTCGGTGGCGGTGTTGGTGCCGGTGCAGTACGGCCAGCCGTAGTTGCCGGGCGCTGTCACCCGGTTGAACTCGACCTGCCCGGACGGGCCGCGGGCCGTGGTGGTGCCGGCGTCCGGCCCGTAGTCGCCCACGTAGACGACGCCGGTGGCCTTGTCGACGCTGATTCGGAACGGGTTGCGGAAGCCCATCGCGTAGATCTCCGGGCGGGTCCGCGCGGTGCCGGGCGCGAAGAGGTTGCCGGCCGGGATCGAGTACGTGCCGTTGGTGTTCACCTTGATCCGCAGGATCTTGCCCCGCAGGTCGTTGGTGTTGCCGGCGCTGCGCTGCGCGTCGTACCCGGGGTTGCGGTTGGTGCGCTCGTCGATCGGCGCATAGCCGGCCGAGTCGAACGGGTTGGTGTCGTCGCCGGTGGACAGGTAGAGGTTGCCCGCGGCGTCGAAGTCGATGTCGCCGCCGACGTGGCAGCACAGCCCCCGGTCGGCCGGTACGTCGAGCACGTCGACCTTGCTGGCCTGGTTGAGCGTGAAGTCGGCGTTGAGGGTGAACCGGGAGAGCCGGTTGACGCCCTGCCAGGCGGAGAAGTCGGTGCCGGTGGCGGGCGCGTCCCCCGCCGGGGTGGACAGCGGCGGCGCGTAGTAGAGGTAGATGTGCCGGTTGGAGGCGAAGCCGGGGTCGACGCCGACGCCCTGGAGCCCCTCCTCGTCATGGGTGTAGACAGGCAGCGTGCCGATGACCGTGGTGGCGCCGGCCGCGTCGGTGCGGCGCAGCGTGCCGTTGCGGGCGGTGTGCAGGACCGACCGGTCGGGCAGCACCGCGAGCGACATCGGTTCGCCGGTCTCGGCGACACCGCGGGCGAGTTCGACCTGCTGGAAGTCGCTCGCCGGGATCGGGTGGGCGGACGCCGGGACGGACGCCGCGGCCGCTGTGACGGTGCCGGCGGTGGCCGCGAGCAGCAGCGCTGCGGCAGCGGCGAACGGTCGTCGGGCACGGGGGTGGTGGTGGCTGGACATGCTGTGCTGTCCCTTCCTGACGCGCGCAGCCAGGAACGGGCGCGCGTCGCGCCGGATGCCGAGCAGGGGGATGCTGCGCCGGCCTGCCGGGGAGGTCGGCGGGCCGCGACCTCCGGTCGGGACCGGAGGTCACCTCGCCGAGGCGGGCGGTGCGGGGCGGTCGCCTCGGCGAAACAGCGTTGTGCTGTGCACGACATTAAGACCTTTCGATCAGCCTGTCCATAGCTTCTGATCGATCGGCTTTGACTTTCGGCGCTCAGCGACAAAAGTAGGTGTCACTCGTGGCGGTCGACCGCCCGCTCCGCGAGCGCCGCCAGCACCCGCCGCGCCGGCTCCGCCAGCGGCAACGCGTCCAGCGCGACAAGTGCCGCGTCGGCCCGGGTACGGATCATCCGCTCCACCGCCTCCCGGGCGCCGGACTCCTCGACGATGCCCCGCACCTCGGCCGCGGCCGCCTGGTCGAGGCCGGGATCGCCGACCAGCTCCCCCAGCCGGGCCGCGCCGGCCGGCGAGGCGGACGCCCGGGCCAGCGCCAGCAGCACCGTCGGCTTGCCCTCGCGCAGGTCGTCCAGGTTGGACTTGCCGGTCACCGACGGGTCACCGAAGACGCCGAGCAGGTCGTCGCGCAGCTGGAACGCGTCACCGAGCGGGTCGCCGAACCCGGCCAGCGCGGCCACCTCCTCCGGCGCCGCACCGGCGAGCGCGGCACCGATCTGCACCGGGCGGGTCACCGTGTAGCGGGCCGTCTTCAGCCGTACCACTGTGAGCGCGTTCGCCACGGAGCCGTCCCCGGCCGCCCCGACCACGTCCAGGTACTCCCCCGCGATCACCTCCGAGCGCATCCGGGCCAGCAGCACGTGCCCCCGGCGCAGCCGCTCGGGCGGCAACCCGCACCCGTGGAACATCTGCGCCGACCAGGTGGCGCAGAGGTCGCCGCAGAGCACCGCGGCCTGCCGGCCGTACGCCGCCGGGTCGCCCGGCCAGCCGGACGCGGCGTGCAGCTCGGCGAAGAACCGGTGCAGCGTCGGCGCGCCCCGGCGGCGGTCGCTGCGGTCCACGATGTCGTCGTGGATCAGCGCGAACGCGTGGAACAGCTCCAGCGACGCCGCGGCGACCACGATCGGCGAGGCGTCCGGGCCGCCGAACCCCCGCCAGCCCCAGTAGCAGAACAGCGGTCGCATCCGCTTGCCGCCGGCCAGGACGAACCAGCGCAGAGCAGTGTGGACGGCCCCCGTACCGTCATCCGGCCGATCCGGCTCTCTCGCGTCCAGGAACGCGGCTAGCGCGGCGTCGAAGCGGCCCCGCAACAGGGCCGGATCGGTCGGTGCGACGGTTACGGTCATGGTGCCTCCCTGGCCAGTCCGGCGAGTTCGAGCAGCAACGCCTTCACATCGGTGGCCTCCACCCGGGGCCGGATCGCGGCCCGGTCGGAGCAGAGCAGCACCGGGCCGTCCGCCGGGTCGGCGGGCAGGCGCCCGTGTGAACCACGCACCGCACGCGCGCCCGCGTCCAGCCCCACCACTGACATCAGGTAGCGCAGCCCGAGCTTCTTGCGGGCCAGCGCCACCGCCGCGCGGCGCTTCGCCGCACCCGGCGCGGCCGGGTCGAAGAACAGCTCGGCCGGGTCGTAGCCGGGCTTGCGGTGGATCTCCACCAGCCGGGCGAAGTCGGGCGCCCGCGCGTCGTCGAGCCAGTAGTAGTACGTGAACCAGGCGTCCGGCTCGGCCACCAGCACCAGCTCACCCGAGCGGGGGTGATCCAGCCCGTACCCGGCCTGCCCGGCGGCGTCGAGCACCTCGGCCACGCCCGGCAGCGACGCGCAGAGCTTCGCCACCGCCGGCACGTCCGCCGGATCCTTGACGTAGACGTGCGCCACCTGGTGGTCGGCCACCGCGAACGCCCGCGACGTCCACGGGTCGAGATATTCCATCCCGGCCTGGGTGTAGACCCGCAACAGCCCCTCGGCGCGCAGCATCCGGTTCACGTCCACCGGGCGGGACACGTCGGTGATGCCGTACTCGGACAACGCCACCACTGTGGCGTCCCGCTCCCGCGCGGCGTCGAGCAGCGGACCGAGCACGGTGTCCAGCTCCGCCGCCGCGGCGGCTGCCTGCGGGCTGGACGGGCCGAAGCGTTGCAGGTCGTAGTCCAGGTGCGGCAGGTAGACCAGCGTCAGGTCGGGAGCGTGATCGGCGAGGATGCGCTGCGCGGCCCGGCTGATCCACGCCGAGGACGGCAGCCCGGCACCCGGCCCCCAGTAGCTGAACAGCGGGAACGTGCCGAGCGCGTCGGTGAGGGTGTCCCGCAGCTCGGGCGGGTCGGTCCAGCAGTCGGGCTCCTTGCGCCCGTCGGCGTGGTAGACCGGGCGCGGCGTGACCGTCCAGTCCACGTCCGCGCCCATCGCGTACCACCAGCAGACGTTCGCCACCCGGTAGCCCGGCTCGACGCGACGGGCCGCCTGCCACACCTTCTCGCCGCCGACGAGCCCGTTGTGCTGCCGCCAGAGCAGCACCTCGCCCAGGTCGCGGAAGTACCAGCCGTTGCCCACCACGCCGTGCCCGGCGGGCAGCTCGCCGGTGAGGAACGTGGACTGCGCTGAGCAGGTCACCGCCGGCAGCACGGTGCCCAGCTCGGCGGCGAACCCGGCGTCGGCCACCGCGCGCAGCCGGGGCATGTACGCCAGCAGCCGCGGCGTCAGCCCGACCACGTCGAGCACCACGAGCCGCCGGCTCACGAGGGCGTCCCCACCGTCGTGGCCAGGCCGAGCGCGGTCAGCTCGTCGCGGGCGAACGCCAGCTCGGCGGCGATGCCGGCGGCCAGCTCCGCGTCGCCGCGCGGCCGCCGCGCCTCCGGCAGCACCCCCCAGGTGTACGTCTCGACGTCGAGGTGGTCGCAGCCGGCGACGGGACCGGCGTACAACGCGGCCAGCGCCTTGCGCAGCACCGGGACCGTGGAGCGCAGCGGCGGCTCGGGCGGTGCGTGCAACGGCACGTGGTAGTGCACCCGCCACGCCCCGGGCAGCCGCGCGTCGAGTGCGGCGTCGAGGTCGTCGGCCGCGTACGCCGGATCGGCCGGATCGGCGGCGCCTGCGCAACCGGCAGCCCGCGTCTGGTGCAGGAAGCGCGGTTCGACGAACCGGCGCAGCGCCGCGCTCGCGGCGGGCGGGTCAGGGGCCTCGACCGCTGCGGACACCTGGACCTTCACCACGGGGAGACCGGCGGCACGCAACCCGGCCAGGGCATCCGCCGGCTGCTCCCAGGCACACGCCAGGTGCGCGAGATCCACGCAGATCCCGAGCCGGTCGGTATCCATGTCTGAGAATACCTCGCGTGCTTGTCCCGTCGACTCCACCAGACAGCCCGGTTCCGGTTCGAAGCCGACCCGGATCACCCGGCCGGTCTCCCGCTGCACCGCGGCCAGGCCCCCGGCCAGCGCGTCCAGGCGACGCCGGGCGGTGGCGGCCCGCCCGGCGTCCCACGGGGTGCGCCAGGCGATCGGCAGCGTCGAGATCGAACCCCGGACGGCGTCGTCGGGCAGCAGGTCGGCGAGAACCCGAGCCAGGTCCAGCGTGTACGCCGACCGTTGCGGCGTGGTCCAGTCCGGGTGGTACACCGCGCCCTTGACCACAGGGGCCTGGAACGCGGCGTACGGGAAGCCGTTGAGCGTGACCACCTCCAGCCCGCGTACCGCCAGCTCGTGGCGCAGCCGGCGCCGGGCCGGAGGGTCGGCGGCGAGCGCGACGGCGACCGGCGCGGCCAGCCAGAGTCCGAGCCCGAGCCGGTCCACGTCGAGCGCCCGGCGGACCGCCACCGCGTACGTGTCGAGCTGGGCGACGATGCCCGGCAGGTCCTCGGCCGGGTGCACGTTCGTGCAGTAGCCGAGATGGACGGTCGTGCCGTCGGCGTGGCGCAGCCGCATCACTGCCCCCCACGGGCGATCGAGTTGCCGGCGAAGGTGGGGTCGCTCGCCTCCAGGTCGGTCAGGTCGAGCCGGCCGGACTGGCCGTAGAACTCCACCGGGTTGCGCCACAGCACCCGGTCCACGTCGTCGGCGTCGAACCCGGCCAGCAGCATCGCCTCCCCGGTGGCCCGGGTCAGCAGCGGATCCGACCGGCCCCAGTCGGCCGCCGAGTTCACCAGCATCCGTTCGGTGCCGTACCGCTTCAGCAGCTCCACCATCCGCGGCGGCGACATCTTCGTCTCCGGATAGATCGAGAAGCCCAGCCAGCAGCCGGTGTCCCGGACCAGCTCGACAGTCACCTCGTTGAGGTGGTCGACGAGCACCCGTCCCGGCGCGATGCCCGACTCGGCGACCACCGCGAGCGTCCGCTCGACGCCGCGCGCCTTGTCCCGGTGCGGCGTGTGCACCAGCGCCGGCAGGTCGTGCGCGACGGCCAGGGCGAGCTGACCGGCCAGCGCGGCGTCCTCGGCCGGCGTCATAGCGTCGTAACCGATCTCGCCGACCGCCACCACGCCGTCCTTGTCCAGGTAGCGGGGCAGCAGGTCGAGCACCGGGCGGCAGCGCGGGTCGTTCGCCTCCTTCGGGTTCAGCGCCACAGTGGCGTGGTGCCGGATGCCGAACTGGCCGGCCCGGAACGGCTCCCACCCGATCAGCGAGTCGAAGTAGTCCACGAAGCTGTCCACGCTCGTACGCGGCTGGCCCAGCCAGAACGCCGGCTCGACCACCGCGCGGACGCCCGCGGCGGCCATCCGCTCGTAGTCGTCGGTGGTGCGGGACGTCATGTGGATGTGCGGGTCGAAGATGCGCATGTCACGCCTCCGTCGTGGGGATGGTCAGCCGGCGCAGCAGGTCGGTCGCGTCGGCGGGCATGTCGCGGCCGGCGGCGTGCCGTTCCGCGGCGAACGCGGCGAGCATCCGGGCCAGCTCGCCGTCGGCCCGCTCCGGCAGGCCGTCGACGACCGCCAGCGGCACGCCGGTGAACACGCACTTGAGCACCGCCTGCCGCCAGGTCGCCTGCTCCAGGTGCCGGGCGTACGGGCCGAGCGCCGCGGCCACCAGCCGGGTGTCGTTGGTGCGGGTCGCGTCGTGCAGCAGCGGCACGCACTCCGCGCCGATCGGCAGCAGCGGCAGCGCGCGCAGCACGGCGCGTTTCTCGGCGGCGTCGCCCTGCCGGTACAGCGTCTCCGCGGCGGCGGCGTGGCCGTGCGGCAGCGCGGTCAGCAGCAGCGCCCGGGCCGCCTCGTCCGCCGTCCAGCCGGGCGGGTCGGGCACCGGCAGGCGACCGCACCGCCGGGCAGCGGCGGCGAAGAACCGCCCGATGGCCGTGGGTTCGGTCGCGACGCGGCGCAGCGCCGCGTCCAGCCACTGCGGATCGGGTACGCCCCGAAGCGCGGCGCGCAGTCGGTCGGGTGTCATGCCGTCTCCCCTCTGCCGGGTGGAAGGTGGTGGGTCACCGCCCCTCGCCGCGCGAGGCGGCGGCGCGCAGGAAGTCCAGTGAGCGGGCGGCGACGGCCGGTGCGGCGTGCGAGTGGCGGGGCAGTTCCACGGCCACCAGCCCGCGGTAGCCGGCGTCGGCCAGGGCGCGCAGCACCGGCGGGAAGTCGATCTCGCCGGTGCCGAACTCCAGGTGCTCGTGCACGCCCCGACGCATGTCGTCGATCTGCACGTTGACCAGGTGCGCGGCGACCGCCGACACGCACTGCGGCACCGGCATCGGCTCCAGGCAGCGGCAGTGCCCGATGTCGAGCGTGATGCCGAAGCCGGGCGGCGCGCCCAGCGCCTCGCGCAGCCGCCACCACCCGGCGATGTCCTCGACGAACATGCCCGGCTCGGGTTCGAAGCCCAGCGGCACGCCCGCCTCCGCCGCCGCGGCGCACACCGTCGCGCAGCCCGCCACCAGGCGGTCGGCGGCGACGCCGGGTGGTACGCCGGGTGGGCGTACCCCGGCCCAGAAGGAGACCGCCTCCGCGCCCAGGTCGGCACCGATCCGGACGGCCCGGCGCAGGAACTCCACCCGCCGAGCCGGGTCGTCGTGCAGCAGCGTCGGCGCGTGCTTGTGCCGCGGGTCGAGCAGGTACCGGGCGCCGGTCTCGACCACCACGGCCAGCCCCAGCGCGTCCAGCCGTCGACTGATGGCCGCGACCCGGCGGGCCAGGCCGGGGGCGAACGGGTCCAGGTGGTCGTGGTCGAGGGTGAGCGCGACGCCCACGTAGCCGAGGTCGGCGAGGACCGCGAGCGCGTCCCCGAGCCGGTGGTTGGCGAAGCCGTTGGTGCCGTACCCGAAGCGCAGCGCGCCCGGCCCGGACAGCGGGCCGGCGGTGGGCCGGGTGGCCGCCGCGGCGGTCATGTCGGCGAGATCAGTCGGGCCAGGCGGCGGCCGAGCGGCGCGGCGCCGGCCACGGCGAGGCCGAGCAGCCGGGCCCCGGCGCGGGCGGTCAGCGCGCCCTGCAACGCGGGCAGCCCGGTGATCCCGGCGCCGACCGCGGCTCGCACCCGGGCCGGTGACGGGTCGGCGAGCACGCGGGCCTGCGCCCGGCCGTACCGGGCGGCGTACCCGGCGGCGAGCACCGCCGGCACCAGCTCCCCGAGCCGAAGGAAGGGCCCCCTCTTAACGCATCCGGTAGAGGAGGGGGCCCCGCTTAACACGGTCGGCCGGGCCGGGGTGGTGAGCGCGATCAGCGCGGTGCCGGCGAGCGTGAGGCCGGGCAGCCGCCGGTCCGCGCCGGTCACCTCGCGGCGGGACAGCGCGGTCACGGTCCAGGTGTGCGCGGCGACTGTGAGCGCGGCCGGGAGCGCCCGGACCACCCGCCCGCCGGACGCGCCGAGCAGCACGTCCAGCCCTCGGCACGCGGCCATCACCGCCGGCCCGGCGGCGGTGTTCTTCGCGCGCAGGTCGTACCCCCAGATCGTGGCCGCGAGCGGCAGCGCGACTGCCGCCGCCCGGCGGCCCCCGGCGGCGGTGGCGACCGCGAGCCCGGCGGCGGTGAGGCCGGACGCGACGCCGAGCGCGACCGACGGGCGCACCCGGCCGGACGGGATCGGCCGCTCCGGCCGCTCGACCGCGTCCAGCCGCCGGTCAGCCCAGTCGTTGGCGGCCATCCCGGCCCAGTACAGCAGCACCGACGCGCCGGCCAGGGCCGGTGTACGCGGACCGAGCGCACCGGCGGCCGCCGCGCCGGAGAGCACGTCCCCGGGTACGGAGAGCGCGGCGGGCGCCCGGACCAGCTCGGCCAGGTCGGCCAGGCGGGTCACGGCGTCACCCGGGCGTGCAGGCCGGCGGCGAACTCCCGCAGCACCGTCCACTGTTCACCGAGCGCGTGGCCGGTCGCGCCGAGCGGGTCCTTGAAGAAGAACGCCAGCTCGGTCAGCGGGCCGTGGCGGCCGGCGGCGTGCGCGGCGGCGGTGAGCCGGGCCAGGTCCAGCACGAGCGGCGCGGCGAGCGCCGAGTCGCAGCCGTGCCAGGTGAACTCCATCCGCATTCCGGTGCCCAGGAAACCGGCGAACGTGACCAGGTCCCACGCGGTCTTGAAGTCGCCGAGTTCCTCGACGTACTCGATCCGGGTGTGGCCCTGCGGCAGGTAGCCGAGCGTCTCGGCGAGCACCCGCTGTTTGCTGCCCACCTTCGCGGCGTTGGCGGCCGGGTCGGCGAGCGTGGCGCCGTCGCCGCCGCCGAGCAGGTTCGTGCCGGACCAGGAGCGCACGGCCAGGTGCCGCATCGCGAACATCGGCGCGAGCACCGACTTGAGCAGCGTCTCGCCGGTCTTGCCGTCGTGCCCGGCGTACGGCAGCTTTCGTTCGGCGGCGAGCGCGGCCAGGGCCGGCAGGCGGGCGCCCGTGGACGGGGTGAAGTCCACGTACGGGCAGCCCGCGGTGAACGCCGCGTACGCGTATCCGGAGCTGGGCGGCAGCACGTCGGCCGGGCCGGTCAGCGCGTCGCGCAGCGCGGCCAGGTCGCTGTGGGCCGGGTGCGGGGCGGGCGCCGGTTCGGTGGCGGCGACGTTGACCACCACCACCCGGTCCAGCCCGTTCCGGCTGCGGAAGTCGGTCAGGTCGCGCACCACCGCGGCGATCCGCTCGCCCTGGCCGCCCTCGGTGGGCGCGGGCCGCAGCGACGCCTCGACGGCGGCCAGGTCGGGCGCCACGGCGTCGGCCAGCCGGGCGGGCAGCACGCCTGCGGCGGCGAGCGCCTCGGCGCGTTTGGTGAGCGGGGTGGTGACCACGTCGTGGCCGCCGAAGACGAGATCGGCGAAGCCCGGCAGGGCGGGCCCGCGCAGGTCGGGCAGCTCGGTCACGCAGCCGGTCGGCGCGGTGAGCCCGGCCCGCAGGGCCAGTCCCCCGACCACGCTCGTGGTGGCGACCGAGCCGCGCGCACCCACCAGCCAGACACCCGTACGCATTCGCGCTACCTCCCCAGGTATGGCCGGTCCACCGGTGCGGCCGGGGAATCCCGGTCCGGCCGCACCGGAGGGCCGTGCTGGTCGTGCCGGCGGACACCGGCGGCACGCTCCCCGGAGCCGGCCTCGTCCCCGCCGCGGGGCGCAACCGCGGCGGGCCCTCGCCGGCCGGCGCCGGTGAGTGTCGACGGACCCCGTAGGGGCCGTCTCGGGTCAGGCGGAAGCTTCGGCCAGAGCGGGCTCCACCTCCGTCCAGGCGGCCCGCTCGGCCGAGCGGGTCACCGCGTCGAGCACGAGCTGGACCTGCAACGCGTCGGCGAACGACGGGGCCGGGTCGGCGCCGGTGGCGACCGCCTCGACGAAGTCGCGCGCCTGGTGGGTGAAGGAGTGCTCGTAGCCGATGATGTGGCCGGGCGGCCACCACGCACCCAGGTACGGGTGGTCCGGCTCGGTCACCAGGATCCGGCTGAAGCCCTGCTCGGCGGCCGGCCGGGTGGCGTCCAGGAACTCCAGCTCGTTGAGGCGTTCCAGGTCGAACACGACGCTGCCGCGCGAGCCGTTGATCTCGACCCGCAGGGCGTTCTTGCGGCCGGTGGCGAACCGGGTCGCCTCGTACGTGGCCAGCGCTCCCCCGTCGAGCCTGGCCACGAACACCGCCGCGTCGTCAACTGTCACCTGGCCCGTCGCGCTGCCGTTGCCGTCGGCCTGCGCGGCCAGGCCGCTCGACCCGGCGACGAGCGGCCGCTGACGCACGAACGTCTCGGTGAGCGCGCTGACCCCGGTGACGAGCTGGCCGGTGACGTACTGGGTCAGGTCGATGATGTGCGCGCCGATGTCACCGAGCGCGCCGGAGCCCGCCCTGTCCTTCTGCAACCGCCACACCAGCGGGAACTGCGGGTCGACGATCCAGTCCTGGAGGTAGGTCGCCCGGACGTGCCGGATCTCGCCGATCCGCCCGTCGGCCACCAGCTGCCGCATCAGGGCGACAGCGGGCACCCGCCGGTAGTTGAAGCCGCACATCGCGCGTACCCCGGACTCGCGTGCCCGGGCCGCGGCCTCGGTCATCTCGCGGGCCTCGGCGACGCTGTTCGCCAGCGGCTTCTCGCACAGCACGTGCTTGCCCGCGGCGAGCGCGGCGAGTGCGATCTCGCGGTGGCTGTCCCCCGGCGTGCAGATGTCGACCACGTCGATCTCGTCGGACTCGACGAGCCGCCGCCAGTCGGTGGTGTAGCCGTCCCAGCCGAGCCGGTCGGCGGCCTCGGCCACCTTCGGCTCGTCGCGGCCGCAGACGAGCGCCATCCGCACCCGCGCCGGCAGGTCGAACACCCGGTTCACGGTGCGCCACGCCTGGGAGTGCGCGGCGCCCATGAACGCGTAGCCGACCATGCCGACCCGAAGGATGCTGTCGTGACTGGACAAGGTGGGTCTCCCCCCGTGTGTCAGAACCCGAGCTTCAGGTAGTCGCTCGCGTTCTCCTTGGTGATCGTCTCGGAGGCGAGCACGATCTCCTTCGGTACCTGGAGTTCGACCAGGTCGGACATGCCCTTGCCCTGGCCGATCAGGCGGGCCAGGGAGATGGCCGAGGAGGCCATCGACGGGCTGTAGGTGACTGTGGCCTTGAGGACCGTGTTGTCGGCGGCGATGTCCTCCATGGCCTTCTTGGAGCCGGCGCCGCCGACCATGACGAATTCCTTGCGGTTGGCCTGGTTGACCGCCGCGAGCACACCGATGCCCTGGTCGTCGTCGTGGTTCCAGACCGCGTCGATCTTCGGCAGCGCCTGGAACAGACCGGTGGCGGCCTGCTGCCCCGAGTCCACTGTGAACTCCGCGGGCCGCCGGTTGGCGACCTTGAACCCGTACGAGGCGAGCGTGTCGGCGAACCCCTTCGACCGTTCCTGGGTCAGCTCCAGCGACTCGATGCCGGGGATCTCGCCGATCACCGGGTTGCTGACGCCCTTGGCCTTGAGCTGCTCGGCGATGTAGGTGGCGGCGGCCACCCCCATGCCGTAGTTGTCGCCCTTGATCTGCAGCCGGTAGGCCCGCGCGTCCGGGAAGGCCCGGTCCAGGTTGACCACCGGGATGCCGGCCTTCATCGCCTCCAGGCCGAACGCGTTGAGTTCCTTGCCGTCGTGCGGCAGCAGCACGATCACGTCGGGCTTCTGCGAGATCAGCGTGGACAGCGCCGCCCGCTGGGCCGCCGCGTCCGCGCCGGCCTCGACCGACTTCAGCTCCACGTCCTGGTACGCCCCGGCCTGCGCCTTGGCGTTGTTGGTGATGGCGGCGATCCAGCCGTGGTCGGCGGCCGGGGCGGAGAAGCCGATGCTCACCTTCTTGCCCGTCTCGGTGTTGGCGCCGGAACCGGCCGCCTTGGTCTGCGCCTCGGTCGGGTTCTGCTCGTTGCTGGTACAGCCGGCGAGCAGCACCCCGGCGGAGACGGCGGCCCCGCCGAAGAGCAGCCGGCGGCGGGACAGGTCATGGCGCGGTGTTCTCATGACGCCTCCTGGGATGAGGTGGTGGGGTGGTTTCGGGTGTGGCGGGCCGGACCACAGTCGGTACGACGGCAGCCGGGGTGTGCGCGGGTGGGGTCAGGTGGTGGTGGCCCGGTTGCGGGCGAGGAACTGGGTGAGACTGCCGAACTGCACCTGCTGGACCAGGACGGCGGCGACGATGATGCCGCCCTTGACCATGTTCTGGGCCTCGGCGGAGAGGTTGTTGATGGCGAACAGGTTGGTGATGGTGGAGAAGATGATCACCCCGAGCAGGGAGCCGATGATCGTTCCCCGCCCGCCGCTGAGCAGCGTGCCGCCGATGATCGCGGCGGCGATCGCGTCCAGCTCGTAGAGGTTGGCCATCGCCGCCTGCGCGGAGGTGGCCTGCGCGGTCAGCATGACCGCGGCGATGCCGCAGCACAGGCCGGACAGCGCGTAGAGGAGCACCGTGTGCCGGCGGACGTTGATGCCTGCCAGCCGGGCCGCCTCCGGGTTGCCGCCGACCGCCACCGTACGGCGGCCGAACGTGGTCCGGTTCAGCAGCACCCAGCCGGCCGCCACCACCGCCACCAGGATGTAGACCAGCAGCGGGATGCCGAGCACGTTCGTGCTGGCGATGCCGTTGATGAACGTGTTGCCCGACACCTGGGTCTGCTTGTCGGAGATCTCCGCCGCCAGCCCCCGGGCGGCCACGAGCATGGCGAGCGTGGCGATGAACGGCACCAGCCGCCCGTACGAGACGAGCAGCCCGTTCACCACGCCGACGGCGAGCCCGACGGTCAGCGCGGTGAAGATCATGCCGCCCGCGCCATAGCTCTGCGTGGCCACTGTGGTGCACCAGACCCCGGCGAGGGCGACGATCGCGCCGACCGACAGGTCGATGCCCCCGCCGATGATCACGAACGTCATGCCGACGGTGACCACGCCGACCACCGAGGCGAGCTTGAGGATGGTGAGCGTGTTGCCCCACACCCAGTTCGGGTCGCCGTAGAGGTCGGGGCGGGTCAGGACGCCGATGACCACCAGCACGACCAGCGTGGCGAGCAGGCCGAGGTTGCGCTTGACGCCCTCCCCGCCGTCACCGCGCCACCAGGAGAGCTTCGCCGGCGCGCCGACCTTCGCGGTCTCCGTCCGCTCCACCGGCGGCGACTGCGCGGGCAGCGAGGATTCTCTGACATCGCTCATGCCGGTGCGCCTTCCATGAGAGACCCCGCCATGACGAGGTCGAGCACTGTGTTCTCGTCCAGTTCGCCGGCCGGGGCCTCGCGGACCACCCGGCCCTCCCGCATCACCAGCACCCGGTCGGCCAGGCCCAGCACCTCGGGCACCTCGCTGGAGACCAGCAGCACCCCGACGCCACGGGCGGCCAGATCGCGGATCACCTGATACAGCTCGGCGCGGGCGCCCACGTCCACGCCCCGGGTCGGCTCGTCGAGCAGCAGCAGCCGGGTGTCACCGAGCAGCCACCGCCCGACCACCACCTTCTGCTGGTTGCCGCCCGACAGCGTGCGCACCGGCCGGCGTACGTCCCGGGGCCGCAGCTCCAGCGACGCGGCGATCCGGTCCGCCTCGGCGCGTTCCCGTCCGGTGTCGGTGAAGCCGAGGCGGGCGTACCTGCTGAACGTGGCGAGCGTGACGTTGCGGTAGATCGGTTCGCCGAGCAGCAGCGCCTGACTCTTGCGCTCCTCCGGCGCCATGCCCATCCCGGCCCGTACCGCCGCGCCCACACTGCCGGGACGCAGCGCACGGCCGTCCACCCGGACCGTCCCGGCGTGCGCCCGACGCGCGCCGAAGATGGTCTCCAGCAGCTCCGACCGGCCGGAACCGACCAGCCCGGCGATGCCGACGATCTCTCCCGCCCGGACCCCGAGCGAGACGTCGGCGAACTCGCCGTGCCGGGTCAGCCCGTCCACCCGCAGCAGCTCCGCGCCGTCCCCGTGGTCGGCCGGGCGCTGCGGGAAGACGTACTCGATGGCCCGCCCGGTCATCCGGGCGACCAGGTCGCGGGTCGGCGTCTCGCGGGCCGGCAGGCTCGCCGCCGTGGTCCGGCCGTCCTTGAGTACGGTGACCCGGTCGCCGATCTCGCGGATCTCCTCCAGCCGGTGCGAGATGTAGATGACCGCGATGCCCTGCGCGGTGAGTTCCCGGATGATCCGGAACAGGTTCGCCACCTCGTCGTGGGCCAGCACCGCGCTCGGCTCGTCCATGATAATCAGCCGCGCCTCGTGGGACAGCGCCCGGGCCATGCTGACGATCTGCTTGCCGGCGGCGGGCAGGTGCCGCACCAGCCGTCCCGGCGGGATCTCCGGGTGGCCGAGCCGTGCCAGGATCTGCCGGGTACGCCGGGCCATGTGCCCCCGCCGGACGAAGCCGAACCGGCGCGGCTCGTGGCCGAGGAACGCGTTCTCCGCCACCGACAGGTCGTCGACCAGGTCGAGTTCCTGGTAGATCGTGGCGATGCCGGCGCGCATGGCGGCCTGCGGGTTGGCGAACGAGGCCGGCTCGCCCCGCCAGATCGCCTCGCCGGAGTCCGGCCGGTGCACCCCGGCCAGCACCTTGATGAGTGTGGACTTACCGGCGCCGTTCTGCCCCAGCAGGCAGTGCACCTCGCCGGCCCGTACCTCCAGTTGCACGCCGTCGAGCGCGCGTACCCCCGGGAACGTCTTGACGACGTCGGTGAGGCGCAGGACCACCTCGCCCGCGACGGCGTCCGCGGGCGCCTCGACGAGCGGCTTGCCGGTGTCGTTCACGCTGCCTCCCCGAATGCGAGGTCACTGGCCAGCACCGCCGCGCCGGCGACGCCGGCGCGCGGGCCCAGCTCGGACAGGACGACGGGCAGGTTGCCGGTGGCGAGCGGCAGCGAGCGGCGGTAGACCACGCTGCGGATCTCGGCCAGCAGGATGTGCCCGAGCTGGGCGAGCCCGCCGCCGATGACGATCATCGACGGGTTGGTGAAGCTGACCAGCCCGGCCAGTACGCTCCCGACCCGCCGGCCGCCGTCGCGGATGAGCTGGATGCAGGTGACGTCCCCCTCGATCGCCCCCTGCGCCACGTCGAGCGCGGTCACCACCCCCCGGGCCGCGAGCCGCTCGGCCAGTGCCGGGGACACCTCGGTGCGGGCCGCGACTGTCGCCTCCCGGGCCAGCGCCGCGCCGCTGAACACCGCCTCGAGGCAGCCGAGGTTGCCGCAGCTGCACATCGGGCCGTTCGGGTCGACCTGGATGTGGCCGATGTCCCCGGCGCAGCCGTCGGTGCCCCGGTAGACCTCGCCGTGCAGGTAGATGCCGCAGCCGATACCGGTGCCGATCTTGATGAACAGGAAGTCGTCGACCGAGTGGGCCACGCCGCCGTGCCGCTCGCCGATCGCCATGATGTTGACGTCGTTGTCGACCACGGCCGGGCAGCCGTGCTCACGGGTGAGCAGCTCGCGGACCGGGAACCGGTCCCAGCCCGGCATGATCGGCGGGGAGACCGGCACGCCGTCGCGGAAGCTGACCGGCCCCGGTACGCCGATGCCCACCGCGTCGAGCCGCTCGTACGCGCCGTCCACCTTGGCCTTGTGCAGCAGCTCGTTGACCCGCTGGAGCGTCACCTTCGGGCCGGAGCGGATGTCGGCGGTCTCGGTGTAGGCGGCCACCGTCTCCAGCCGGCCGTTCACCACCTCCACGTCGATCGAACTGGCGCCCAGGTCGACGGCGGCGAACCGCAGGTGCGGGCTCAGTTCGACGAGGGTGGAGCGCCGCCCGCCCCGGGAGGCAGCCAGCCCCGCCTCGGCCACGTAGCCGAGGGAGACCAGGCGTTCCAGCTCGGCGAGCAGGCGCGGGCGGGGCATCTGGAGCCGGTCGCCGAGTTCGGCGCGGGACACCGCGCCCTCGTCCCGGAGCAGTCGCAGAAGCCGTACGTGCAGGGGGTCGACCGTCCGCACCGGCAGTCACCTCCGCATCGGAAGTCCGTCACATCGACGACGGCGATGTGTGTTGTGTCCGACACAGTAGGAGCCTTCCGGGCCGCATGTCCATAGCTTCGGCACGTCTGATGCAAACTTTTGTCCATACGAACAAAAGCGAGTTCCGGATCATGAAAACACATCGCCCCGCCGGGGATTCTTCCGGGCGGGGCGATGCGTTCTGGGGTCAGCGGGAGTGCGCGCGGCCCTTCTTGCGCAGCTTGCGGTCGTCGCGCAGCTCGACGTAGGGCTCCTCGTCGGCCGGGTGCCCGGCGGCGATGGCGCGGCTGCGCTCCAGCTCGGCGTCGAACTCGGCGCCGAGCAGGATGGCGACGTTGCTCAGCCAGAGCCACACCAGGAAGATGATCACGCCGGCCACCGCGCCGTACGTCTTGTTGTACGAGCCGAAGTTGCTGACGTAGAGCGCGAACAGGCCGGAGACCACCAGCCAGAGCACCACCGCGAGCACGCCGCCGGGGCTGACCCAGCGGAAGCCGCCGTGCCGGGCGTTCGGCGAGGCCCAGTAGAGGATCGCGAACATCAGGCTCACCAGCACCAGCAACACCGGCCACTTGGCGATGTTCCACACCGTCACGGCGGTCTCGCCCAGCCCGATCGCGTTCCCGGCCTGCTCGGCAAGCCCGCCGGTGAACACCACGATCACGGCGCTGATCAGCAGCATCACGCCGATCACCGCGGTCACGCCGAGGCGCACCGGCAGCGTCTTCCAGATCGGCCGCCCCTCCGGCACGTCGTAGATGCTGTTCGAGGCGCGCATGAACGCGGCGACGTAACCGGACGCCGACCAGAACGCCGCCACCAGACCGACGATCGCCGCGATGCTCGCCAGCCCCCCGGACTGGCCCGCCTGGTCGATAGCGCTCTCGATGATGCGGCGGATGTTCTCCTCCGGCACCGCCTGCCCGACGGTGTCCCGTACCCCCTCGGTGGCCCGGTCCCCGAGCAGGCCGAGCACCGAGATCAGCACCAGGACGCCCGGGAAGATGGAGAGCACGCCGTAGTAGGTGAGCGCGGCGGCCCAGTCGGTCAGGCTGTCGTCCTGGAACTCCCGCACGGTCCGCTTGAGGGTCGCCATCCAGCCCGTCGCCGACAGGTCGGCCGGGCTGTCCGGCCCGTCGTCCGGCCCCACCGGTCCGGTGCGCTCGCGCCCGTCCGGCCGGTCGTGCCCGGCGCGGGCGTCGTCGCGCGTGGTGGGGGCGTCCTCGCGCCCGTCGCGGGTGTCCTCGTGGACGTCGTGGGCGTCGTCGCGGGCGGCCATGGCACCTCCTCGTCGTCATGTCGTCCCGCACGACATGCCCTGACGAGGGCAGCGATAACCACCGCACCCGCAAACCGGCCGCTCGGCCGCCGGCGACCGCCCCCACCCACCTCCCTGTCGGCCTCTTCCGCGGCCCCGCCCTGCCCTCAACTCCCACCCGCTCCACTGCCCGCGCCCTGTCGCCGCCTCCCCCGTCGGCACCTTCCGCCCGCTCGCCGCCTCGGGCTCTGCAGCCACGCGCGCGACAGACACGCTCCGTAACCATGTGCGCCGATGGATGCAGAGCAAAGGCGGCGGGGGCAGCGCTCCCACCGTCGCCCCACCACTCCCCGCCCGAAATCCCGGCGAGCCGTCGCTCCACCGCGACCACCGATCGCCGCCATCACGACGACCGTCACGACGAGTGGAACGTCATGGGTGTCAAACGGGGCCGGAAGCACCCATGACGTTCCACTCACCGAGGGTCGGCCACCGGTCGACCGGCCACCGTGTGCGGAAGCGAGAGCGCGGTGTACGGGCGGCGAAGGCCAGGGCGCTGAGGTAACGCGTGATCCGTCTTCCGATGCCACCACCTCGGCGAAGTGGAGTCGATCGTGGAAACGCGAGACGGCGAACACGCTTTCCAGCCATTTCCCAACCGGGTGAGCGTGGCGGGCGCGAGCGCACACAGCACGGCGCGAGCGGGGCGCTGTGGGCGCCGTCCGCGCGAGCCGCCACGAAAGACGCACTCGCCTCAGTGGACACGTTGCGTGACGACAAGCATCCCCGGCACGTTCATTCTTCATCGTTGTAAGTGATATCGGGAGAGAGCCGGGAGAACCCTTCTCCCGCCATTGCGAAACAGTTTCAAGAAATAAGTGACGCGAGTGAGCGAAGCTCCATTCCGTCACTCATTGCAATCACGATCGGCAATGTTCCCAACATGCGCGCTATTCGCGTATCGTGCCCCCTCGTGCCGCCCGTTCGCCCCTCCGACGCGACTCCCCCCAAACCCCGGCCGCCGTCCGGCGGACGACCGGGGTCCGACGTGGACGCCGAGGTGGTGTCGCTGCCGCCGGACGACGGAAGCGTCGCCGGACCCGAGTGGGCCGACGACGGGCCGGGCGAGACCCACCACCACAGCCGAGCAGCGCACCACACCGCAGGCGAGCACCACACCGCAGGCGAGAACGAGACCCGCGACAAGAGCGAGAGCCCGGAACAGACCCAGGACGCCCGCGAACTGGCCGCCCGGTTCGAGGAGGAGAAGCCGGGACGCGTACTCGCCGGACCGGTCGGTGTCCTCTTCACCGGCATCACCGTCGCGGTCGGGCTGCTGACGCTCTGGCAGGTGTTCTTCCCGCTGGCCCAGGGCAGCAAGTACTACCTGATCTTCTTCCTGGCCGGCGTCCTGCCGATCGTGTTCCTCGCGTACCCCTCGGGGGTGCGGCTGCGACGCGCCAAGGCCGACGCGGACGACCGGCGCGGACCGACGCCCGTGGACTGGCTGCTGGCCCTCGCGGCGCTCGTCGTCTGCCTCTACCCGGTGCTGCCGGTCACCATCGGCGCCGGTGGCGGCGGGTACGACGCCTTCCTCGACCGGCAGGGCCTGCTCGATCCGCTGGACGTGGCGTTCGGCACCGGGCTGCTGCTCCTGCTGCTGGAGGCGTGCCGGCGCACGACCGGATGGATCCTGCCGGCGGTCTGCGTGCTGTTCCTCGGGTACGGCTACTACGGCGGGCTGCTGCCGCAGTCCTGGCCGGTGGCGCACGCGGGGCTCGACTTCGGGCAACTCGTCGACGCGTTCTACAACTCCGACAGCGGCTTCTACGGCACCCCGCTGGACGTGGCCGCCTCCTACATCGTGCTGTTCACCATCTACGGCGCGGTGCTCAACCTGTCCGGCGCGGGCCGGTTCTTCGTGGAACTGTCCGCCGCCGCGTTCCGCCGCTCCCGGACGGCCGCCGGGCGCACCGCAGTCGCCTCGGGTTTCCTGCTCGGCACGGTCTCCGGCTCCGGCGCCGCCACCACGGTCAGCATCGGCGCGGTGACCTGGCCCATCCTGCGCCGCGCCGGCTACCCGGCCGAGCGGGCGGGCGGCATGCTCGCCGCCGCCGGTGTGGGGGCGATCCTGTCGCCGCCGACGCTGGGCGCCGCGGCGTTCATCATCGCCGAGTACCTGGGCGTCTCCTACCTCCAGGTGCTCGGCTGGGCGACGGTGCCGACGATCCTCTACTACCTGGGCATCCTGCTCTCCGTCGAGATCGACGCCCGGCGCTCCGGGGTCCGCCCGGTGGTCATCGACACCGGCTCGGCCTGGCGGCTGCTGGCCCGCTTCGGCTACCACTTCCTCTCGCTCTTCGTGATCATTGTGGTGCTCGCGCTCGGCGCGTCGGCGATGCGCGCGGTCGTCATCGCCACCGCGCTCGCCGCCGTGCTGTCCTTCCTGGACCGGCGCCACCGCCTCACGCCGGCCCGGCTGGTGGAGGCGCTGCGCGACGGCGTACGCGGGGTGCTCGCGGTGAGCGCCGTCTGCGCCGCGGCCGGCATCATCACCGCCACCACCACGAAGACCGGCCTCGGGCCGCAGGCCGCAGCGCTGCTGATCGACGGGGCGCAGGCGGTCAGCTCCGAGCCGGCAGTGGTGCTGGCGCTGACCGCGGTGCTCGCCGCCGTCGCGCTCAGCCTGCTCGGCCTCGCGGTACCGGTCACCGCCTCGTTCGTCATCGGCTGGGTGATCATCGGACCGGCGCTGCTCAACCTGGGCGTCGAAGCGCCCGCCGCGGCCATGTTCGTCTTCTACTTCGCGGTGCTGTCCGAGGTCTCGCCGCCGACCGCGCTCGCAGCTGTCGCCGCCGCCGCGGTCACCGGCGGCCGGCTGGTGCCGACCATGTGGCAGACCCTGCGGTACGCGCTGCCTGCGTACCTGATCCCGCTGGCCTTCGTGATCACACCGACCGGTCTCGGCCTGCTCGGCATCGGCGGGGCCGGGCGGATCGTGACGGCCGGCCTGGTGTCGGCACTGGGTGTCGCGGTGCTGGCGGTCGCGGCCGGCGGCTGGCTACCCGGTGTGGGCCCGGCCGGCGTGCCGGAGCGGATCGTCGGCGCGATCGCCGGGCTGGTGCTGCTCTGGCTGGAACCACTGCCCATGGCGATCGGCGCGGCGCTCGCCGCGCTCGCGGTCGCGGGCGTGTACGTCCGACGTGGCGCCGCCGGGCACGCCGGCCGCCCGGCGGTCGAAGAATCCGTGGACCTTGGGGAGGAGAGAGAGTGGGACGGATCGACGCGAGGATAGTGGCGGGTGTCGGGGCACTGGTCCTGGTCGCCGCCGGTGCCGCCGGCTGCGGGGGCCGTCAGGACGGCGCGGCGAAGGACGACGCCGCCCGCGAGGTCAGCTGCAAGGTCACCAAGGACACCCGGGTCGGCATCGCCACCGGCAACGCCACGGGCGTCTACTACGTGGTCGGCAACGCGCTCGCCGGTGAGCTGAGCAAGTCCACCGACGGCAAGCTCACCGGGACGGCCGCCGAGACCGGCGCCTCGGTGCAGAACGTCGAACAGCTCGTCGCCGGCCAGTACGACGTGGCGTTCTCGCTGTTCGACACCGCCGTCAACGCGGTGCAGGGCAAGGGGAGCTTCAGCTCGCCGCAGCCGGTGAAGGCGCTGGCCCGGATCTACGACAACTACACGCAGGTGGTGGTCCGCGCCGACGCGGGGATCACGTCGGTGGCCGACATGAAGGGCAAGAAGATCTCCACCGGCTCGCCCAAGTCCGGCACCGAGGTCATCGCCAACCGGCTGCTCACCGCCGCCGGACTGGACCCGGCCAAGGACATCCAGGCTCAGCGGCTGGACCTCACCAAGACCGTCGACGGCATGAAGGACGGCAGCATCGACGGCTTCTTCTGGTCCGGCGGCGTGCCGACCGGCGGGGTCACCGACCTGTTCACCACATCGGGCGACAAGGTGAAGTTCGTCGACATCAGCCCGCTGCTGCCGAAGATGGCCGAGCTGAACCCGGCGTACCAGGCGGGCACCATCGGCAAGGACATCTACCGGACCCCGGCCGACGTGCCCACCATCGTGGTGCCGAACGTGCTGCTGGTGCGGGACAACCTGGACGCCGACGTGGCCTGCGCGATCACCCGGACGGTGTTCGACTCCAAGGACGCCCTGGCCCAGGCGAACCCGGCGGCGAAGGGCATCGAGCTGGGCAACGCCCGCAAGACCGACCCGGTGCCGCTGCACCGCGGCGCGGAGCGGGCGCTGAGCGACCTCGGCGCGAGCTGACCCGAACGGGCCGGGCCCGGACGCACGTCCGGGCCCGGCCCACCGACCCGACCCGGAGACCCCCGTGCCGCTGCCCCACCCGGCCCGCGTACGCCGGCATCACCGCTCCGCGGACCGCACCGGACGCCTCCGCTCGGTCCGCGTCCAACTGCTGGCCCCGATCCTGGTGGCCACCGCCGGTCTGGTCGTGCTGGGGGCGGCGCAGACCGGCGCCGCGCTCGACGCGTCCGCCGACGCCGACCGGGCCCGCGTGCTGGCCGGCACCGCCACCGCGACCGTACGGCTGGTGCACGAGCTGGAACGCGAACTGGCCGAGACGGCCGCGTTGCGCCAGCGCGGCGGTACGTCCGGCCGCCCGCTCGTGGACGCGCAGCGCCGGCGGGTGGACACGGCGGTGGAGCGCTACCGCTCGGCGCAGGGTGACGCGCGCCGGGCCGCCCCGGATCTGGCCGGGGTGCTCGACGACGTGGGCGGGCGCCTGGCGCAGCTCGCACCCACCCGGGACCTGGCGTTGGCCGGTGAGCGCGGCGACCCGGCGTACGTGTCGCTCGTGGAGTCGCTGCTCGCGGTCGCGGACGCGCTGCCGAGTCAGCTCCGCGACGCCGACCTGGCCAACCAGGCGCGCGAGGTGGCAGCGGTGGCCGCCCAGGAGCACCTGTCCGCGCTGGAGCGCGACCTGCTGCGGGCGGTGTTCGTCAGGGGTGGACTGCAAAGTGGCGAGCTGGCCCGGCTGGGCCGGCTGCGGGGTGCCCGGGAGCAGCGGCAGGCCGAGTTCCTGCGGATCGCCTCCGCCCCGGCGAACAGGGCCTGGTACCGGCTGGTCGACGGCACCGACGTGACCACTGCCCGCCGGATGGGTGACGCCGTGCTCGACTCCGACGGCGCGCCGGGCACGGTGAAGACCGACGGTGACGCCTGGTACGTGGCGCAGAGCGGCGCGATCCGCCGGTACAACCTGCTCGGCCGGGACCTGACCGACGGGCTGGACCGGGACGCGGCGGACCTGGCCGGGACGGCCCGGTTGCGTGCGGTGCTGACCGCCGGCGCGACGAGCACCGTCGCACTCGGCTCGCTCGTCACCGCAGTGCTGCTGGCGGTACGCACCAGCCGCCGGTTGCGTCGGCTGCGGGTGGCCGCGCTCACCATGGCGAACCGGGAGCTGCCGGAACGGATCACCGCGATCGCGGCGGGCGAGCGGACCCCGGCGGAGGGTCCGGCGACCCGGATGACCGACGGGATCAGGCGCGGCAAGGACGAGGTGGCGCAGGTCGCCGAGGCGTTCGACACGGTGAACCGGGCCGCGTTGCGGCTGGCCGGGCAGCAGGCCGAGTTGCGGCTGGACGTGACCCGGATGGCGGAGGCGCTGGCCCGGCGCATCCGTACGCTCATCACCCGGCAGCTGCGGCTGCTCGACGACTTCGAGCGCGAGGAGACCGACCCGGACGCGCTGGCCCGCCTGTTCGCGCTGGACCACCTCGCCGCCCGGTTGCGCCGCAACGGCGAGAACCTGCTGGTGCTCGCCGGTGGCGAGCCCGGCCGGGGGCACGAGGGCGCGTTGCTGCTGGACGACGTGGTGCGGGCGGCGGCCTCCGAGATCGAGGACTACCCGCGGGTCGAGATCGACGTGCCGACCGCTGCGGTGCACGGCGCGGCGGCCGGCAACCTGGTGCACCTGCTGGCCGAGCTGCTGGAGAACGCCACCGTCTACTCGCCACCGGAGGCCCGGGTGCTCGTCGACGGGCGGCGCACCGTCGACGGGCTGGTGCTGCGCGTACACGACCAGGGCATCGGTGTCAGCGAGAGCCGGCTGACCGAGATCAACGATCGGCTGGCCGCGCCGGCCACGCTGTCCAGCGCGGCGGCGGGCAGCATGGGCCTGCACGTGGTGGCCCACCTGGCCGCCCGGCACGGGATCCGGGTGCAGTTGCACAACCCGGGCACCGGCACTGTGGCACAGGTCGACGTACCGGAATCGGTGCTGACCCGGGTCGAGTCGGTGGCGTCCCGGCCGACGGCCGAGCGGCGACAGCGCGCCGCGGCCTGGTTCAAGTCCGGGCCGGCCGGTGGCCGCAGTCTCGTCACCAGCGCCACGACCGTCGGCCCGGTGCGCGGCGTCGCCGCCGTCCGCACGCCCGGTGGCGCGCTGCTGGCGCCGAGCGCGGCGCGGATCCGGCCGGTGAGCGTGCCGCCGACGCCCGTCCCGACCACCGCCGCCGGGCTACCACGGCGGCAGGTGGGCGGCCACCTGCCCGAGCCGATGCCGGACACCACCGCGCCGCCGCCGGCGATCGACCTGCTCGACCCCGAAGTGGTACGTGCCCGGCTGTCCGCCCTCGCCGAGGGGGTGGCCAGCGCGACCCGCCGTGCCCCGAACACCACACCCAACGGGAGAAGACCATGACCTCACCGTCCTCCGCCGGCCTGGACTGGCTGCTGGCGAACTTCGCCGAGCAGGTGCCGGACGTCTCGCACGCGCTCGCGGTCTCCGAGGACGGGCTGCGGCTGGCGTCCTCACCCGACCTCGCCCCCGACCAGGTCGACCAGCTCGCGGCGGTGATCAGCGGGCTGGCGAGCCTGACAGTGGGCGCGGCCCGGCTGATGTCCGCCGGCCGGGTACGTCAGCAGATCGTGGACATGGACGGCGGGGTGATGCTGGTGATGGCCGTGGGTGAGCGGGCGCTGCTCGGCGTGCTGGCCGCGCCCGGCTGCGACCTGGGGCAGATCGGCTACGAGACGGCGACGCTCGTGCAGCGGGTGGCGGAGGCGCTGGAACCGGCGGTGCGACGGTGACCGGCCGCCCGCTGCGGCTGCTGGCCGCGCTGATGACGGCGGTGCTGGTGGTCGGCTGCGCGGCCGAGGACTCCGCCCCGGAGGCGTGGCACGGCGGGCGGATCTTCCTGGCCACCGGCAACACCACAGGCGTGTACTACCAGCTCGGCGGCGGGTACGCCGACCTGATCACCCGCCACCTGCCCGGGTACGAGGCGCGGGCGGAGCCGACCGGCGCGTCGGTGGAGAACATCACCCGGGTGGCGAGCGGGGACATGGAGATCGCGTTCAGCCTGGCCGACACGGCGGCGGACGCGGTCGACGGGCGAGGGGCGTTCGACAAGCAGCCGCAGCCGGTACGGGCGCTGGCCCGGGTCTACAGCAACTACACGCACGTGATCGTCCGCGCCGACGGAAAGATCGGCAGCTTCGCCGACCTGCGCGGCAAGCGCATCTCCACCGGTTCGCCGAAGTCCGGCACCGACATCATCGCCGGGCGCCTGCTCACCGCCGGTGGCATCGACCCGAACCGGGACATCCAGCGGTTCAACCTGTCGCTGCCGGAGACCGTCAAGCGGATGCGCGCCAAGGGCCTGGACGCCATGTTCTTCTCCGGCGGCCTGCCCACTCCCGGTGTCAAGGATCTGCTCTCGTCCGCACCGGGCACGTTCCGGCTGCTGCCGATCGACGAGCTGATCGAGCCGCTGAGCGCCCGCTTCGGCGCTGTCTACACCACCGCGACGCTGCCGAAGGAGGTCTACGGCACGCCCGAGCCGACGCCGACCATCACCGTGTCGAACGTGATCCTGGTGGCGGCGGACATGCCGGAGCAGCTCGCGTACGACCTGACCCGGGTGCTGTTCACCTGGCAGGGCGAGTTGATCCAGGTGCACCCGGAGGCGGCGAACTTCAACCGGTCCAGTGCCGCGGCGACCCGCCCGATCCCGTTGCACCCGGGCGCGCAGCGGTTCTACCGCACCGGCTGAGCGCGGGACCGCCTGCTACGGCGTCCAGTCGCGCCGCAGCAGGCCGTAGATCACCAGGTCGGTGAAGCCGTCGCCGTCGTACTCGCGGTCCCGCTGGGTGCCCTCGTGGACGAAGCCGCACCGCTCGGCGGTACGCCGCATGGCCGTGTTGCCGGCGAGCGTCTCGATCTCCAGCCGGCGCAGGTTGCGGTTGCGGAAGCCGTACCGGCAGAGCAGCCGGATCACCTCGGTGCCGTAGCCCTGGCCGCGCGCCTCGGGCAGCAGCGTGATGCCGAGGTGGGCGTACCCGTTGAAGGCGTTGATGCCCCAGAGCACGCCGGTGCCGAGGAACGTGCCGTCGGCGACGGTCTCGGCCAGCAGCGACACCGGAGCGGCGGCCTCCGGCTGCTCGGCGGCACGCTTCTCCAGCCGGGCCCGGACCTGCCCGACGTGGTGCGGCAGGAACGGCTCGTCGTCGGTGACCAGGTGCAGCTCCGGGTCGCTGTGCAGCCGGAACATGTCCGGCGCGTCGTCGGGGGTGGGCGGACGCAGGCGGACCCGGTCGGTGGCGAACATGCCGCGACGCTAACGGCGGACGGGTGGGCCGACAACCGGATTTGGCTCCCCTACCGACCGGTCGGTAGGGTGGTGCGTATGACCCCGCTCGTGCTCGCCACCGCCCTGACCAAGACCTACGGGACGCGCGACGCCCTGCGCGCGCTCGACCTGACAGTCGCGCCGGGCAGCCGGTTCGTCGTGCTCGGCCACAACGGCGCCGGCAAGTCCACGCTGCTGGAGATCATCGCGACGCTGCGCACCCCGACGTCCGGCTCGGTACGCGTCGGCGGCTTCGACACCGTCACGCAGGCGCGGGACGCCCGGCGCCTGATCGGCCTCGCGCCGCAGTCGAACGCCCTGGACCCGCTGGCCACCCCCACCGAGGTGCTCGACTTCCACGGCGTGGCGCTCGGGCTCGGCCGCCGGGAGCGGGCCCGCCGTACGCGGGAACTGGTCGACCTGTTCGGCCTGGGCGAGCACCGCGCGGCCCGGGTCGCCACGCTCTCCGGCGGCACCCGCCGCAAGCTCGACCTGGCCGTGGCGCTCGTCGCCGAGCCCGCCGTGGTGATCCTGGACGAGCCGACCACCGGCCTGGACCCGCTCGCGCGCATCGACTTCTGGACCGAGCTGACCCGCCTCAACCAGGCCGGCACGTCGCTGCTCATCTCGACCCAGGACCTGCACGAGGCGGACGTGCTCGCCACCGAGATCGCGGTGCTCCGGGACGGCCGGGTGGTCGCCCAGGGTTCACCGGCGTCGCTCAAGCAGCGCGTCGGCGCCCGTACGCTCACGCTCGACCTGTCCGGCGCCTCCGCCGCTGCCGCGTTCGCCGCCGCGTCCGAGGCCGGGTTCCGCGCCGACCCCGACCGCCCGGACCGGGTACGCCTCAGCGTTCCCGACGATCCGCGCGCCCTGGCGAAGGCCCTGGTCGAGGCCGGAGACGCCGCCGCCGACATCACCCGGCTGCACCTCGCCGAGCCCTCCCTCGACGACGTCTTCGTCGCCCTCGCCGCCCGCTGAGGCGTGATCCCACCGCACCCCGAAAGGCCCGAACCCGTGCTCCCGCTCGCCGTCGCCCCGCCCCGCCACTCCCCGGCCCCTGTCGTCCTCGCGGCGATCAGACGCTCCACGCGCGCCGTGCTCCGTACGCCCGCACTGCTTGTCGCCCCGGTCGCCCAGTCCCTGTTCTTCCTGCTCGTCTACGCCGGGCAGCTCGACGCCGTCGGCAGCACCTACCTGGACGGGACGAGCTTCATCGCGTTCCTGCTGCCGCTGATCCTGCTCACCGGCGTCGCCACCGGCGCGGGCGCCGCCGGCACGCTGGTGCTGGGCGACCTCAGCAGCGGATACCTCGACCGCCTGCGGCTCGCCCACGGCACCACGACACCGTTCCTCGTCGGCCCGGTCGTCGCCGCGCTGATCGCCGTCGTCCTCCAGATGGCGGTGACAGTGGCCGGGGCCGCGGCAATCGGCTACCGGCCGGCGAGCTGGTCCGGCGTCGCCGGGATGCTGCTGCTGATGCTGGCCCTGGGCGTCGGTGTCGCGCTGCTGAGCACGGCGCTCGCGATCCGGTCGGCCTCGGCGTCGGCCACCAACCTGGTCACGCTCGCCGTGTTCGGCCTGTCGTTCTTCACCGGCGTGTTCGCGCCGGTCGACGAACTCGCCGGCTGGATGCGGGTGATCGCCGTGGCCAACCCGCTCACCTATATCGTCGACACCGCCCGCCAGCTCGGCGGCGACGCGGCGCTCACCGCGGCCCCGATCGGCGTGGCGGCGATCGTCGCCCTCGCCGTCGCCGGGACCGCGGCCTGCGCCCTCGCCCTCCACCACGCGAGGAAGAACCGATGAGCCCAGCCGACACCCGCACCCAGATCATGGACGCCTTCGCCGAGCAGCTCGCGGCGACCGGCTACCGGGGCATCTCCCTGGTCGGCGTGGGCCGCAGCGTCGGCATCCAGAAGCCGTCCATCTACCACCACTTCCCCGGTGGCAAGGAGGATCTCTACATCGCGGTGGCGGAGCGGTACATCCGGGACGTCGGCGCCCGGATCTCGGCGGCGCTGGCCGGCCCCGGCGACGTGCCGCACCGGCTGCACGCGCTCGCCACCGTCGCCGCCGGTCAGCACGGCGACGCCGTCACGTTCGAGCAGCGCATCTACGACACGCTGCCGCTCGTCTCCGCCGCGACCAGCGAGCACGTCTCGGGCCTCTACGTCGCCCTGATGCTGGCGCCGGTGACCCGGTTCTTCGCCGACGCCCGGGCCGAGGGCGTCGTCACCGGCGAACCGGAGTTCCTGATGAACGCGTTCCTGCACCTGGCCCGCGCCGCCGACCTCACCGACGAGACCGGACCCGCCCGGATCGTCGCGCTCTTCCTCGACGGCGCCCGCCCACGTGCCTAAACTAAGGACTTAGCTAACCGAGGAGGTCGCGCAATGTCGGCTGAGGCTGTGCACTACAACATGCATGACGCCAAGACCCACCTGTCGCGCATCATCGAGCGGGTGGAACGCGGCGAAGAGATCATCATCGACCGGGCGGGCACCCCCGTGGCGAAGGTCGTGCCGCTCGTGCGCCGCGCCAACCGCACGGCGGTCGGCTCCCTCGCCGGGCAGGTGGACCTCTCCGGTGACTGGGACTCGCCACAGACCAACGCCGAGATCGCCGCCGACTTCGGAATCGGCGCATGACCCTGCTGCTGGACACCCACGTCGCGCTCTGGGCCATCACCGGCGACGCCACCCTCGGTGTCGAGTTCCTCGACCGGCTACGCCACGACCCAGATGTCTTCCTCTCCCCGGTCAGCCTCTGGGAGATCACCATCAAGCAGCAGGCGGGGAAGCTCTCCGGCCCGCCCGATCTGGCCGAACGGGTACGCGACATGGGTTTCCGTGAACTACCGGTGACCCACGACCACGCCATCACCGCGGGCCGCCTGCCGCCGCATCACCGTGACCCCTTCGACCGCATGCTGGTGGCTCAGGCGATCACGGAGAATCTGACCCTGGCCACGCGCGACGCTTCCATCCCGCTCTACGAGGTCGACGTCCTCAAGGTGTAGGTGTCAGGCGTCGGCGGGGGTGGTGGCGGCCCGCGCCGCCGCGACCAGCCGGGCGGTCTCGTCGGTCACCGCCTGGTCGTCGGTCGGCGTCCCCGGGTCGTAGCGGACCGTCCAGGTCAGGCCGTCGACCCCGGGCACCCGCCGGGCCGCGATCCGCCCGGAGCCGCCGGGCACCTCGTGGTGCGAGGTGTACGCCACCGAGCCGGTGACCCGGGCCCGGACCTGGTGCGGCAGGTCGCCCGGGTCGACGAGCAGGTACGTCTCGGGGAGGCCGTCCGCGACCACCAGGTAGCCGTCGCGCTCGGCGACCGGCTCGGCCGGGGTGACTGTCAGCTCGCGGCCGGACCAGACCGCCTTGAGGATGTCGTGCCAGCCGAGGCGCTCCGCCCGGCCGGGCAGCCAGAGCCCGCGGTTGCTGGCGACCAGCACGCCGTCGTTGCCGCCCTCGCCGGTGCCGGCGGCGGCCCAGGCGAGCACCCGCTCGTCGGCGGCCAGCGGCGGCCGGTCGGCCGAGGGCAGTTTCGGCCGGCGGTTGAACAGACCCATCACAAACCTCCGGCGGCCTGCTCGCGCAGTGCCCGTGCGTGCTGTTCCAGCGAGAGCAGTTCTCCGAACAGGGCGAAGTACTCGTCCTTGTTGCTCACCGGGTTGACTCGCTGGATCTTCGACTTCAGGTCGCGGATGCGGCCCGTGACCGAACTCCACTGGAGCCGGGCCATGGTGATCGAGACGTACCGCGGGTCGGGCTCGCCGTCGATGCGCAGCGGCTCCACCGCCAGCTCACCGATCAGCGCCTGCCCGGCCAGGTCGTCGCAGGCGTCGCGGACCCGCTCGATCCAGACGGCGCCGCCGGTGGCGCCGGACGCGCCGCCGGCCGCTGCGACTGCGGCGCGTACCGCGACGTGCACCGGGTGCTGGTAGTCGGTCGCCTCGACCGCGTCGAACATCGGGCCGGCCAGGACCGGCTCCTGCAACGCCAGCTTCAGCGCCTCCCGCTCCACCATGGACCGGGGACTGTCCACGCTGGGCGTCCCCGGGCGGGGGCGCGCGGGTGCGGCGGGCGTACCGGGCGCCGGTTGCCCGTTCGCGGCGGTGAGCACCGCACGCTGCACCGGCTCGATCTCCATGCCGAGGTCACCGGCGAGCTTGCGCACGTACTCCGGGCGCTTCTCCCGGTCCTTGATCTTCGCCACCAGCGGCGCGGCGCGGCGCATGGCCTCGACCCGGCCGTCGACGGTGTCGAGGTCGAACCGGCTGATCACGTGCCGGAGCGCGAAGTCGACGAGCGGCTCACGGCGGGCCACCAGGTCACGCACGGCCAGGTCGCCCTTTGCCAGGCGCAGCTCGCACGGGTCCATGTTGTCGGGGCTGACCGCGATGAAGGTACGCCCGACGAAGCGCTGGTCGTCCTCGAAGGCGCGCAGCGCCGCCTTCTGCCCGGCCGCGTCGCCGTCGAACGTGAAGATGATCTCCCCCGCCCGTTCGTCGCTGTCGAACAGCACCCGGCGCAGCACCGAGATGTGGTCGCCGCCGAACGCCGTGCCGCAGGTCGCGACCGCTGTCGGCACGTCGGCGAGGTGGCAGGCCATCACGTCGGTGTAGCCCTCGACCACCACCACCTTGCCCTGCTTGGCGATCTCCCGCTTGGCCTGGTCGATGCCGTAGAGCACGTGCGACTTCTTGTAGATCGGCGTCTCGGGGGTGTTGAGGTATTTCGGGCCGTCGTCGTCGTCGAAGAGCTTGCGGGCGCCGAAGCCGATCACGTCGCCGGTGATGTCCCGGATGGGCCACATCAGGCGGCGGCGGAACCGGTCGATCAGCGAGCCGGAGCGGGCCGGGCGGGACAGGCCGCCGGTGACCAGCTCGTCGTGGGTGAAGCCCTGCTGGCGCAGGTGCTTGGTGAGCAGGTCCCACCCGTCGGGGGCGAAGCCGCAGCCGTACCGCTCGGCGGCGGCCCGGTCGAAGCCGCGCCCGGCGAGGAACTCGCGGGCCGGGCGCGCGCCGGCGGTGGTGAGCTGGGCCCGGTAGAACTCGACGGCGGCGGCGTGCGCGGCCACCAGACGCTGCCGCTGCCCCTGCTGCGGGCGGGTACGCGGCGTGGACCGGTCGTCCTCGACGTAGCGCAACTGGATGCCGGCGCGGGCGGCGAGCCGCTCGACGGACTCGACGAAGCTGAGGTGCTCGGCGTCCATCAGGAACTTGATCGCGTCGCCGCCGACCCCGCAGCCGAAGCAGTAGAACACGTTGCGGGCGGGCGAGACGTTGAACGACGGGCTCTTCTCGTCGTGGAACGGGCAGAGCCCCTTGAGGTTGCCGCCGCCGGCCGACTTGAGCGTCACCACCTCGGAGATGACGTCCGCGATGGCGGTGCGCTCGCGGACGAGCGCGATGTCCTCGTCCCGGATCCGCCCCGCCATGACCGCCACCCCCTCGGCGTACATCCTGCCCTGCCGGACCGACGTTGCGGCGGCCGGGGGGACGGGCGTGTGGCCGGCCACGCCCGTCCCCGCCGGCTCAGGCCGAGCGGGCCGCCGCGGGGTCGCCGATGCGCGGGAACGGCTCGATGGAGAAGACCACCTCGACCGGCACCTCGAAGTACGCGGCGATGCGCAGCGCCAGGTGCAGGCTGGGCCGGAACTCGCCGCGCTCCAGGTAACCGACGGTCTGGTAGTGCACACCGAGCGCGTCGGCCAGTTGCCGGCGGGAGATGCCCCGTTCGGCGCGCAGCACCGCGATCCGGTTGTGCACGGTCTCGCTCATCGACGCCCTCTCATCCGACCCGCTGCATGGCCCGTTCCCGCCGGGCCGCGACCCGCGAGCCGGACTCCCGGCGGGCCATCCGGCGCAGCACCACCGGGGCCAGCACGAGCCCGAGCACCGCCCAGGCTCCGAGTACGCCGACCGTCTCCAGGTGCCGCCAGGAGCCGCCGAGTTCGACAGCCGCCAGGTCGCCCGGGAGCAGCGCCGAGCGCATGCCCAAGCCTAGCCAGTAGAGCGGGAAGACCTGGGCGACGCCCTGGAGCCAGCCGGGCAGGCCGTTGATCGGGTAGAAGATGCCGGACAACGCGATGAGACCGAAGATCGGCATCACCACCAGGCCCATGTTGCGCGGGTTCTCGACCAGCGAGCCGATCACCGCGCCCAGCGGCAGCGTCGCCACCAGCCCGAGCGGCACCACCCAGGCCAGCGTGAGCCAGGCGCCGGGGTCGCCGAGCCGCAGCCCGTCGAGGAAGAACAGGCCGGGCGTGAGCTGGATGACGACGCCGATCAGCGCGACCGCCGACACCAGCACGATCTTGCCGACCAGGTAGCCGAGCATGCCGTCCGGGATGGCCTTGGCGCGCAGCAGCGTGCCGTCCTCCCGGTCGATGACGAGCTGGTTGGCCAGCCCGAGCAGGCCGCCGAAGAGCAGGCCCATGCCGAGCGCGCTGGGCAGCGTACGGGCGCCGAGGGAGAAGTCGGTGCCGGGCACCGTCGAGCCGCGCATCCAGAACACGGCGACCAGCAGCACCACCGTGGGGAAGAAGTAGGTCCAGAGATCCTGGCCGTTGGTGAACGTGGCGCGCAGCTCGATCACGCCGCGCCGCAGCCCGGCCCGCAGCGCGTTGGTGGTCGGGTTCATCGGTTCGCCTCCTGCTGCCACACCCGCTCGGCCCGGCCGGTACGGATGCCGGTCTCCTCCTCGTGCACCAGCGCCAGGTACGCGTCCTCCAGGCTGGCCCGGCGCACCTCCAGCTCGCGTACCCGGTCGCCGTGCTCGCGGAGCAGGTCGCGCAGGAACGCGGTGGCGTCGCCGGTGGCGTGCACGTACCGCTCGCCGTCGCGGGTCCAGCGCACCTCGGCGTCCCCCGCGACGCGCCGGGCGAGCTGGTCGGGCGACCCCTCGGCGATGATCCGGCCGCCGGCCAGGATGAGGATGCGGTCGGCCAGCTTCTCCGCCTCGGCCAGGTCGTGCGTGGTCAGCACGATGGTGGTCTCGTCCAGGTCGGCCAGGCGGTGCACCAGCTCGTGGAACTCGCGCCGGGCGGCCGGGTCGAACCCGACGGTCGGCTCGTCCAGGAACAGCAGTTCGGGGCGGCCGACGATGCCGACAGCGACGTCGAGCCGGCGGCGCTGACCACCGGAGAGCCGGGCCACCCGGCTGCCGGCGTGCGCGCTGAGGCCCACGGTCTCCAGCAGCTCGTCGACCGGCCACGGGCGCGGGATCCGGTCGGTGGCGTACGGCGCGTAGAAGTCGCCGAGGTGTGCGAGCAGCTCCCGCACCCGCCACTTGCCGTGGTCGCGCCAGGACTGGAGCACCACGCCGAGCCGCGCGCGCCACCGTTCGTCGCCGCGGGCCGGGTCGGTGCCGAGCACGCGCACCGTGCCGGCCGAGGGCAGCCGGAAGCCTTCGAGGATCTCGATGGTGGTGGTCTTGCCCGCGCCGTTGGGCCCGAGCAGCGCCACCACCTCGCCCCGCCGGGCGGTCAGGTCGACGCCGTGCAGCACGTCGACGGCGCCGTAGCGCATACGCAGATCCCGCACGTCGAGGACGAGATCCTCGTCGGGAGGTCGGGGGGACGCGACGGCCCCCGGGAGTTCGACCGCAGTCATACCCCGGAATGTAGCACCTCTACTACATTCCGGGGTACACCCGCTCACTGCGGGACGCACGATGGAGTCGTCAGGACACGACGGCGGCGGCCTCCTCGGCCTCCACTGCGGCGTTCCAGGCCGGCTTGGTGGACCGCCAGCCCTCGTCGTCCATGCCACGCCGCCAGTAGCCGGAGATGGACAGGTCGCCCCGGGGCACGCCGCGCTCGACGCGCAGCAGCCGCCGCAGCTCCTTCATCGCCCCGGCCTCACCGTGCACGAACGCGTGCACCCGGCCGGGCGGGAACGCCAGCGCCCGGACCGCCTCGACGAGCGGCTCGCCGTACGGACGCCCGTCGCGGTGCAACCAGCACACCTCGACCTCACCCGCGCTGGTCAGGGGCAGCTCGTCGGCCGGGCCGCCGACCTCGACGTACACCTTCGCGGGCGCGCCCACCGGCAGCCGTTCCAGGGCGGCGGCGATGGCCGGCAGCGCGCTCTCGTCGCCCGCCAGCAGGTGCCAGTCGGCAGCCGGGTCCGGCGCGTACGCGCCGCCCGGCCCGGTGAACAACACCCGGTCGCCGGGACGCAGCGCCGCCGCCCACGGCCCGGCCAGACCCTCGTCGCCGTGGTGCACCACGTCGACAGTCATCTCACCGGCCGCGGCGTCCCAGGCCCGGACCGTGTACGCGCGCAGGCGCGGCCACTGCTCCGCCGGGAACTCCCGCTTGATCGTGGCCAGGTCGACCGGGTCCGGGTAGGTCACCCCGGCCGGCGGGAAGACGAACTTCACGTAGTGGTCGGTGTACGCGCCCACCGGCAGCCCGGCCAGCTCGGCGCCGCCCAGGACCAGGCGGATCAGGTGTGGGGTGGGCCGCGTGGTCCGGACGACCGTGGCGGCGGTGAGCTTCTTCGGGCGATCCGTCATGCGCTTAGGCTAGCCTAAGTTCGATGGCTCGCCCCGGGCACGATGCGGTCAGCTCGGCGACACCAGGCGGGCGTGCCAGGCCAGCGCGGCCGGATCGGTGAGCGAGGCGACCTGGTCGATCACCACGCGCAGCCGCGCGGCGTCGTCCGCCGCGTCACGCCACAGCGGCGCGAACACCGGGTCGAGCGCATCCGGCGCCCGGTCCAGCAGCGCCGCGACCAGCCCGGTCAGGACGTCGCGCTGCCGCGCGTAGCGGTCCCCGGCGCCGGGGCGGCGCATCACGTACCGCAGCGCGATGCCCTTGAGCAGCGCGCACTGCGCCCGGATCCGGCGCGGCACCTCCAGGTCGGCGTCGTAGCGGCGGTGCGGGCCGGGACCGTGGCGCTGCTCGGTCGCGGCCACCACGCCGGCGACGAACCGGCCGGTGAGCACGCTCGTGGTGGCCTTCAACGCGGCGAGCGCGCGGTGGCTGCCGTCGTACGCGGCAAGCGGGGCGAGCACCGGATCGGCCAGCAGGCCGGCGAGCACCTCGCCCAGATCCTCCGGCGCCTCACCCGAGTAGGCGGCGGCCACGTCGGCGCAGAGCGCCCGCCGCTCGTCCGCGTCGGCCAGCAGCGGGCGCAGGTCGACGTACCCGCCGTGGATGCCGTCCTCGACGTCGTGCACCGAGTACGCCACGTCGTCGGCCCAGTCCATCACCTGGGCCTCCAGGCAGCGCCGGTCGCCCGGCGGGGCGCCTTCGCGCAGCCAGTCGAAGACCGGGCGGTCGTCGGCGTACACGCCGAACTTGCGCTCGCCGGGGCGGCGCGGCCACGGGTACTTGCTCACCGCGTCCAGCGCGGCCCGGGTCAGGTTCAGCCCGGCCGAGCGCCCGTCCGGGGCGAGCACCTTCGCCTCCAGCCGGGTGAGCACCCGCAGCGTCTGCGCGTTGCCCTCGAAGCCGCCGCAGTCGGCGGCCAGCTCGTCCAGGGCGTACTCGCCGTTGTGCCCGAACGGCGGGTGGCCCAGGTCGTGCGCCAGCCCGGCGGTGTCCACCACGTCCGGGTCGCAGCCCAGCCGGGCGCCCATCTCGCGGGCGATCTGCGCGACCTCCAGCGAGTGGGTCAGCCGGGTACGCAGGAAGTCGTTCGTCCCGGCGGTGTGCACCTGGGTCTTCGCGGCGAGCCGGCGGAACGCCGCCGAGTGCAGCACGCGGGCGCGGTCCCGCTCGAACGGCGACCGGCCGTACCCGGTGTCCTTGGGCGCCTCGTCGACCAGCCGCGCCGCGTCGATCATTTCTCCCGGACTGGCAGAGGGTCGCGACTGCGGGGCTCGCAAGACCGGCTCACTCCTCGCGCTCCCGGAGCACGCAGAACTCGTTGCCCTCCGGGTCGGCGAGCACCGTCCACTCCACGTCCCCCTGGCCGATGTCGACGTGCCGGGCGCCCATGTCGACGAGGCGCTCCACCTCGGCCTCCATGTCGGCCGGGCGCAGGTCGATGTGCAGCCGGTTCTTCCCCTCCTTCGGCCCGGAGACCGGGACGAAGACGAGACCGGGCGTCGTGTCGGGGGTCCGGCGGATCTCCACCTCGTCCGGCTTGTCGGTGATCACCTGATAGCCGAGGGCCTCCGCCCACCAACTGGCGAGCCGGGACGGATCCCGGGCGTCGATGGTCAGGTTCTCCCAGACGGCGGTCATGCGGCCACCCCTCCTGATCGACACGTGGCGGAAGCTCAGGCTACGCCGAGGAGGCCGGAAAGGCGCGCCGGGCGTACGCGGGGCCGCCGGCGAGCACCGGCGGCCCCGCGCCGCGTCAGCGGGAGTCCGAACCGGTGGTGGTGATGGACGCGCGGCCTGCCTCCAGCCGGGCCACCGGCACCCGGAACGGCGAGCAGGAGACGTAGTCCAGGCCGACCTCGTGGAAGAAGTGCACCGAGTCCGGGTCGCCGCCGTGCTCGCCGCAGACGCCGAGCTTCAGGCCCGGACGGGCCGCCCGGCCCTCCTCGGCGGCGATGCGAATCAGCCGGCCGACGCCGTCGGTGTCGATCGACTCGAACGGCGAGATACCGAAGATGCCCAGCTCCAGGTAGCGCCAGAAGAACGCGCCCTCCACGTCGTCGCGGGAGAAGCCCCAGCCCATCTGGGTCAGGTCGTTGGTGCCGAAGGAGAAGAACTCGGCCGCCTCGGCGATCTGCCCGGCGGTCAGCGCCGCCCGGGGCACCTCGATCATCGTGCCGATCAGCACCTCGACGCCGCTGTCCCCGACCACCTCGGCGATGATCCGCTCGGCCTCGGCGCGTACCGTCTCCAGCTCCTGCACGGCCCCGACCAGCGGCACCATGATCTCCGGGCAGGCCTTGCCGCCGTCGCGGACGACCGCGACGGCGGCCTCCGCGATCGCGCGGACCTGCATGGCGAACAGGCCGGGGATGACCAGGCCGAGCCGGACGCCGCGCAGGCCCAGCATCGGGTTCTCCTCGTGCATCCGCCGTACGGCGGCGAGCAGCGCCTCCTCCTTGGCGACGTCCTCGCCGCGCTCCTGTGCCACCGCGACGTTGACCGCGAGCTGTTCCAGCGGGGGCAGGAACTCGTGCAGCGGCGGGTCGATCAGCCGCACGGTGACCGGCAGGCCGTCCATCTCGCGGAAGATCTCGATGAAGTCGGCCCGCTGCAGCGGCAGCAGCGCGGCGAGCGCGTCCTCCCGGTCCCGCTCGCCGGAGGCCAGGATGAGCCGCTCGACCAGCTCGCGCCGGTCGCCGAGGAACATGTGCTCGGTGCGGCACAGGCCGATGCCCTCGGCGCCGAAGCGCCGCGCCCGGGCCGCGTCCGCGCCGGTGTCGGCGTTCGTGCGCACCCGCAGCCGCCGCGCGGCGTCGGCGTGCGTCATGATCCGGTGTACGGAGCGGACCAGCGCGTCGTCGGTGTTGTCCGGGTCGAGCTCGCCCTCGAAGTACTGCACCACCTCGGACGGCATGACCGGCACCTCGCCGAGGTAGACCTTGCCGGTGGTGCCGTCGATCGAGACCACGTCGCCCTCGTTCACCACGTGGTCGCCCACAGTGAACTTCTTCGCCGGTACGTTCACTTCCAGCTCGTCGGCGCCGGAGACGCAGGTCTTGCCCATGCCGCGGGCCACCACGGCGGCGTGGCTGGTCTTGCCGCCCCGGGAGGTGAGGATCCCCTTGGCGGCGATCATGCCGTTGAGGTCGTCCGGGTTGGTCTCCCGGCGGACCAGGATCACCGACTCCCCCTCGGCGGCCAGCTCGACCGCCCGGGCCGAGGTGAAGACGACCTTGCCGGACGCGGCACCCGGGGAGGCGCCGATGCCCTTGGCCACCGGCTCGAACTCGTGGTCGAGCTGGAAGCGCGGGAACATCAACTGGGCGAGCTGCGCGCCGTTGACCCGGTGCAGCGCCTCGTCCAGGTCGATCAGACCCTCGTCGACGAGCTGCCCGGCGATGACGAACGCGGCGGCGGCGGTGCGCTTGCCGACGCGGGTCTGGAGCATCCAGAGCTTGCCGCGCTCGATGGTGAACTCGATGTCGCAGAGGTCCTTGTAGTGCTCCTCCAGCCGGGCCATGATGCCGAGCAGCTGGTCGTAGGAGGTCTTGTCGAGCTGCTCCAGCTCCTGCAACGGCACCGTGTTGCGGATGCCGGCGACCACGTCCTCACCCTGGGCGTTGGCGAGGTAGTCGCCGTAGATGCCCTGCGCGCCGCTGCCCGGGTCGCGGGTGAACGCGACGCCGGTACCGGAGTCGGGACCGAGGTTGCCGAACACCATCGTCACCACGTTGACGGCGGTGCCCAGGTCGGCCGGGATGCGCTCCTGGCGGCGGTAGAGGATCGCCCGCTCCGCGTTCCACGAGTCGAAGACCGCGCGGATGGCGAGGTCGAGCTGCTCGCGCGGCTCCTGCGGGAACTCGCGGCCGGTGTGCTTCGCGAAGATCTGCTTGTACGCGTCGACAAGCCCGCGCAGGTCGTCGGCGTCCAGGTCGAGGTCGTTGTGCGTGCCCTTGGCGCGCTTGATCTCGTCGAGCGCGTGCTCGAACTCCTCGCCCGGCACCTCGCAGACGGTCTTGCCGAACATCTGGATCAGCCGCCGGTACGAGTCCCAGGCGAACCGGTCGTTCCCGCCCGCCTGGTTGCTCAGGCCGACCACGCTGCGGTCGTTGAGGCCGACGTTGAGGACGGTCTCCATCATGCCCGGCATGGAGAACTTGGCGCCGGAACGTACCGAGACCAGCAGCGGGTCGTCCGGGTCGCCGAGGCGCCGGCCCATCTCGCGCTCCAGGGACTCCAGGTGCGCCTCGATCTGGGCGGCCAGGCCGTCCGGCTCGCGCCCGGTGGTCAGGTACGCCTTGCAGGCCTCGGTGGTGATCGTGAAGCCGGGCGGAACCGGCAGGCCGAGATTCGTCATCTCGGCCAGGTTGGCCCCCTTGCCGCCGAGCAGATCCTTGAGATCCTTGTTGCCCTCGGCGAAGTCGTAGACGTACTTCTGCTCGACCGGATCGTGCGCTGCCACCAGAGCCTCCCACGCGCGCCATTGACACTTAACGAAGGTTCAGTTCGGACATACCCCGGTAGTGACCACCGGTAATCCCGGCTCGTCAGCGTCGGTGGGGCGAAGGCTAGGCGAGTTTCGAGAAACCTGGGAGCGTTCGGTGACTTTCGGCACAACGGTCACCACAATCCGCGTTCGTACGGGTTTTTGGGAACGCTTCCACGAGCACGATCACGCAATTCCGATCCCCCTCGTACTCTTGACGTCACTGCATCTCGCGGAACCTGACCTTTGCCATATCCCGCGCGAATACACCCTCGGAGCCGTCGCCGTGCCGACCAACCCCGCCGCCCCGGAGACCGGGCCGGAGCCGACCGACACCCGTCCCACCAGCCCTTCCAGCGACGTACCCGCTGTGCCGCTGCCCGGTGTGCCGGCACCCGCGGCCGAGCTGGCCCGCGACGCCGCGGGCCGGGCCGCCGAGGCGCTCGCCGGACCGGCGCCGGTCCGGCTCGGCGACGTGGTGCCGGCGCCCGAGCACGTGCGCCCGGACCCGGCCGGCGACTTCACGCTGAGCGCGGACGCGGTGCTGCGGGTCAGCCCCGCCGGGCGGGACGTGGCCGAACAGCTCGCCGGCTGGCTGCGCCCGGCCACCGGCTTCCCGCTCCCGGTCGCCGACACCGGCGAGGACGGCCCGCTGACGCTCACGCTGTCCGCGGCGGCTCCCGCCCGGCCCGGCGAGCCGGACGACGCGCGGCTCGGAGACGAGGGCTACCGCCTCGACGTGACCACCGGCGGCGTCCGGATCACCGCCGCCACCCCGGCCGGGCTGTTCCACGGCGCGCAGACGCTGCGGCAGCTGTTACCCGCGCCGATCGAGAGCCCGACCGCCGTCGCCGCGCGCTGGGCGGTACCCGGCGGCACGATCGTCGACCGGCCGCGCTTCCCCTACCGGGGCGCGATGCTCGACGTCGCCCGCCACTTCTTCGCGGTCGAGGACGTGCTGCGGGTGGTCGACCACCTGGCCCGCTACAAGCTCAACCACCTGCACCTGCACCTCACCGACGACCAGGGCTGGCGGATCGCCGTCGACTCCTGGCCACGGCTCGCCGAGGTCGGCGGTGCGACAGCGGTCGGCGGCGGCCCCGGCGGCTGGTACACACGTGACGACTACCGCCGCATCGTCGCGTACGCCGCCCGCCGCCACGTCACAGTGGTGCCCGAGATCGACCTCCCGGGCCACACCAACGCGGCGCTCGTCGCGTACCCCGAACTGGCGCCCGGCAAGATCGCGCCACCGCCGTACACCGGCACCGAGGTCGGCTTCAGCTTCGTCGACCCCGCCGACGAGCGGACGTACGCCTTCGTCGCGGACGTGGTCGGCGAGGTGGCCGCGTCGACGCCCGGGCCGTGGCTGCACCTCGGCGGCGACGAGGCGTTCAAGGTGCCGGCCGACAGCTACCGCTCCTTCGTGGAGCGGGCGCAGCGGCTGGTGGCCGCCACCGGCAAGACCGTCGTCGGCTGGCACCAGCTCGCCCCGGCCGCACACGTCGACGGGCGCGTCCTGCAGTGGTGGGGCACGAACGGTGACGACCCGGAGACCGCCGACGCGGTACGCCGGGGCGCCCGGCTGATCCTCTCTCCCGGCAACCACGCGTACCTGGACATGAAGTACGCCCCGGACACCCCGATCGGACACGACTGGGCCGGTCTGATCGACGTGCGCCGGGCGTACGAGTGGGATCCGGGCAGCCACGTGCGGGGCGTACCGGCCGAGGCGGTGCTGGGTGTGGAGGCGCCGCTGTGGACCGAGTCGATCACGACGCCGGCCGAGGTCGAGTTCATGCTCTTCCCGCGTCTGCCCGCCGTCGCCGAACTCGGCTGGTCACCGCGCGAGACGCACGACTGGTCCCGGTTCCGCAGCCGGCTGGCCGCACACGGCCCGCGCTGGTCCACAGCCGGCATCGCCTTCCACCCCTCCCCCGAGATCCCCTGGCCCACCACCCCAGCCCAGGTCCCCACCCAGCCCACCCC
>NZ_JNZR01000015.1:0-125872 GCF_000717585.1 Micromonospora globosa
TGTCCGCCGCGTGCGCAGCCACCGGACCGGCGAACACGCCACCGGTGAAAGCCAGACCAGCAACACCCAGAATGCTCTTACGCAGAATCGTGTTCATGGAGGGCTCCATTCGGGGGTCGACACACCCCGCGGGGGACGGGGATGCGTGGGCACCGTCAGGCGCTCAAAAAGACTGGGGGGATCCGGCTACTCGCGAGGGCAGAGGGGTGCCGCTGCGCGGCGCCGGAAGCATGTCCAACGACCCGCCACCCGCCACCATTCCCGGGGGCGCCACACGCCACCGGAGAGCAGGCGCGGGGGTTCACGTCGTCGGAACCGTGTTCAACGACCAGCCGGCCAGGATGATTCCCGGGCCTGCGGACACCGCCCCGCTCGCAGGGCGCGCCGCCGACGCTCGGTCGTTCACCCGGTTACAACGCCACCCACCCACCCGCGATTCCACCCTCAGAGTGCCGCCCACCACCCCCGAACCAGACACACCCGCCCAGGTCAGCACGGATCGCACCACACGCACCCGCCCCCGCGCCGTCGATCATGAAGTTGACGCCGACAAACCGGACACCAAACACCGTCAAGTTCATGATCGACAGAACCCAGGCAGGGCTGACCCGGGGCGGGTTGGCCCGAGCGGGGCTGGCCCGAGCGGGGCTGGCCCGAGCGGGGCTGGCCCGAGCGGGGCTGGCCCGAGCGGGGCTGGCCCGAGCGGGGCTGGCTCAGTGCGGGGGGCGTCTCATTTGCGAGGTTTGCCGGGCACCAATGTGCAAGATCGCGGGAGGCGCCGGGAAGGGTGCGGCGATCTTGGAGTTGTGGTGCCTCACTAACGGCGCGAACCGGGCATTTCCTGGCGCCACAACTCCAAGATCGGCGTCAGCGGCGGCGACCCGGCACGACCCCCGTGACCGGTTGACGGGGTGTTGGGGTGAGGGTCAGGCGGCGGGCCAGTCCTGGGAGGCCAGACGCGGCGAGGCCGCCCCGGGTGGGGCGGCCTCGAGCCAGGACAGGAATCCGGTGACCGTGGATCGCGCCATGGCGATCTCGATCGGCGCGTGGTGGCTGGTACAGCGCAGGATCACCCACTCGGCGGGCATCGACATGCGCTCCTGCCCCTCGGGCAGCCGGCGACGCTCGACCGCCAGCCCCTTGCGGGAGAGCACCCGCTTGGGGCGCAGCGCGAAGCTGAACATGCGGTACCAGCGGAGTTCGTCGCCCACGAAGCGACCGAACCCGGGTGACCAGCCACGACCGTCGAGGATCGTGTTGACCCGGACGCTCAGCCGGATGATGCCACCGCTACGCGTGAACAGGGCCCGCCGGATGAAGAGGATCAGAAGCGCGACGACGACGATCGCGAAGCCGATTCCGATCCCTTCGACGATCTCCATCGGCGGGTCGGCTCAGCGGGCCGGGGTGGCGGGGGTTGCGCTCTCGGCGAGGACTGTGACGCCCTCACCGGTCACCGACAGGAAGCCGCCGGCCACGTCGTACGCGATCTGCTGGCCACCGGCCTGCTTGATGCGTACCTGGCTGGGTTCGGCGAGCTGGCCGAGCAGCGGTGCGTGCCCAGGCAGCACACCGAGCTCACCCTCGGTCGTCCGGGCGACGACCATCTCGGCCTCGCCGGTCCAGACCTTCTCCTCGACGGCTACGAGCTCGACGTGAAGCTGCTGTGCCACGCTGTCTCCTTGCTGCGGCGGCGGATTGCCGAAAGTCTAGTCGCGACCCCGCAGCCCACCCAACGCGGGTGGTGAGAGCCGGACCACCACGGTCCCGCACCCGCTCAGGCTACTTGGTCTTCTGCTTGAAGTCGGGGTGCTCCAGCAGGAATGCGTCGAGCTGTTCGGTACGCAGGGCGGTGAAGAAGTCCTCCGCCGGTTCGAGCAGTTGCTCACCCCGGTAGTTGCTGCCGGTACCGATCGGGCCGCCCGGCAGCTTGATCGTCTCGATCGCCTCGGGCCGGATGTCCTTCAGGGCCAGCCCGAAGTCGACCACGCTGTTGCCGCGGCCGTTGAACACCAGCGACTTCCCGGCGGCGCGCAGCACCCGGTCCAGCTTGACCGGGTTGGCCACCACGTCGGCGCTGAACGCCTGGCTCACCATCGCCTTGACGAACTGCTGCTGGTGCCGCTGCCGGCCGTAGTCGGCGTCCGGCACGCCGTTCTTCGGGTAGCGCTGCCGGACGTAGTCCAGCGCCTGCCAGCCCTTGAGGTGGGCGTTGCCCTTCTTGTACACGGCCTGCGGCCCGAGGTAGCCACCACCGCCGGGCTTGAGCTGGCGCGGCGTGCCGTCCGGCTGGAGGTGCTCCGAGCGCACCTCCCGCTCGATGTACATGTCGACGCCGCCCATGGCGTCGACGATCTTCTTGAAACCGCTGAAGTTGATGATCGCACCGGCGTCGAAGCGCTTGATGCCGGTGACCTCCTGCACGGTGTTGGCGAGCAGCTCGAAGCCCTGCGCGGTGCTGGGGTTCTGCCCCGGCACGTTGCTGCCGTGCGACATGGCCGCGTTGAGCCGGTCGTTGGCGCCCGAGTAGTCGGCCTTGGGGAACTCCGGGATGTCCACCCGCAGGTCACGCGGCAGCGAGAAGAGGTAGCCGCGGTCCATGGTGGCGGGCACGTGCAGGACCATGATCGAGTCGGCGAGCGGGCGGGCGGTCGCGGTCCGGGGGTCCACGCCGACGAGCAGGATGTTGAGCGGGCCCTTGATGTCGCTCTTCTTCTCGTTGGCGCCGGCGGCCTGGTCACCGAAGAGGTCGGCCTTGCCCACCGATCCCTCGTAGCGGGCGACGAGGGCGCGCGAGCCGATCAGCACGGAGCCGCTGAGCACCACCATGACGATGCCCAGGATCGTGCAGACGCGGGCCCACCGGGGCACGCCGCGCCACATGGACCGCTTCCCGCGATCCGCGCCGCCCTTACCGCCCACGAGCATCTCCAATCGTCGCGCCCACGGGTAGGAAGACGGGCGCGGGGGTCCGTTTGGTTGCAGAGATCAACGGCCGGATGTGAAGTCGTGTCAGGAACGGTACCGCGCGATCCGGCGAACTGCTTGCCGGAGAACCGGGCATCTGGTAGTGCAGTGCCCGGAAAAGGCGAAGGCCGCCCCGGCTTTCGCCGGGACGGCCCTCGTGGGTGTGAGCGGGCTCTCAGCCCTCCTCGCCCATCAGCTCCTTGGCCTTGGCCCGCAGGTCGTCCAGGCCGCCGCACATGAAGAACGCCTGCTCCGGGAAGTGGTCGAACTCCCCCTCGCTGATCCGGCGGAAGGCGTCGATGGTCTCGGCGATCGGGACCGTCGAGCCGGGCACGCCGGTGAACTGCTCCGCCGCGTACGTGTTCTGCGAGAGGAACCGCTCGATCCGGCGGGCGCGGCCGACGGTGAGCTTGTCCTCCTCGGAGAGCTCCTCGATACCGAGGATGGCGATGATGTCCTGCAGGTCCTTGTAGCGCTGCAGGATCCGCTTCACCTCGGTGGCGACGGCGAAGTGCTCCTCGCCGACGAACTCCGGGGCGAGGATCCGGGACGAGGACGCCAGCGGGTCCACGGCCGGGTAGATGCCCTTGTCGGAGATCGACCGCTCCAGGTTGGTGGTCGCGTCGAGGTGGGCGAACGTGGTGGCCGGCGCCGGGTCGGTGTAGTCGTCGGCGGGCACGTAGATCGCCTGCATCGAGGTGATGGCCTGGCCCCGGACGGAGGTGATCCGCTCCTGGAGCTCGCCCATCTCGTCGGCCAGGGTCGGCTGGTAACCCACGGCGCTCGGCATGCGGCCGAGCAGCGTGGAGACCTCGGAACCGGCCTGGGTGAAGCGGAAGATGTTGTCGATGAAGAGCAGCACCTCCTGCTTCTTCACGTCACGGAAGTACTCCGCCATGGTCAGCGCGGACAGCGCGACCCGCAGGCGGGTGCCCGGCGGCTCGTCCATCTGGCCGTAGACCAGCGCGGTCTTGTCGATGACGCCCGACTCGGTCATCTCGGCGATGAGGTCGTTGCCCTCGCGGGTGCGCTCACCCACGCCGGCGAAGACCGAGGTACCACCGAAGTTGCGGGCGACACGGGTGATCATCTCCTGGATGAGCACCGTCTTGCCCACGCCCGCGCCGCCGAACAGGCCGATCTTGCCGCCCTTGACGTACGGGGCGAGCAGGTCGATGACCTTGATGCCGGTCTCCAGCATCTCGGTCTTCGGCTCCAGGTCGGCGAAGGCCGGGGCCTTGCGGTGGATGCCCCACCGGTCGTCGGCCTGGATGGTCTCGCCCTCGGTGAGGTTGAGGCACTCGCCGATCGCGTTGAACACGTGGCCCTTGACCGCGTCGCCCACCGGCACGCTGATCGGCGCGCCGGTGTCGCGCACCTCGGTGCCGCGGACCAGGCCGTCGGTCGGCTGCATCGAGATGGCGCGGATCAGGTTGTCACCCAGGTGCTGGGCGACCTCCAGGGTCAGCGTCTTCTCACCGCCGGAGAGGGTCACGTCGACGTGCAGGGCGTTGAACAGCCCCGGCATGGCGTCGCGCGGGAACTCGGCGTCGACGACCGGGCCGATGACCCGGACCACGCGACCCGTGGCCGTCTTGGTCTCAACTGCGGATACAGTCATCACACTTCACTTCCCGACGCGGCCAGCGCGTTCGCGCCGCCGACGATCTCACTGATCTCCTGGGTGATGCCGGCCTGACGAGCCGAGTTCATCTCACGCGTGTACTTCTCGATCATCTCTTCGGCGTTGTCGGTGGCGCTCTTCATCGCCCGCCGACGGGCGGCCGACTCACTGGCCGCCGACTCCAGCAACGCCGCGAAGATCCGCGTGTTGATGTACTTCGGCAGCAGGGCGTCGAGCAGCGACTCCGGCTCCGGCTCGAACTCGTACGCCGGCAGCAGGCCCTCGGACCGGGGCCGGTCCTCGACCTGCATCGGACCGACGATCCGGGTCACCGGGTTCTGCGTCATCAGGGACTTGAACTCGGTGTAGACGATGTGCAGCTCGTCCACGCCGAGGATCCCGTCGGCGCCGGCCTCGTTGTCGGTGTCGTCCGCGCCGGCGGTGAACGCCTTGATCAGCGTCTCACCGACCTCGCGGGCGTCCTCGAACGACGGCTGCTCGGAGAAACCCGTCCAGCTCGCGGCGATCTGCCGGTTGCGGAACCGGTAGAACGCCACGCCCTTGCGGCCGATGACGTAGAGCACGGGCTCCTTGCCGTCGGCACGCAGGCGGGCGATCAGCGACTCGGCGGTCCGGATCGCGTTCGAGCTGTAGCCACCGGCCAGGCCCCGGTCGGCGGTGACCAGCAGGACGCCCGCCCGCCGCACCCGCTCGCGCGGGGTGAGCAGCGGGTGGTCGATCCGCGCATTCGAGGCCAGCGCCGTCAGCACGCCGGTGATCGCCTCGGCGTACGGCAGCGAGGCCGCCACCTTGGCCTGGGCCTTGGCGATGCGGCTCGTCGCGACGAGCTCCATCGCCTTGGTGATCTTCTTCATCCCCTTGGCGGAACGGATCCGCTGCCGGAGAACGCGTACCTGGGCGGCCATCGGATCAGCTCTCGGCCGGGCGGTCGGTGGTGCCGTCGCGGAAGCGGGTCACCGTCTCGCGGGTCTCCTCGCCCTCCAGCGGCTTGGCCGGCGCGTCGTTGACCCGGACCTCGTCCTCCTTGCCCAGGAAGACCTGCTTGAACTCGCTGATCGCGGAGTCGAGCGAGGAGATGATCTCGTCGTCCCACTTGTTGTCGGCGATTCCGGCCAGGACGCCCTCGTGCTTGTGGCGGAGGTACTGGAGGAACTCGGACTCGAAGCGGCGGACCTCGCCGACCGGGACGTCGTCCAGCTTGCCCTCGGTGCCGGCCCAGACGGAGACGACCTGCTCCTGCACCGGGTACGGCGAGTAGTTCGGCTGCTTGAGCAGCTCGACCAGGCGGGAACCCCGGTCCAGCTGGGCGCGGGAGGCCCGGTCCAGGTCGGAGGCGAAGGCGGCGAACGCCTCCAGCTCGCGGTACTGGGCCAGGTTCAGCCGCAGCGAGCCGGCGACCTTCTTCATCGGCTTCACCTGCGCGGCGCCACCGACCCGGGAGACCGAGGTGCCGACGTTGATGGCCGGCCGGACGCCCTGGTTGAACAGGTCGGTCTCGAGGAAGATCTGGCCGTCGGTGATGGAGATGACGTTGGTCGGGATGAACGCCGAGATGTCGTTCGCCTTGGTCTCGATGATCGGCAGACCGGTCATCGAGCCGCCGCCCAGCTCGTCGGAGAGCTTGGCGCAGCGCTCCAGCAGACGCGAGTGCAGGTAGAAGACGTCACCCGGGTAGGCCTCGCGGCCCGGCGGGCGGCGCAGCAGCAGCGACACGGCGCGGTACGCCTCGGCCTGCTTGCTCAGGTCGTCGAAGACGATCAGGACGTGCTTGCCGCCGTACATCCAGTGCTGCCCGATGGACGAGCCGGTGTAGGGGGCGAGGTACTTGAAGCCGGCCGGGTCGGAGGCCGGGGAGGCGACGATGGTGGTGTACTCCATCGCGCCCGCCTCCTCCAGCGTCCCCTTGATGGAGGCGATGGTGGAGGCCTTCTGGCCGATCGCGACGTAGATGCAGCGGACCTGCTTCTTCGGGTCGCCGGAGCGCCAGTTCTCGCGCTGGTTGAGGATGGTGTCCAGGGCGACAGTGGTCTTGCCGGTCTTGCGGTCACCGATGATCAGCTGGCGCTGGCCACGGCCGATCGGGGTCATCGCGTCGACGGCCTTGATGCCCGTCTGCAGCGGCTCGTCGACCGACTTGCGGGACATCACGTTCGGGGCCTGGAGCTCCAGCTCGCGGAAGCCCTCGTTGGCGATGTCGCCGAGGCCGTCGATCGGCTCGCCGAGCGCGTTCACCACGCGGCCGAGGAACGCGTCGCCGACGGGCACGGAGAGCACCCGGCCGGTGCGCTTGACGCGCTGACCCTCTTCGATCCCGCCGAAGTCACCGAGGACGACGACACCGATCTCCCGGACGTCGAGGTTCAGCGCCACGCCGAGCGTGCCGTCCTCGAACTCCAGGAGCTCGTTGGTCATGGTCGAGGGGAGACCCTCGACGTGGGCGATGCCGTCACCGGCGTCGGCGACGGTGCCGACCTCCTCGCGGGAGACGTCGGCCGTGTAGGAGGAGACGTAGCGCTCCAGGGCGCCGCGGATCTCCTCCGTCGAGATGGTCAGCTCGGCCATCCTCTGCTTCCTTAAGTATCAGGGGCCCGGGATACCTAGTACCGACCGGTCCGATGGCGTCGAATCAGGGCTGCTAAGACGCTGGTCAGCGCTTCGCGAGCGCGTTGCGGGTCTCGTTGAGGCGGCGCAGGACGGTCCCGTCGTACAGGTCGGATCCGACCCGCACGCGCACTCCGCCGAGCACGTCGGGGTCGACCGTCTGCTTGACGGAGACCTCCCGACCGTACATCTGGGAGAGGCGGGCGCCGAGGCGTCGCTCCTCCTCGTCGTTCAGCGGTGCCGCCACGGTCACGTACGCGACCTGACGGTCCCGCCGGTCGGCGGCCAGCTCGACCAGCCGGGTGAGCGCACCGGTGAAGGAGCGTCCCCCGAAGCCGGCGAGCGCGGCCTCGACGAGGCGGACGGTGACCGGCCGGGCCTTGCCGGCCAGCAGCTGCTGGGCCAGTTCGGCCCGCCGCTGCACCGGGGCCATCGGGTCGGAGAGCGCGTTGGACAGCTCGCCGGAACCGGAGACGACCTTCCCGAAGCGGAACAGCTCGTCCTCGACCTCGCCCAGATCGCCGGTCGAGTCGGCGCTCGCGAGGAGCGCCTCCACGCCGATCCGCTCGACGCCGTCGAGCAGCTCCGACGGGGCCGACCAGCGACCGGAGACCAGCGTGGTGAGCAGGTCGAGCGCGTCCGCGCCGACCTTCCCGCCCAGGATCCCGGTGAGCAGAGCCGCGCGGTCCTCACCCGAGCGCGCCGGGTCGGCCAGCGCCCGGCGCAGCCGCGGCTCGCGCCGCAGCAGGTCGGCGACGGAGAGGATGTCGTCGGCGGTGGAGGCCACCGCCGACGGCTCCGCGCCGCGGGCGTACGCGTCGAGGCGCTCGGCCCCGGCGGAGTACGACTCCCGGCTGGCGGCCTGCATCAGCGGGCCCCCGTGCTCTCGAGACCGCTCAGGAACCGGTCGACGGTGCCCTTGCGACGCGCCTCGTCGGCCAGCGACTCACCGACGATCTTGCTGGCCAGGTCCACCGCGATGGTGCCGACCTCGGTGCGCAGCTCGCGCACGATGGTGGCCCGCTCCGCGGCGAGCTGCTCCTTGCCGGCGGCGATGATCCGGTCGGACTCCTCGCGCGCCTTGGCGAGGATGTCCTGGCGGATGCCCTCGGCGTCGGCCCGGGCGTCGTCCCGGATCTTGGCGGCGTCGGTACGCGCCTCCGCGAGCTGGGCCCGGTACTGCTCGAGCAGCTGGTTCGCCTCGGCCTGCGCGGCCTCGGCGCGCTTGATGCCGCCCTCGATCGCGTCGACCCGGGCCTGGAACGTCTGCTCCATGCGCGGGAAGACGAACTTCATCAGCACGAAGCAGAGCACGATGAAGGCGATCCCACCGACCACGATCTCCTGCCAGACAGGGATGATCGGGTTGTGGGTCGTCTCACCACCCTCAGCGGCGAGGAAGTACATCGGAAACCTCCCGGTCTCAGGGCCGAATTAGAGGTTGCCCTGCCAGATGAAGCCGAAGGCGATACCCAGCAGCGCGAGGGCCTCGATGACGGCGAAGCCGATCCAGACGTACGGCAGGGTCATCCGGGACGACTCCGGCTGGCGGGCGGTCGACTGGATGTAGGCCGAGAAGACCAGGCCCACGCCGATGCCCGGGCCGATGGCCGCGAGACCGTAGCCGATGGCGGCGGTGCTGCCCTCTACCGCGGCGTAGATGTCCATTGGTTGGTTCCTCCTGGTTATCACGCGTGACGGTCACGCGGGACGACAACGGTTGGTGCGAAAGATCGGATCAGTGCTCGTCGGCGAGGGCGCCCTGCACGTAGCTGGCGGTCAGCACCGTGAAGACGTACGCCTGCAGACAGATCACCAGGAACTCGAGGAAGGTCAGCGCCACAGTCATCGTCCAGGACAGCACCGAGACCGGTGCCAGCCAGGCGTTGGCGCTGATCATGGCGAACCCGCCGAGCGTGAAGACCAGCAGGAGCATGTGGCCGGCGAACATGTTCGCGAAGAGACGGACGGCCAGCGAGAACGGCCGGACGATGAAGGTCGAGAACAGCTCGATCGGGATCAGCAGCGGCAGGATGAACCAGGGCGCCGGCGGGACCAGAGCGTTCTTGAAGTACTTCACGAAGCCGTGGTGCCGGATGCCGACGTAGTTGAACATCACGTAGCTGATCACGGCGAGGAAGGCCGGGAAGGCGATGTGCGAGTTCGGCGAGATCTGGAAGAACGGCACGATCGCGAAGAAGTTCGTCAGCAGGATGAAGCAGAAGAGCGTGGTGAAGTACGGCGCGAACCGCACTCCCGCGTGACCGATCATGTCCACGGCGATGTTGTTGCGCACGAAGCCGTAGATCGACTCGGCCAGCCACTGCTTCTTGGTGGGGACCAGCTGCGGCTTCCGGTACGTGGCCAGGAAGAAGATGATCAGCACGCCGACGGCGATCCACACCATCGCCGTGATCTTGGTGAACCAGTACGAGTTCTCCGCACCCCAGGGCAGGATGCTGGGCAGGTAGAAGTCCCCCACGCTCGGTGGGAATTCCGCCTGGCCCTGAGCCAGGACGTTCGCCTGTCCGAACACCGCGTCCCTTCCTAAGTAGGCGTGCCAAGTCGGCGGACGACCAGGATGATCCCCCCGGCCATGCCGAGCACGACCCCGATACCGGTGGCGATGCCGCCGGTGTCGAGCCAACGGTCGACCAGCCAGCCGATGAAACCCCAGACGAGCATGCCCCCGATGAGGTATGAGAGCGCGGTCCAACCCTGACCGGCACCGGACGGAACGTCGCCCGAGCCGCCAGTGTTGGGGGGTTTCTGGTCACCGGCCATGACGGGGCGAACGATATCAGTCGAGCAGAAGAGGTTGTGCCTCACCCCCCGCACAACCTGGTTGTGTGGGACACGGGCGGGCGAAGTCGTCTGGAGGAACGGTACTCCTCCCCCGCCACTGAGAGAATGACCGATCGCGGACAGAACCACGCGTCGCCCGAAGGGTGGGACGGCTCAGCGCAGCATCCGTCGGGCATGGACGGTCGTGAGCCACCAGACGTGCACGCCGGTCCAGACCACCACGCCCGCGGCGATGCCGAAACAGAACGGGATCAGTCCCGGCCAGCCGGTCGAGGCCACCAGCACCATCACCCCGCCGAGCGCGGTGATCTTGGCGACGTAGAGGCCCAGCCCGAACGGCAGCACGAGCTGCGGATCCTTCGAGTCCGCCCAGGCAAGCACCACTGTGGTGAGCGTGTAGCTCGCAGCCGTGACGGCCACCCCGGCCGCCGCGCCGAGCGCGCCGTCCGCGCCGCGCCACACCCCGCCGACCACCGCCGCGACAGCGGCCAGCACCGCCACCGCGGCCAGCAGCACCGGCAGATGGCGCAGTCGCCAGCCGCGGTCCGCCGTCGCCTCCGCCGCGCGCGTCCCGGGCTCAGCCACGGGGGTACGCCGGGAACTCGGTGACCAGCTCGGTCACGTCGGCGGCGATCCGGGTCAGCTCGTCGCCGCCCCCGGGGGACTCCGGATCGGTCCGCACCGCCCGACCGATCAACGTGGCGATCCGGCGCATCTCCCCTTCCCGCATGCCCTGGGTGGTGACGCTCGGCGAGCCCACCCGGATGCCGGAGGCCACCGCCGGCGGCTGCGGGTCGTACGGGACGGCGTTCTTGTTCAGCGTGATGCCGGCGGCGTCGCAGCGGGCCTCGGCCTGGGCGCCGGTCACACCGGTCTCGCGCAGGTCGAGCAGGGCCAGGTGGGTGTCGGTGCCGCCGGACACCGCCGGCAGCCCCTCCGCGGCCAGCCCGTCGGCGAGCGCGCGGGCGTTGGTGACCACCTGGGCGGCGTACGTGCGGAACTCGGGCTGCGCGGCCTCGCGCAGCGCGACCGCCTTGGCGGCGACGGCGTGCATCAGCGGGCCGCCCTGGGTGAACGGGAAGACCGCCTTGTCGATCCGGGCCGCCAGCGGCTCCCGGCAGAGGATCATGCCGCCGCGCGGGCCGCGCAGCACCTTGTGGGTGGTCGCGGTGACCACGTCGGCGTACGGCACGGGCGACGGGATCGCGCCGCCGGCCACCAGGCCGATGAAGTGCGCGGCGTCCACCATCAGGTACGCGTCGACCTCGTCGGCGATCTCCCGGAAGCGGGCGAAGTCGATCAGCCGCGGGTACGCCGTCGCGCCGCAGATGATCATCTTCGGCCGGTGCGCGCGGGCCAGGTCGCGTACCTCGTCGTAGTCGATCGTCCCGGTGTCCCGCCGGACGGTGTAGCCGACCGGGTGGAACCACTTGCCGGAGAAGTTCACCCGGCTGCCGTGGGTCAGGTGCCCGCCGTGCGGCAGGTCCATGGCCAGCACCGTGTCACCCGGCTGCACCAGGGCGGCGTACGCGGCCAGGTTGGCGCTCGCCCCGGAGTGCGGCTGGACGTTCGCGTGCTCGGCGCCGAACAGCTCCTTCGCCCGGGAGATCGCCAGTTCCTCGGCCCGGTCCACCTCGGCGCAGCCGCCGTAGTAGCGCCGCCCCGGGTAGCCCTCGGCGTACTTGTTGGTGAGCGTGGAGCCCAGCGCGGCCAGCACCGCGGGCGAGGTGAGGTTCTCGCTGGCGATCAGTTGCAGGCCGCCGCGCAGCCGGTCCAGCTCACCCAGCACCACCTCGGCGATCTCCGGGTCGACGGTACTGAGCTGCTGAAAGTCCGGCCCCCAGAAGGTGTCCCTCGCGTTCTCCACAGCGAAGGAGTCTACGGAGCCGCACACTGGATGCCGTGAGATGCCTCGTCACCGGTGCGACCGGCTACATCGGCGGACGCCTCGCGCCCCGGCTGCTGGCCGAGGGGCACACCGTACGCTGCCTGGCCCGGACCGCCGGACGGCTGCGGGACGTGCCGTGGGCGGCCGAGGCGGAGGTCGTCGAGGGCGACCTCCGCCGGCCGGAGACGCTGCCGGCCGTGTTCGCAGGCGTGGAGGTGGCGTACTACCTGGTCCACTCGCTGGGCCAGCGTGGTTTCGAGGCGGCCGACCGGGAGGCGGCGACGAACTTCGCCGAGGCGGCGCGCGCCGCGGGCGTACGCCGGATCGTGTATCTCGGCGGGCCGGAGCCGGCGGAGCGCGACGGCCTGCCCTCGGCGCACCTGCGCTCCCGGGCGGAGGTCGCGCGGATCCTGCTGGACAGCGGCGTGCCCACTGCGGTGCTGCGCGCCGCCGTGATCATCGGATCCGGTTCGGCCTCGTTCGAGATGCTGCGCCACCTGACCGAGCGGCTCCCGGCGATGGTCACCCCGCGCTGGGTGCGCAACCGGATCCAGCCGATCGCGGTCCGGGACGTGCTGCGCTACCTGGCCGGCTGCGCGCACCTGCCGGCCGACGTCAACCGGGCCTTCGACATCGGCGGCCCGGACGTGCTGACGTTCTCCGAGATGATGCAGCGGTACGCCCGGGTGGCCGGGCTGCGGCGCCGGGTCATCCTGCCGGTACGCCCGCTCACCCCGTCGCTCTCCTCGCACTGGGTCGGCCTGATCACGCCGGTGCCGAACGCGATCGCCCGGCCGCTCGTGGAGAGCCTGGTGCACGAGGCGGTGGCGCACGAGCACGACATCGCCCGGTACGTGCCGGACCCGCCGGACGGGCTGATCGGCTTCGACCAGGCGGTCGCGCTGGCGCTGACCAAGGTGCGGGACGCGGAGGTGGAGACGCGCTGGTCGAACGCGAGCGGGCCGGACGCGCCCGCCGAGCCGCTGCCGTCGGATCCGCACTGGTCCGGCGGCACCGCGTACACCGATCTGCGGGAGCGGACGGTGGACGCGCCACCGGCGGCGTTGTGGCGGGTCATCGAGGGCGTCGGCGGCGAGAACGGCTGGTACTCGTTCCCGCTCGCCTGGTCGGTGCGCGGCTGGATGGACCGCCTGATCGGCGGCGTCGGGCTGCGCCGGGGACGGCGCGACCCGCACCGGCTCCAGGTCGGCGAGGCGCTGGACTTCTGGCGGGTCGAGGAGATCGTCCCGGGTGAGCTGCTGCGGCTGCGCGCCGAGATGCGGCTGCCCGGCCGCGCCTGGCTGGAGATGCGCGCCGAGCCGGACGGGGACGGCCGCAGCAGGTACGTGCAGCGGGCCGTGTTCCTCCCGCGCGGCCTGCCCGGCCACCTCTACTGGGCCTCGGTGGCCCCCTTCCACGCCGTCGTCTTCGGCGGCATGGCCCGCAACATCGCCCGGGGCGCCGAACACCCCGCCGGTTAGGACGGAGAGCCGTTCTTCAGTGCGGGGCCGAGGAGCAGCCCTCCGTCGATGACGTACTCGGCGCCGGTGATGAAGGCCGCGTCCGGCGACGTGAGGAACAACAGCAGCGCGGTGATGTCGGCGGGCTGCCCGAGTCGCGGGACGGCGAACGGCTCGGGCGAGTAGAAGTCGGCGATCGGGGCGGCGCTGCCGGCCGCCGGCTCGGTGATGAACGGGGTGGCGACCACGCCGGGGTGGATCGCGTTGACGCGGATGTTGTCGCGGCCCAGTTCGAGGGCGGCGGTCCGGGTGAGCCCTCGAACCGCCCACTTGCCGGCGACGTAGGGCGCGTAGAGGGCGGTACCGCCGAGGCCCGTGGTGGAGCCGATGTTGACGATCGTTCCTCCCCCCGCGCGCCGCAGCGCCGGGGCGGCTGCCCTGATGCCGAGGAACGTGCCGGTGAGGTTGACGTCGAGGATGCGGGCCCACGTGGCCAGGTCGGTGGACTCGATGACGGCCGGCGGGTTCTGCACCCCGGCGTTGTTGACGAGGATCGTGAGCGCACCGAATGTCTTCTCGGTCTCCGCGACGGCGGCGGCCCACGACTCCTCCCGGGTGACGTCCAGGCGGACGGAGAGGGCCCGGTGTCCCAGCTCGGCGGCGAGGCCGGCGCCACGGTCGGCGTCGATGCCACCGATGACGACGTTGGCGCCTTCGGCGTGCAGGGCGCGGACGTGGCTGGCCCCCTGCCCGCCGCTGCCTCCGGTGACGAGAACTGTCTGATCGGCGAAACGGGACATCGGATCCTCCGGTACGTACGGGACGACCACCCGGGACGGGTGGTGAGTCGAGCGACTCACCACTCGAAGCTACGCCCCCGCAGATGGTGAGTCAACCCACTCACCTCGCTATGATGGGCGCATGACCCCAGCGCCGTCGGCCTATCACCAGCGCGTGGCGGAGGAGAAGCGCGCGCTGATCCTGCAGGCCGCCACCGAGCTCTTCCTGGAGTCGGGCTACGACCGGGCGTCACTGGCGCGTATCGCCGAGAGTGCCGGCGTGTCGAAGGCGACGCTGTTCAAGCAGTTCCCGACGAAGGCGGCACTGTTCGATGCCATCGTCATCGACTCGTGGGCCCGCAACGACGTCGCCGACGTGCCGCCCGCCGGTGACCTGACGGCCGGCCTGACGGTTCTCGGGCGGCACTACGCGACGCTGTTGAGCCGGCCGGAGATGACCGATCTGTTCCGCATCGTGATCGCCGAACTGCCACGCTTTCCCGAACTGGCCCGAGCGCACTTCTCCCAGGGCAAACTGCCGTACTTCGAGTCCGTCCGGACCTACCTCGTGGCCGAGCACGAGGCGGGAGCCGCGGACGTCGACGACCCGGAGATGGCCGCTACGCAGTTCCTCGGGATGATCTCCAACTACCTGTTCTGGCCGCGCCTGGTCCTCCCGGACTGGACGGTCACCCCTGACCGCACGACAGCGGTGGTGGACGAAGCCGTCCGGACCACTGTCGCGCGGTACGGCAGGTCGACGAGCTGACGGACGTCTCTCAGTTACCGGTGCGCGGGCTGGTGTGCTGGAAGGCCACCGCCTGGCCGGGCGGGACGAAGTCGCGTACCGGCTCGTCGCGCAGCGACCACGCGAGGATGCGGCCCACAGCGGCGATCTGCCGCTTCTGCACGCCGCCGCCGACCGCGTCCCGGGGGTCGTCCGGGTTCGCGGCGATCGTCGCCACCGACAGCTGCGGGGTGAACGCGACGACCGTCTCGGTGGCGTTCCGCTCCGAGCTGCCGGTCTTGCCCGCCACCGGCCGGCGCAGACCAGGGGCCAGTTCCTCGGCGGTGCCGCCGTCGCAGCGCCGGTACATCGACTGGTCGCCGACCGGGCAGCGACTGGCGTCGGCCGCCGCGCGGGCCACCTCGGTGTCGAGCACCTGCCGGCAGTCGGTGTTCCCGGCCGGCACCGTCCGGCCGCCCGGATCGGTGATCGAGGTGACCGGCGTGGGCCGGCACCAGGTGCCCTCGGCGGCCACCGCGGCGTACGCGCCGGCCAGGTCCAGCGGCGTGGTGGCAGAGACCCCGAGCGTGAACGGTCCCCAGCTCTTGGCGCCCTCGCGGGCCATCCGGGCGTCCGCCGGGGCACGGAAGACGATGCCCAGCCGCTGGGCCATCTCGACCACCCGGTCCGCGCCGACGCGCTCGGTCAGCCACGCGAAGTACGTGTTCACCGACCGGCCGAACGCGTCCCACATGTCCCGGTCGCCGTCCATCCAGTAGGTGTTGGCGTTCGCCGGGCACCACCGGCCGCCGCAGCTCGCCGGGCCGGCGCCGACCGGGTACTGCGTCACGTAGACGCGCGGCGCGTCGAACTCGGTGTCCAGCGGCAGCCCGGACTCCAGCGCGGCCAGCAGGGCGAACAGCTTGAACGTGGAGCCCGCCTGATAGCCGGTGATGCCACCACCACCGGCCACCAGCTGGTTGACCGTGTTCGGGTAGTTCTGCTGCCCGTCCGGGTTGGCGGTCGTGCCGTAGGTGCGGTTCACCGCCATGGCCAGCACCCGGCCGGTGCCCGGCTGCACCACGGCGGTCGGCGCCGCCCGCGCGATCGTCTCCGGGTAGATCTCCCGCACCTGCTCGCTCGCCTTGGCCTGCACGTCCGGGTCGAGCGAGGACACGATCTTCCAGCCGCCGCGGCGCAGCGTCCGCTGCCGCTCGTCGACGTTCTCGCCGAACGCCGGCTGGGCGTTCCACCACTGGGTGAACCAGTCGCAGAAGAAGCCCCAGTCGTTGTGGTCGGCGGGCACCGCGGCGCAGTCGTTCGGTGTGGTGTTGGGCTTGAGGGCCAGCTCCGTTGCCTTCGCCGTCTCGGCGTCGGCCGCGCTGACCCGGCCGGTCTCCACCATCCGGTCCAGCACGTACGCCCGCCGCTGCCGGGCCGCGTCGGCGTCGCCGTTGATCGGGTCGTCGGCCGGGGACCGGACCAGCCCGGCGAGCAGCGCGGCCTGGGCCAGCGTGAGCCGCTCCGGGGTGGTGGAGAAGTAGCGCTTGCTGGCGGCGGCGATGCCGTACGCCCCGGCGCCGAAGTACGCGATGTTCAGGTAGCGCCCGAGGATCTCGTCCTTGCCGATCTGCCGTTCCAGCGTCAGCGCGTACCGCATCTCGCGGATCTTGCGCCCGACGGTGATCTCGGTGGCGGCGGCGCGCTGCTCCTCGGTCAGCCGGGGGTCACCGGCGAGCGCGTTGCGCACGTACTGCATGGTCAGCGTGGAGGCGCCCTGGCGGGTGCCCTCGCGACGGTTGGCCGTGAACGCCCGCGCCACGCCGCGCACGTCGACGCCGTGGTGCTCGTAGAAGCGCACGTCCTCGGCGGCCACGATGGCGTCGCGCATCACCGGCGCCACCTCGCCGACCGGCACGTCCACCCGGTCCTCGACGTAGAACGAGGTGATGAGCGTCCGCCCGTCGTTGGCGTACAGGTTGGACCGCTGCGCCGGCTGCGGCGTCTTGAGCGCCTCCGGCAGCACTGTGTACGGCATCAGGTTCTTCACGCCCAGCCCGAAGACCAGCGCGGCCGGCAGCGCGGCTGCGGCCAGGGCCAGTCCGGCGAGCACGCCGGCGAGCACAACGGTGAACAGCTTGTCGAGATAGGCCCGGTTCATCAGCTCTCCCCGCAGGAGCCGGCCGTACGGACCCGTTCAGAATGACCGGAATGGCCGCTTTCGCCGCCGTCTTCCGCGAAATGCGCAGGAAGTTCGCGAGGAAGGATGAACCGCGATCAGGGGAGCAGCACGGCAGCCAGCGGCTGCACCGTCTCCTCGATCTCGTCGGCGACCCGGCTGAAGCACTGGTCGCCCCGCCCCCACGGGTCGTCCAGGTCGTCGGTGGGCAGCGCGGAGGCGTTCTGCCGGGCCGCGTCGACTGCCGCGACGAGGGCGACGCCGCGCGCGTACACGGCGTCCGGCGTCGGCTCGGCCGGCGGCAGTGCGGACCGGTCCAGCGCGCCGAGCAGGCGGCCGAACTCCCCGAGCACGAACGTGCGCGCGGCGGCGTCCGGCCGCAGCGCCACCACGTACTCCTGCTGGTCCGCGGTGGCGGTGAGCACCAGGTCGGCGGCGTCGATCAGGTCGGAGCGCAGCCGCCGGGCGGCGAACCCCCCGGTGTCACCGCCGCGCGAGATCACCTGCCGGGCGGCGGGCGGGTTCATCTCCTCCCCCGCGTGCCAGCCGCCGGTGCCGGCGCTGTGGCTGTGCACGAGCGCGTCCGACCCGGCCGGATCGACGTCGAGGCGGGCCAGCCGCTCCCGGACCGCGAGCAGCAGCAGCCGCTCGGCCATCGGCGACCGGCAGATGTTGCCCATGCAGACATGCAGGACGGTGAAGGGCGGCACTCAGACCCCCCGCTCGTCGAGGATGTCCGGCACGACCTCGCGCAGCTTCGCCAGCGTCACCGCGCCCTCGCGCAGCACCCGCGGCACGTCGCCGGTCAGGTCGACGATGGTGCTCGGCACCGGGTCCACCGCCGGCCCGGCCTCCAGGTACGCCCGGACGCCGTAGCCGAGCTGGTCACGAGCCTCCTCGGCGGTGAGCGCGGCGGGCTGGCCGATCTTGTTGGCCGACGCGACGGCCATCGGCCCGGTCTCCCGCAGCACCTCCAGCGCGACCGGGTGCAGCGGCATCCGCACCGCCACCGTGCCGCTGGAGTCGCCCAGGTCCCAGGCCAGGCTCGGCGAGTGCTCCACCACGATGGTCAGCGCGCCGGGCCAGAACGCCTCGACCAGGTCGCGGGCCGCGCCGGGCAGCGAGAAGACCAGGCCGTCGAGCGTGTGCCGGGAACCGATGAGCACCGGGGGCGCCTGCCGGGCGCCACCCTTCGTGTCCGCCAGGGCCTTCACCGCGTACGGGGTGAAGGCGTCCGCCCCGATGCCGTAGACCGTGTCGGTCGGCAGGACGACGAGTTCCCCGTTCTTGACCGCCTCGATGGCAGCGGCGATGCCGCGGTCCCGGTCGGCGGGCGACCGACAGTCGTAGAGCATCACGAGGAGTCAGTCTGCCACGCCCGGGCGGGGTCGGCGTGGGTGCCGTCCGCCCGCCGGGACGCGCTCGCCCAGCGGGGCCGCCCGGCCAGGTCCCGGTGCTCCTCCACCCGGTCGTAGCGGCCGTCGCCGCGCAGCAGCGCGGGCACCGCCGCCGCGTGCGTGTCGTCGTGCTCGATGCCGATCGCCCCGCCCGGGCGCAGCAACGCGGCGGCCCGGCCGACCACCGGACGGATCACGTCCAGCCCGTCCGCGCCGCCGAACACCGCCTCGTCCGGGTCGTGCCCGGCCACCTCCGGCGGCACCGCTACCGACCTCGGCACGTACGGCGGGTTGCACAGCAGCACGTCGACCCGCCCGGCCAGGTCGGCCAGCAGGTCCGGATCGGTCACGTCGGCGGCCACCACCTCGACCGGCCGGTCCCCGGCGGCGGCGCGCCCGGCCGCGTTGCGCCGCAGCCACGCCAGCGCGGCCGGGGACCGCTCCACCGCCACCACCCGGGCCGCGGGCACCTCCTGCGCGACAGCGAGGGCGATCGCGCCGGAACCGCTGCACAGGTCGACCACGAGCGGCGCGGCGTGCTCCCGGGCACGCTCGATCCCCCACCCGGCCAGCAGCTCGGTCTCCGGCCGGGGCACGAAGACGCCCGGCCCGACGGCCAACTCCAGGTGCCGGAAACCGGCCGAGCCGAGCAGGTGCTGCAACGGCTCGCGGGTCACCCGCCGGCCGACGAGCGCGTCCAGGCGGTCGCGCTGTGCCGGGGTGAAGCCGTCGGCGAGCGCCAGCCGGCCACGCGGCACGTCCAGGACGTACGCGGCGAGCTGCTCGGCCTCGGCGCGGGGTGCCTCGACGCCCGCCGCGGCGAGCGCGCGCGCCACCCGGATGATCACCAGCGAGGGGCGTTCGCGTTCTGTCCCTTCGGACGGGTGTTGCGGGAGTGCGGTCACGCAATAATCATGAGGCGTCGCGGCCCACCTCACGAGCGGGTGCGTCCGGGCGCACACCGCAGGGAGGTCGCGAGTGGGCTGGCTCGACCAGGTCGAGGACCAGGTTGACGCTCTCCGACGCGCTCGGTCACTCCAGGAGGCCAGCCGGTCCGCGGAGGCGTGTGCCCTGCTCGACCGCGTCATCCGCACCACCGACGACCCGTACGCCCGCGCCGACGCGCTCGTGCAACGCCTGTCCGCGCTGATCAATCTCGGCCGGACCGCCGAGTTCACCCGGGCCGTCGAGGACGCCTCCGCCGCCGTACGCGACCTGACCGAGCCCTACCTGCACGGGCACCTCAACGCGCTGGCCGCCCTCGCCGCACACCACCAGGGCGCGCTGGACCGATGCGTGATGCACCTGGTCCGGGCCGCCCGCGCGCTCAGCGCCGACGACACGCCCGACCGGGACACCGCCTGGGGCTGGCACGACCTGGCGATGGCGTACTCGTACCTGAGCTTCCACGGCCACGCGCTCGGCGCGATCGAGCGGGCCCGGGAGGTCGGGCTCAGCGTCGGCATCCCCGAGGAGACGTTCGCCGCCCCCGGGATCCGGCTGCGCAACGCGGTCGCGCTCGACCACAACGGCGACAGCGACGGCTGCCTGCGGGTGCTGCGCGACGTCGCCGGTGACCTCGCCCGGTTCCTGCGCGGCGGGGGTGCCGGCAACCTGCGCCCGAGCAGCCTGGCCGCGTACGGCTACGCCGCCGCCCGGCGGGCCGCGCTCGGCGACCGGGTGGAGTCCGCCGGGGACGCCGACCCGAACCGGCTGCTCGGCCACGGCGGTGACAGTGCCCGCGCCCGCGACCTGCGCCAGCTCGGTCAGGTCTGCCTCGCGGTGGCCGCCGGCCGCCCGATCGAGGCGGTCACCCGCCTGGACTCGCTGCGGGTGTCCGACGAGACGCTCGGCGCGGCCGAGGCACCCCGGCTGCGCAGCGTGGCGCTGGCCCGGGCCGGTGACCATGCGGGCGCGCACCGGGCCGACCGGCACGCGTTCCGGCTGGCGGCGCGGCGCAGCGACCGGCTGCGGGACGTCTACATCGACGGCATCGCCGCCCGGATCGACCACGAGGAGATGCGCCGCGAGGCGGCCCGGTACGAGGGCGAGGCGCTCACCGACCCGCTCACCGGCCTGCCCAACCGGCGCCGGCTGGAGCGCTACCTGGGCGCCGTGGTGTCCCGGGGCGAGCGGGTGGTGATCGGCGTCTGCGACCTCGACGGGTTCAAGGCGGTGAACACCCGGCACGGCCACCACTCCGGGGACCTGGTTCTGCAACGGGTCGCCGGGGTGATCAACCGGGTGATGCGGCGGGGAGACTTCGTGGCGCGCTACGGCGGCGACGAGTTCGTCGTGGTGCTGCCCGACACCGGCATGCCGGAGGCGGTCGAGGTGGCCCGCCGGATCGAGGCGGCCGTCCGCACCGAGGACTGGGAGTCCCTGGTCCCGGGCACGCCGGTCGGGGTGACGATCGGCTTCGCCGAGGTCGACGGCAGCACCACCGTGAGCGTCCGGGAGGCGCTGGGCGCCGCGTTCGAGCTGGCCGACCGGGAGATGCTGCGCGCCAAGGCGCGGTTGCGGGCGAGCTGAGCGGTAAGGAGGGGGCCCTTGTTAACGCCTCCGGTAGAGGAGGGGCCCCCGCTTAACACCCCCGGCGGTCAGCGGCGGGACAGCTCGGTCTCGCCGGCCAGCCGGGCCGCGCGGTCCGCCTCGGCCAGCGCGTCGAGCACCCCGTCCAGTTCGCCGGCCAGCGCCAGGTCCAGGTTGTACGCGGTGTAGCCGATGCGGTGGTCGGTGATCCGGTTCTGCGGGAAGTTGTAGGTGCGGATCCGCTCGGACCGGTCCACGGTCCGGACCTGCGCCTTGCGGGCGTCCGACGCCGCCGCGTCCGCCTGCTCCTGGGCGGCGGCCAGCAGCCGGGCGCGCAGGATGCGCATGGCCTGCTCCCGGTTCTGCAACTGCGACTTCTCGTTCTGGCAGGAGACCACGATGCCGGTCGGCACGTGGGTGATCCGTACCGCCGAGTCGGTGGTGTTCACCGACTGCCCACCGGGGCCGGACGAGCGGAACACGTCGATGCGCAGCTCGTTCGGGTCGATGGTGACGTCCACGTCCTCCGCCTCGGGCAGCACCAGCACGCCGGCGGCGCTGGTGTGGATCCGCCCCTGCGACTCGGTGACCGGGACGCGCTGCACCCGGTGCACGCCGCCCTCCCACTTGAGCCGGGACCAGACGCCGTTGCCGCCCTCCGGGACGCCCTTGCTCTTGATCGCCAGGGAGACGTCCTTGACGCCGCCGAGGTCGGAGTCCTGCGCGTCGATCACCTCGGTGACCCAGCCGTGCCGCTCGGCGTACCGGGTGTACATCCGCAGCAGGTCACCGGCGAACAGCGCGGACTCCTCGCCACCCTCGCCGGCCTTGATCTCGACGATCACGTCCTTGGCGTCGTGCGGGTCGCGCGGGATGAGCAGTTCCGCGAGCCGTTCCTCAAGGGCCGGCAGGGAGGCGGCGATGGTGTCCGCCTCGACGGCGAACGTCGCGTCCTCGGCGGCCAGTTCCCGGGCGGCGGCCAGGTCGGCGCGGGCCTGCTCCAGCTCACCGGCCGCCTTGTGCAGCGGGACCAGTTCGGCGTACCGACGGCCGACCCGCCGGGCGGCGCCCTGGTCGGCGTGGATGGCCGGGTCGGCCAGCCGCCGCTCCAGCTCGGCGTACTCGTCGAGGAGGGCGGCCAGGCGCTCACTGCTCATGCTGCGGATGCTCCTTGGGGGAGATGAAACCGGCGCAAACGGACGAACGCCCGTGCCCGGCAGGAGCCGGACACGGGCGTCGTCGACGGAGCTACTTGGCCTTCTTGGCCTGAACCTTGGCGTACTTCTGCTGGAACTTCGCGACCCGGCCGGCGGTGTCCAGCACGCGCTGCTTACCGGTGTAGAACGGGTGGCAGGCGCTGCAGGTCTCGACGCTGATGGCGCCGCCCTTGGCGGTGCTGCGGGTCGTGAACGTGTTGCCGCAGGAGCAGCGGACCTCGGTGGTCACGTACTCCGGGTGGATGTTGGGCTTCATGTCGCCTCGGTCCTTTCGTCGGTGGTCGCCGGGTCGCCGTCGGTGCGCCCCGTCGTCACGACGGGCTCGGGCGTGAACCGGAACCGGTGGCCGATTGACCAGTCTGCCACGGGCATCTTCCACCCGGCACAGGAGGTCCGCCACCCCCAACGCCGGCCCACCCGTCAGCATTCCCACCCCCACCCCACCCACTCCCCCACCTGCCCGGGGCGCCGGGCCGACCCGGGCCCGATCTGCCCCGGCGATCATGAAGTTAGCGGCATTTCCTGTCGCTTTTGTCCAGGTCAACTTCATGATCACCGAGGCGAGAGCCAGGTGGGCGAAGGCCGGGGCGGGGCGGGGGGCGGGGGCAGGACCGGGGGTTACGGGGTGGTGGTCACCTGGGCCTCGGCCTTCACTCCGTTCACCGTCACAGTCAGCTGGACCTGGGCGCCGGGGCGCAGGGCGGTCAGTTTTCCGGTCAGCGGGTCGAATCGGGCGGCGTGCCAGGGACGTACGCCCGCGGCGCCGCCGATGTGCAGGTTCGGCGACCCGGACCAGTCGGCGCTGACCGGCGCGGCGACCGGCACCAGCCGGCCGCTGGGCTGGGTGAGCGTGGCCGTGACGTCGGCCGGCGTACGCCGGGACACCTGCGCGGGTGCGGTCAGCGCGAGCCGGTCGACGTGCGCGTGCATCTCCGCGCTCACCCACCGCGGTCCCTCGGCCAGCGGGTCACGGCGGGCCCGCTCGGCCTCCCCCGGCGTCACCGGGTCCACCCCGAACTCGGTCCACCCGGTGAACCCGCCGAGCGCCGCCGGGGTGGACGGGTCCTTGCCCGAGTTGCCGTTGATCACGTACGGCACGCCGTCCACCCGGTCGGCGTGGAACGTGCCGACGTGGCCGTTGACCATCAGCGCGCCCTTGCCGGTGCGGTGCTGGAAGTCGGCCAGCCACTGCTCGACCAGTGCCGCCTCCTTGCGGTCGCCGAGCTGGCTGGCCTTGGCCGGGCTCGGGTCGCGCGGCGGGTGGTGGAAGAACACCGCTACCGAACCGACCGAGCGGTCGGCGGCGGCCTGATCGAGCGTCCGGCGCAGCAGCTCCACCTGGTCGAACCCGCCGCCGCGCAACGAGCCGGTGGCGGTGCTCAGCGTCAGGAATCTGGTGCCCCGGTGGTCGAAGACGCGCGAGGTGTCCCCGAAGACGCTCCGGAAGTTGTCGATCGGCGCGCCCATGATCTCGTGGTTGCCGGGCACGTAGTGGTACGGCACCTCGCCGCCCAGTTCCTCGTCCAGGATGCGCTTGGCCAGGGCGAAGTCCGCCGGGTAGGCGGTGTCCACGAAGTCACCGTTGATGATCAGGAAGTCCGGCCGGGCGGCGCGGACCTCGCGCAGCGTACGCCGGGCCTGGGCGACCAGGTCGCTGTCCGGGTTCGCGGCGACGAACTGGGCGTCGGAGAGCACCGCGAAGCGCCAGGGCGCGCCGTCCACAGTGCCGTCACGCACCACCACCCGGTCGGTGCGGTTCGGCTCCGGCGGCGCCTGCACGTCCGGCGGCACCCGCGCCACCAGGTCGTCGATCACGACCTCGCTGCGGTACTGCTCGGCCGGGTCGGTCTCGGCCACGTAGAACCGGCGCACCCGCACCGGGTACTGCACGCCCGGCGGTACGGCGAACTCGACGTACTTCCAGCCGGTCCAGTCCAGGTACGGGCCGCGCAGCACGAACTGGGTGTCCTGCGCGTCGTGCAGGTGCAGGCTGGGCCACTCGCCGGTGCCGTTCGCCTTGATCCACATGCCGAACGCCTGCGGTTGGCCGGGTACGTCGATCCAGGCGGGCGGGTCGGCGTACGCGGCCCGCGTTCCGGTGGACTGGCTGAAGTCGTACGACATCCGCAGCCCGCTCCCGGTGTGCCCGTCGGCCGGTGCGACCGATCCGGAGGCGCGGGCCTGGCTGAACTTCCAGGACGCCGCGTCGTCGAACCCGGCCACCGGCACGTCGGTCAGCCCGACGGTCACCGGCAGGACCGTGGTGCGGTTGCCGACCCGGGCGGTGACCAGCGCCGAGCCGGTCGCGGCGAGCGCCGTGACGGACAGGTTGCCGTCGGCGGTGGGGGTGACGGAGAGCAGGTCGCTGTCGTACTCCAGCCTCAGGTCGGCCGGCTCGATCGGCGCGGTGTTGCCCTCGGCGTCGTAGCCGACGACGCCGAACAGGCCGCTGTCGCCGGCCCGGTCCAGGCCGACCCGGTCGACGGTGCCGTCGATGCGCGCGAGCGGGCCGAGCACCGTCAGCTCGATCGTGCCCCGGGCGCGGCCGCGGGCGGCGGTGACGGTGCTGCGGCCGGGGACGGCGGCCCGGAACACGCCGTCGCCGTCGACCCGGCCGTGGGTGGCGTGCCAGCGCGGCTCGCCGGCGGCCGGGCCGTACGTCTCGTCGTATCCGGCGGCGGTGAGCCGGCGGGTGAGGCCGGGGAAGACCCGGTCCGGCCGGCCGCCGCGCACCGGCGCGACACCGGGTGCGGCGGTCGGGTCGCTGGCGGTCTCCAGCCAGTAGCCGGCGAGCCGGCCGCTGCCCTTCGGGGCGTAGACGGCGAGCCCGTTGGGCACCGGCCGCTCACTGCCGTCGGACGGACTGTTCTCCACCTGGACCGTGGCCGCGCCCGGCTCCCGGGCGAGCAGCGTGGAGGAGCCGCCGCCGTCGAGGTTGAGCGCGTTCGCGGCGCCCAGCTCGGCCATCATGCGGCCCATCTCGGTCTGGGTGACGCCCCGGCTGTCCACCTGCCGGCCGTCCACGGTCAGCATGATCATCTTGCGGCCGTCGGCGGAGAAGCCGACAGCGGTCCGCGGGGCCAGCGACGCGTCGGCGATGCTCTGCACCACGCCGTCGCGGACCAGCACGTTGCCGCCGCCCACGGCGGCGCGCAGGTCACCGCCGTCGGAGGCACGCGGCCGCCAGGTCAGGTCCACCGCGTCGCCGGGACGCAGCGCGGCGAGCGCGTCGGCGCCGGCCTCGCGGCCGAGCAGCACGGTACTGCCGGCCGGGATCGGCCCCTCGCCCGCCGTGGTGGCGACGCTCGCCACCCGGCCGCCGGTCAGCGTCACCTCGACCGTCCGGGCCGCGCCCTCCACGGCCCGCTTGCGGGTGTACGAGCCCCAGAGCGGCGTGAACACTCCGACGCCGTCGCGCTGCACCATGTTGTTGAACTGGGTGAGCGGCACCGGCCCGGCGGGCAGCGTCGCGGTGCCCTCGAAGCCGACCTGGACGACCCGGCCGATGCCCTGGGCGCTGATCCCGACGGCGTTGGGGTGCCCGGCGACTGGCGACTGCACCAGCTCGCCGGAGCGGACGCCGACGCCCTGGGCGGCTCCGGAGTTGTTGATGTCGAAGAAGTCGCCGTTCACCGCCGCGACGGCACGGGACCGGTCCACCGCGGCGCGCAGCGGCTCGTCCTTGGTGACCTCGCCGGAGTTCACGTAGTCGACTGTCAGCCCGCCGGCCAGGTCGGCGGTGAGGGCGTCGGCGCGCAGCCAGCCGGCCGCGTCGTACCTGTCGAAGGAGGTCAGGTCGAGGCCGGGCGCGACCGGCCGGGTGGTCTTGGCGGTCTCCAGGCCGCCGGCCGGTTCCACACCGGCCAGCGCGACGGCGGAGTCGGGGCGGGACGAGGCGCGTGGCGCGTCCTCGGCGGCGGTGCCCGGCGGCGCGACGGCCGACGGCGCGGCAGTGGCGGCGGACGGTGCCGACGCGGTGAGGGTCAGCAACGGCGTCAGCAGCAGGACGCCGGCGAGGCGGGCGGGTCGACTGCGGGTTCGCATGGACGACAGTCAACCCGACGGTGAACAGAAGTTTCAATACCTAGCGGCTTAACCGTAGAAAAACTTCACGGCCTGCGGCCCGGTACGCGACGAGGGGCACGGCCGATGCGGCCGTGCCCCTCGTTCGTCGGATCCGTCAGCTCACTCGCCCGGAGTGGACTTCGCGATCTGCATCAGGAACTCGATGTTGGTGCGGGACTGCTTGAGCCGGTCCAGCAGGAGGTCGAGCGCCGCCTGCGAGTCCAGCGAGTGCAGCACCTTGCGGAGCTTGTGGATGATCGCCAGCTCCTCCGGCGCGAGCAGGACCTCCTCCTTGCGGGTGCCGGAGGGGTTGATGTCGATCGCCGGGAAGACCCGCTTGTCGGCGATCTTCCGGTCCAGCTTCAGCTCGGCGTTACCCGTGCCCTTGAACTCCTCGAAGATGACCGTGTCCGCCATGGATCCGGTCTCCACCAGCGCGGTGGCGAGAATGGTCAGCGAACCGCCGTTCTCGATGTTGCGCGCCGCGCCGAGGAAGCGCTTGGGCGGGTAGAGCGCGGTGGAGTCGATACCACCCGACATGATCCGGCCGCTGGCCGGTGCCGCCAGGTTGTACGACCGCCCGAGCCGGGTCACCGAGTCGAGCAGCACGACCACGTCGTGGCCCAGCTCGACCAGGCGCTTCGCCCGCTCGATCGCCAGCTCCGCCACCGTGGTGTGGTCCTGCGGCGGACGGTCGAACGTGGCCGCGATGACCTCGCCCTTCACCGACCGCTGCATGTCGGTGACCTCTTCCGGCCGCTCGTCCACCAGCACCACCATCAGGTGGCACTCCGGGTTGTTGCGGGTGATCGCGTTCGCGATCGCCTGCAGCACCATCGTCTTACCGGCCTTCGGCGGGGACACGATGAGCGCCCGCTGGCCCTTGCCGATCGGCATGACCAGGTCGATCACCCGGGTGGTGAGGATGTGCGGCTCGGTCTCCAGCCGCAGGCGCTCCTGCGGGTAGAGCGGCGTGAGCTTGTAGAACTCCGGCCGGCGCTTCGCCTCGTCCGGCTCCATCCCGTTGATGGTGTCCAGCCGGACCAGCGGGTTGTACTTGTCGCGCCGCTGCTCGCCGTCCCGGGCGGCCCGCACGGCGCCGGTGATCGCGTCACCGCGGCGCAGGCCGTACTTCTTGATCTGGGACATCGAGACGTACACGTCGTTCGGGCCGGCCAGGTAGCCGGTGGTCCGGACGAAGGCGTAGTTGTCGAGCAGGTCGATGATGCCGGCGACCGGGACGAGCACGTCGTCCTCGCCGACCTGCGGCTCGCGACCGCCACCGCTCTCGCCCTCGCCCCGCTCGCCGCGGCCGCGACGACGGTCCCGGAACCGGCTGCGCCGGCCCCGCCGGCCGCCGCCCTCGCCGTCGTCGTCGCCGTCGTTGTCCCGCTCGGCGCGCTGACCACGGTCGTTGCGGTCACCCCGGTCGTTGCGGTCGTTGCGGTCGCCGCCCCGGTCGTTCCGCTCGTTCCGGTCGTTGCGCTCGGCGCGCTCGCCCCGCTCGTTGCGGTCGCCACGCTCGGCCCGGTCGCCACGCTCGGCACGGTCACCACGGTCGTTGCGCTCACCGCGCTCGGCCCGATCACCGCCGCGCTCGCCACGGTCGGCCCGCTCGCCGCCACGCTCGGCCCGCTCGGCCCGGTCACCGCCGCGCTCGCCGCGCTCACGGCCCCGGCCCTCGTTGCGCTCACCGCGCTCGGCCCGGTCACCGCCACGCTCGGCGCGCTCACCGGTCTCGGCGGGCGCCTCCTCGGCGCGCGTCGTCTCGGCCGGACGCGCCTCGGTCGCCGGCGCCTCGGCCGGTCGCGCCTCGGTGGTCGCGGCGGCGGCCCGGCTGCGGCGACCACGGGTACGACCCTCGGTCACCTCGGCGGCCGGCGCCTGCTCGGCGGGGCGTGCCTCGGCCCGCTCCTCACGGACCTCCGCGTGCACCTCCTCACGGGCGGGAGCGGACGCAGCCGCCACCTCGGCTCGCGGTCGAGGGGTTCCGGCCGCGCCGCCCTGCTGCCGCTCGGTGATGGCACTGATCAGCTCGCCCTTGCGCATGCGAGCGGTACCAGAGATGCCGAGCGACGCGGCCAGGCTCTGCAGCTCCGGCAGCAGCATCGCCGACAGACCGGTGCCGCTCCGCCGGCGGCGCGTGGGGGCGGCGGTGGTGGCATCGCCAGCGACGTTGGAAACATCCGACGTCACGTCGGTGGTGTCGCTCAATGGATTCCTTCCCTCGATAGGCCGGGGCTGCCCGGAGTCGTGGAACCAGGTGGCCGGGCGGCCTCGGTGCACCCGCCTCGCATGGACGCGTCGCGGGAGTCTGTGACACAGCAGCCGGTGGTTTCCCAACTCACCACCATCGGTGAGCAGGTCTCGCCGTCTGCGGCGACCTGTGGAAACTGCGGTGCGGCGTGGGCCTTGAGCAGGGGTGACGGGCTACCGCCGAGAGCTTCGGGGGTGCGCCGAACCGCAGGAAGATCGCATGCTTCGCGGCTGTGCTAGGTCTAGAGCGTAATCGCCTCGTCCGACCTGCGGCAACAGGGCCCCGCTCGGCGTGTCAAAGTCTACCCCGGATGACCCGGGCACCGCTGACATCTATCGGCAACTCCCACCGGCGCCAATCTGTTCCCGCCTGGAATCCCGCCGGGACCTCGGAGAGCGCCAGCACCGTCGGCCCCGCCCCACTGACCACAGCCGCCACACCCGCCGCACGCAGCTCACCGACGAGCGCCGCCGTGGCGGGCATCCCCGGCGCCCGCTGCTCCTGGTGCAGCCGGTCGACGGTGGCCGGCAGCAGCAGCGCGGGATCAGCGGTCAGCGCGTGCACCAGCAGGGCCGCCCGGCCCGCGTTCGACGCCGCGTCGGCGTGCGGCACGGTGGCGGGCAGCGCCGCCCGGGCCACCGAGGTCAGGCCGCGCTCGGCGGGCACGAACACGGTCGGGCGCACGGCCGGCGCCACCGGCAGCGAGACCGCCCGCGCACCGCCCGGTTCGGTCCAGGCGATCGTGAAGCCGCCGAGCAGACAGGGAGCGACGTTGTCCGGGTGCCCCTCCAGCTCGGCCGCCAGTCGCAGCGCGGCGTCGTCGTCCATCCGCCGGTCGCCGCCTGCAACCAGCGCGCGGGCCGCCAGCACCCCGGCCACGATCGCCGCCGACGACGAGCCGAGCCCTCGGGCCTGCGGGATGCGGTTGACGCACTCCAGCGCCAGGCCGGCCGGCTGCGCGCCGAGCGCGTCGAAGGTGGCCCGCATAGCGGTGACGATCAGGTGCCGCTCGTCCGACGGCAGCTCGCCGGCGCCCTCCCCGGTGACCGACACCCGTACGCCGCCGTCTGTCACCTCGGCCGTGACGTCGTCGTGGCGGCCGAGGGCCAGCCCGAGCGCGTCGAAGCCGGGGCCCAGGTTGGCGCTGGTCGCGGGCACCCGGACCCGCACCGGGCCGGGGGTGAATGTGGTCGGCACCGGCTCATGCTAGGACGTCACCCCGACAGCCCGGCCGGACCGCCCGGAGCGTGGGACCGGCGTGTCAGGCGGCGCGCTCGGGGGCCGGCGCGTCGACCGGGTCGGTGAGCGAGAGCCGCCGGGTGGCAAACCGCCAGCCGATCGCGTACACGACGGTGACCAGGCCACAGCCGGCCAGCACGGTGCGCTCGTCCACCCGGTCCACCACGAGCGCCACCACAAGCTGGCTCACCGCGATGGCGAGCGTCGCCAGCATCATGTCGGTGGCGAAGACCCGGCCGCGCAGCCGGTCCGGCACCTCGCCCTGCAACGCGTAGTTGGACAGCACCCAGTTGCTGCCGCCGCCCAGGTGGGCCAGGAACACCAGGACCAGCACCAGCGGGAACCAGGTCACCACCGAGGCGCCCAGGTAGGCCAGGCCGTACAACGACATGGACAGTGCCAGTCCGGTGAGCAGCCAGGCCCGGTTGCTCAGCACCCGGCGCATCATGATCGGGCCGACCAGGGCTCCGGCGCCGCGGGCGGCGAAGAGCAGCCCGGCGCCGACCGCGCCCACCCCGTACACCCCGGCGAGCAGCGGGAAGACGGTGAGCACGCCGTTGCCCAGGCCGACCGCCGACTTGACCGTGACCAGCGCCAGCACGCGCGGGCGGTGGGCGATGTAGCGCAGTGCCTCGCGGATCGCCGCCCAGGTGCGCGGCACCGTCGCCGCCGGGTCGCGCGGCGCCTGCAACGGCCGGCGGATCAGCGCGGCCAGGCCCGCGGCGGCGACCAGGCCGACTGCCGCCACCCAGAAGCTGGCGTACGGGCCCGCGACGGCGCTCAGGATGCCGCCGAGCGAGGCCCCGACCACAGTCATCGTGCCCCACGCCGAGCCGGCGACCGCGTTGCCCGCGGCCAGGTCCTCCGGGTCGACCACGTTCGGCAGCGCGGCCTGGGCAGCGGGCGAGTAGAACGCCTTCGCCACCGCCACCAGCGCGATCGCCGCCAGCGCCAGCCAGGCCGTGCCGGCGCTGCGCACGCCGAGCAGCAGCAGCACACCGGCCAGCGCGCCCACGTTCGCCACCATCATCACCTTGCGGCGGTCGAACCGGTCGGCGATCGTTCCGGCGTACGGGAGCAGCAACGCGGTCGTGCCGGTGTCCACCGCCAGCACCAGCGCGCCCCAGACACCGCTGCCGGTCAGGTCGGGCAGCAGCACCAGCAACGGCACCATGACGAACCAGTCCGCGCCGAAGACCACCAGCTCGGCGAGGAACAGATGGCGGAAGTCGCGGTTGCGGACGAGGACCGAGAGGGTGGGTGACACGCGGGCACCCTACCGGGCCGCCCCGGGCGCGGCAGCGCGGCGCAGCAGGTCGGAGACCGTGACGAAGGTGTATCCCCGGGCCCGCAGACCGCCGATCATGTCGGGCAGGCCGCGGAGCGCGACGAGCCGGCCGTCGTTGCCGACGTCGTGGCCGAGCACTATCGTGCCGGGGCGCACGTCGGCGACGATGCGCCGGGCGTGCCCGGCCGGGTCGTGCGGGAACTCGCTCTCGACCATCTGGAGCGTCCAGAGCACCAGGCGGTAGCCCAGCCGGGCCGACGCGTACAGCACCGACCCGCCGAGGTGCCCCCAGGGCGGGCGGAGCAGCCGGGGCGCCGAGCCGGTGGCCGCCGTGATCGCGTCGTGGCTGCGGCGCAGGTCGGCGTAGACCGTCGCGGCGTCCATCCGGGCCAGGTCGCGGTGCGCCCAGCTGTGGTTGCCGACCTCGTGGGCGTCCATTCGGCCGCGGACCAGCGCGGCGTGCTCGCGGGCCCGCTCACCGACCAGGAAGAAGGTGGCCGGCACCCGGTGCTCGGCGAGCGTGTCGAGCACCATCGGGGTCCACTGTGGGCGGGGACCGTCGTCGAAGGTGAGCGCCACCAGGGGCTCTTCGGTGCGTACCCCCCAGACGACCTGCACCCCGCCGGTGCCGACGTCCTGATGGCGGTTGCCGAGCGTGGCGCTCGCCGGGCCGCCCGCGATCGGGAGCCTCCGATCGGCCACCCAGGTGCTCTCGGCGGTCGCGAACGAGCCGACCACGGCCCCGCCGAGCAGCAGCGCGGAGCGGCGCAGCACGGTACGCCGATCCCACCGGCCCGCTCCCCCCGCCATCGCACCCCCGAACCGAAAGTAGGCAGCAGCTCACTGAGCGTACCGCCCGGCGCGGTTCGGGTGTGTCCCGCACGCCGAGGTGCCGGGAGGGGCCCGCGCGGGGCCCCTCCCGGTCCGTCACTCGGTCGGCGGGAGCGGCGACTGGCGGCTCTTGGGCAGGCGGAGCACCTCGAACTGGTCGGTGCCGTCGACCAGCGCACCCGACGGGCGGGCCGGCGGCGGCGCCACCACGCCCCGCTCCTCGGCGCGCTCCCCGCCACCGACCGCCACCGGCACCGGGTCCGGCTCCGGCTGCGGCTCGACCGGCTCGGAAGCGCCGCCCCGCCGCCGGTTCCGGAACGAGCCCTTGGTGTGCTCGACCATCGTGTAGAGCGTCGGCACCAGCACCAGCGTCAGCAGCGTCGAGCTGAGCAGGCCGCCGATCACCACGATCGCCAGCGGCTTGGAGATGAAGCCGCCCTCGCCGGTCAGGCCGAGCGCCATCGGCAGCAACGCGAAGATGGTGGCGACGGCGGTCATCAGGATGGGCCGCAGGCGGCGCCGGCCGCCCTCCACCACGGCCTCGGTCACGTCCATGCCCTGGGCCCGGTACTGGTTGATCAGGTCGAGCAGCACGATCGCGTTCGTCACCACGATGCCGACGAGCATGAGCACGCCGATCAGCGCCGGCACACCCAGCGGCGTACCGGTGACCAGCAGCAGCCCGATCGCGCCGGTCGCGGCGAACGGCACCGAGATCAGCAGGATCAGCGCCTGGGTCAGGCTGCGGAACGTCGCCACCATGATCAGGAAGACGATCGCGATGGCGGCCAGCACCGCGAGGCCGAGGTCCGCGAACGCGTCGGCCTGGTCGGCGCTGACGCCGCCGATCACGTACGTGGCGCCCGGCACGTCCAGCGCGTCCAGCCGCTTCTGCAGCTCCTGCGTGGTGGCGCCGAGGTTCGAGCCGGTCGCCGTACCGGTGACCGAGACGCTGCGCTCCCCGTCGATCCGGGTCACCTGCTGCGGGCCGTCGACCTGCTCGACGTCCGCGATCGCGTCCAGCGGCACCGCGCCGACCCGCAGCGCCCGCAGCTCGTCGACGGTCAGCGGCGGCCGGGCACCGCTGCTCAGCACCACGCTCTGCGCCGTACCGTCGAGCGTCACCTGCCCGAGCGGCGCTCCCCGGTACGTCTGCGCGACGAGCTGCCCGACGGCCGCCTCGGTGAGACCCGCACGGGCCGCGGCCACCCGGTCCACAGTCACCTCGACGCGCGGCACCTGGGTGGCCAGGCTGCTGGTGACGTCCTCCACGCCCGGCGTGCCGGCCATCGCGCCCCGTACCGCCTCGGCTGCCCGCGTCAGCGTCTCCTGGTCGGCGGCCTGCACGACCACCTCGACCTGGTTGGCGGAGGCGTTCTGCCCGCCGCCGAACGTCAACTCGCCGACCTCCGGGCCGAGCGCGTCGAACTCCTTGCGCAGGCCCTGCCGTACCGTCGCGGCGTCGGTGTCGTCGGAGAGCGACAGCGACCAGGTGGCCTGGTCACTGCCGCCGCCGGCGAACGGGTTGTCCCCACCGCCGGCGCTGACCTGGTAGGTCTCCACCCCCGGGGTACGCCGCAGCACCTCCTCGACCCGGGCGGCGGCCCGGTCGGTGCCGGCGAGCGAGGTGCCGGCCGGCATCTCCTGCCGGATGGCGAGCGTGTCCTGGCCGGAGTCGTCCAGGAAGTTCGTCTCCAGCTTCTGCGCCAGGCCGAACGTGCCCAGGAGCACCAGCAGGCCCAGACCCACAGTGGCCCAGCGGGTCTTCCGGGAGCGGGTGGCGAAGTCGATCACCGGCAGGTACGCCCGCTGCAACGGGTTGCGCAGCTCCTTCTCCTCGGCGGCGCGCCGGGCGGCGGCGTCGTCCGCACCGCCCCGCGGCCGCAGGAACCAGTACGCCAGCACCGGGATGACGGTCAGCGACACCAGCAGCGAGGCGAGCAGCGCCACCGTCACGGTGATCGCGAACGGGGCGAACAGCTGCCCGACGAAGCCGCCCACCAGGGCGATCGGCGCGAACACGGCGACAGTGGTGAGCGTGGACGCGGTCACCGCGCCGGCCACCTCGCGTACCGCGGTGAGGATCGCGTCCCGCTTCGGTTCGCCGTACTCCAGATGGCGTTTGATGTTCTCCAGCACCACGATGGAGTCGTCCACCACCCGCCCGACCGCGATGGTCAACGCGCCGAGGGTGAGCAGGTTCAGCGAGTAGTCGCCGGACCAGAGCACGATCAGCGCGACCAGCACCGACAGCGGGATGGACACCGCGGTGACCACCGTGGAACGCACCGACAGCAGGAACACCAGGATCACCACGACCGCCATGACCAGGCCGAGCAGGCCCTCGGTGGTCAGGCTCTCGATCGACCGCTCGACGAACGGCGCCTGGTCGAAGACCACAGTCAGCTCGGCGCCGGAGGCCTTCGACAGCTCGTCCAGCCGGTCCCGGATGTCGTGCGAGATGTCGACCGCGTTGCCGTCCGGCGCGGCGGTCACCGCGATGCCGAGGCTGGGCTTGCCGTTGGTCCGGGTCAGCGAGGTGGCGGGGGCGAGCTGCTGCTCCACGGCGGCCACGTCGCCGAGGCGTACCGGGGCGGCGGGAGCCGTGGTCAGCACGATGCCGCGCAGGTCGTCGATGGTCCGGATCGGCGTGCCCACCTGCACCGGCAGCGACCTGTCGCCGTCGGCGAGCGCACCGGCCGGCACGGCCACGCCGTTGCTCTTGAGCGCCGACGCGATGGCGGTCGGCGCCACCTTGGCGGCGGCCAGCTTCGCCGGGTCCGGCGTGATCGTCACGACCTGGTTGCGGGCGCCGGTGACGTCCACCGAGCGGACGCCGTCCAGCGCCTCCAGATCCGGTACGACGGCGCTGCGCAGCTTCTCCGCCAGCGCCCGCTCGTCGCCGTCACCGGTCGCGGCGACCACCACTGCGGGCAGGTCGTCGGTGCTACCGGCGATCACCTGCGGGTCGACGCCCTCGGGGAGCTGGGAGTCGATCCGGTTGAGCGCGGTCTCCATCTTGTTGACCACGTCGTCCAGGTCGGTGCCGAACTCGTACTGCACCTGGACCGTGGCCGCGCCCTCGCGCGAGGTCGAGGTGACCTTGTCGAGGCCCGGGATGCCCTGGAGGCTGTTCTCGATCGGCTCGGCGACCTGGGATTCCACGATCTCCGGCGCGGCGCCCGGGTACGTCGCCACGATGAACGCGGCGGGGAACTCCAGCGACGGCAGGAGCTGCTGCTTCAGCGACGGCACGGCGAACAGGCCGAAGGCCGTGGTCACCAACGCGACGAGGGCGATCAGCCCCCGGTTGGCGAGGCTGAATCTGGCGAGCAGCGACATCGGCGTTACTCACTCCTGAAGAGGTGTCCGGCGGGGGTGTCTGAGTCTGCCGCACGCCCCGACACTCCCGGCATCCGCCCCAGCCGATGGCACTTCCGCGCTCGGGGGTCGCCCGTGCCCGCCTTGATCGACACCAGCTCGCCGAAGTGGCTGCATTCCACCCACTCCGACCCCGCCACCTCCCCGAGCTGGTGTCGATCAAGCACGAAGCCGGGAGCGCGGACGCGCGAGGCGGGCGGGAATGCCCTCCGTCGGGCCGACCCGGCCTCACCCGGTCCTTCGGGTGTGGCCACCCCGTCCCACCTAGACCGGCCGCCTGCCCGAGTACCTCACCCCGCTCTTGATCCACTCCACCTCGCCGAAGTGGCGGCATTCCACCCACCCTGATACCGCCACCTCCCCGAACTGGAGTGGATCAAGACGGGGGATGCCACCACCTCCCCGAGCTGGTGCAGATCGGGGGATGCCGCCACCTCCCCCAAGTGAGGTCCGGCAGAGGAAGCGCGGAGGCCCGCGAGGTCCAGCGGAGTGCGTCGCCCGAGGCACCCCGGACGGAGGTGTGAATCGGGGCCGGGCAAGGCCCGGGGAAGCCGCGGGGACGGAGCGATCAGACCAGGTCGAGCGAGCGGGCGGCGGCCAGCGCGTCGTTGGCGATGGTCACCGGGGCCGGCGCGGTGGAGATGGCCCACTCCGGGTCCTTCAGGCCGTGCCCGGTGACCGTGCAGACCACCCGCGACCCGGCCGGCACCCGCCCGGCCTCGGCCTGCTGGAGCAGACCGGCGACGCTGGCCGCGCTGCCCAGCTCGACGAAGGCGCCCACCTCGCGGGCCAGCAGCCGGTACGCCGACAGGATCTCCCGGTCGGTGACCGCCGAGATCAGGCCGTCGGAGGCGTCCCGCGCGTCGATGGCCTTCGTCCAGCTCGCCGGGTTGCCGATCCGGATGGCGGTGGCGATCGTCGACGGCTCCGGCACCACCTGACCGGTGACGATGGGAGCGGCGCCGGCCGCCTGGAAGCCGTACATCCGGGGGGCCTTCGTGGCGTTGCCGTCGCGCAGGTCCTCGGAGTAGCCCATCCAGTACGCGGTGATGTTGCCGGCGTTGCCGACCGGCAGGCAGTGGATGTCGGGCGCGTCGCCGAGCGCCTCGACGATCTCGAAGGCGGCGGTCTTCTGGCCGTGCAGCCGGTCGATGTTGACGGAGTTGACCAGCGCGACCGGGTAGTCCTGGGCGAGCTTGCCGGCGAGCCCGAGGCAGTCGTCGAAGTTCCCCTGCACCTGGAGCAGCTTCGCGCCGTGCACGAGCGCCTGGGCCAGCTTGCCCAGCGCGATCTTGCCCTGCGGCACCAGAACCGCGCAGGTGATCCCGGCGCGGGCCGCGTACGCGGCGGCGGAGGCGCTGGTGTTGCCGGTGGAGGCGCAGATGATCGCCTTGTCACCGGCCTCGACGGCCTTGGAGACCGCGACAGTCATGCCGCGGTCCTTGAACGAGCCGGTCGGGTTGGCGCCCTCGACCTTGAGCCACACGTCCGCGCCGACCCGGGCGGAGAGCACCGGTGCCGGCAGCAGCGGCGTGTTGCCCTCGTGCAGGGTGACGACGGGAGTCGCCCCGGTGACCGGCAGCCGATCCCGGTACGCCTCGATCAGTCCCCGCCACATGTCGTGCTCCTCGCGTCCGTCGCCCCGCTCCGGGGCCTGTCACCAGCGTGGACCAGCCTGCTCGGCCGGCCACCGGCACACCCTGCTCTAACCATCAGGCGGGACGCGCGGGTTACGCGCCACCCTCCACCCGCAGCACACTCGTCACCGAACGGACGATGTCGAGTCCGCGCAGCTCACCGACGGTGGCCGCGAGCGCGGCATCCGGCGCGACGTGGGTGACGATGACCAGTTCGGCGTCCCCGCCTGCCGGACCCTGCCGGACGGTGGCGATGGACACCTCGTGCCGGGCGAAGACGCCTGCCACCCCGGCCAGCACGCCCGGCCGGTCGGCCACGTCGAGGCTGATGTGGTAGCGGGTGAGCGCCTCGCCCATCGGGCGCACCGGCAGGTCCGCGTACGCCGACTCGCTCGCCGCGTGCACCCCGGCGAGGCGGTTGCGGGCCACCGCCACCACGTCGCCGAGCACCGCGCTGGCGGTGGGCGCGCCACCGGCGCCCCGGCCGTAGAACATGAGCTGCCCGGCGGCGTCGGCCTCGACGAAGACCGCGTTGAACGCGTCACCGACGCTCGCGAGCGGATGCGTCAGCGGGATCATCGCCGGGTGCACCCGGACGTTGACGGTCTCCCGGCCCTCCGCGTCGACGCCCCGGGCCGCGATGCAGAGCAGTTTGATCGTGCAACCCATGGCCTTGGCGCTGGCCACGTCGGCGGCGGTCACCTCGGTGATGCCCTCGCGGTGCACGTCGGCGGCGGTCACCCGGGTGTGGAACGCCAGCGAGGCGAGGATGGCGGCCTTGGCGGCGGCGTCGAAGCCCTCCACGTCGGCCGTCGGGTCGGCCTCGGCGTACCCCAGCTCGGTGGCCTCCTCCAGCGCCTCGGCGAACCCGGCGCCGGTGGCGTCCATGGCGGAGAGGATGAAGTTCGTGGTGCCGTTCACGATGCCGGTGACCCGGGTGATCCGGTCGCCGTGCAGCGACTCGCGCAGCGGGCGCAGCAGCGGGATGGCCCCGGCGACGCTCGCCTCGTAGTAGAGGTCGGCGCCACCCTCGGCGGCGGCGTCGTGCAGCGCGGCGCCGTCCTCGGCGAGCAGCGCCTTGTTGGCGGTGACCACGCTCTTGCCGGCGCGCAGCGCCTCGACCAGCCAGCCGCGGGCCGGCTCGATGCCGCCGACCACCTCGACCACCACGTCCACGTCGTCGCGCTTGATCAGCCCGAGCGCGTCGGTGGTGAACAGCGCCGGGTCGACCGGCAGGTCGCCGCGGTCACGGCCGATTCGGCGTACGGCGATCCCGGCGATCTCCAGCGGGGCGCCGATCCGGGCGGCGAGGTCTTCCGACTGCTCGTGCAGCAGCCGGACCACGTCGCTGCCGACAGTGCCGCAGCCGAGCAGCGCCAAGCGAACCGGTGAGGTCATCCCACATCCAATGCCAGCAGGTCGTCTTCGGTCTCCCGGCGGACGATCAGCCGCGCCCGACCTTCGCGGACGGCGACGACCGGGGGCCGCGGGACATGGTTGTAGTTGCTCGCCATGCTCCGGCAGTAGGCCCCGGTGCCGGGCACCGCGACAAGATCTCCGGGCTGCACGTCAGCGGGCAGGAATTCATCCTTCACCACGATGTCCCCGGACTCACAATGCTTTCCCACCACGCGGGCGAGCATCGGCTGCGCGGTTGACGTGCGGTTCGCCAGCGTGGCCGAGTACGAGGCGTCGTAGAGCGCGGTACGGATGTTGTCACTCATCCCCCCGTCCACGCTCACGTAGGTCCGCAGGCCGTCCACATCTTTCACGGTCCCGGCCTGATAGAGCGTGAACACCGCCGGGCCGACGATCGCGCGGCCCGGCTCGACGGACAGATGCGGCACGGCCAGGTTCTCCGCCGCGCACTCCCCGTCCACGATCTTGCGCAGCCGCTTCGCCAGGTCGTGCGGCGACGCCGGGTCGTCCTGCGTGGTGTACGCGATGCCGAAGCCGCCGCCCAGGTCCAGCTCGGGCAGCTCCACGCCGCGGGCGTCGCGGATCTGCGACTGGAGGGCGAGCACCCGGCGGGCGGACACCTCGAAGCCGCTGGCGTCGAAGATCTGCGAGCCGATGTGCGAGTGCAGGCCGCGCAGCTCCAGCACGTCCTCGTCGAGGATCTTGAACGCGGCCGCCGCGGCGGCCCCGCCCGCGAGGGAGAAGCCGAACTTCTGGTCCTCGTGGGCGGTGGCGATGAACTCGTGGGTGTGCGCCTCCACCCCGACGGTGACCCGGACCAGCACCTTGGGGCGTACCCCGCGCTCGCGGGCCAGCTCGGAGAGCCGGTCGATCTCGGTGAACGAGTCGACGATGATCCGGCCCACCCCGGCGTCGACCGCCCGGGTCAGCTCCGCCACCGACTTGTTGTTGCCGTGGAAGCCGATCCGCTCGGGCGGCATCCCGGCCGACAGCGCGGTGGCCAGCTCGCCGCCGGTGCAGACGTCGAGGAACATGCCCTCCTCGGCGATCATCCGGACCACGGCGCGGCACAGGAACGCCTTGCCGGCGTAGTAGACGTCCGCGTCCGGGAAGGCCGCCCGGAACTCGCGGCAGCGCTCGCGCAGGTCGTCCTCGTCCAGCACGTACGCCGGGGTGCCGTACTCCGCGGCCAGGCCGCGGACGTCCAGGCCCGCGACTGTGAGCGCGCCGCCGGAGCCGCGCGCCACGTTGCGCGGCCACAGTTGCGGCACCAGGGCGTTGACGTCGACCGGGGTACGCAGCCAGGCAGGCCCCCGGGTACCGATCTCGCCGTGCAGTGCGCCTGCCTCGTGAGCCCGCATGTCGCTACATCCGCTCCGGCGCGGACACCCCGAGCAGGTGCAGGCCGTTGGCGATGACCACCCGGGTGGCGTCGTTGAGCCAGAGCCGCGCCCGGTGGGTGTCGGTGATCTCCTCGTCGCCCTGCGGGGCGATCCGGCAGTTGTCGTAGAACCGGTGGTACGCCTGCGCGACGCTCTCCTCCAGGTAGCGGGCCACCCGGTGCGGCTCGCGCAGCTCGGCGGCGGTGGCCACCACCGCGGGGAACTCCGCGAGCGCCTTGAGCAGCTCGTTCTCCTTGTCGTGGCCGAGCAGCTCCGGCTGGAACGCGGCGGCGTCACCCCGGGTCAGCCCGATCTCGGCCGCGTTGCGGGCCACCCCGGCGGTACGGGCCGCGACGTACTGCACGTAGTAGACCGGGTTGTCGTTCTTGGCCCGGGTCCACAGCTCCACGTCGATGTCGATGGGCGAGTCGGCCGAGTAGCGGGCCAGCGCGTACCGGGCCGCGTCCACACCGATCGCGTCGACCAGGTCCTCCAGCGTGACCACGGTGCCGGCCCGCTTGCTCATCCGCACCGGGGCGCCGTCGCGGACCAGGTTGACCAGCTGGCCGATGAGGATCTCCAGGTTGCGCGCCGGGTCGTCGCCGAAGCACGCGGACATCGCCTTCATCCGGCCGATGTAGCCGTGGTGGTCGGCGCCCAGCATGATCACGACCCGGTCGAAGCCGCGCTCCCGCTTGTTCAGGTAGTAGGCGCAGTCGGCGGCGAAGTACGTCCACTCGCCGTTGGACTTGCGCAGCACCCGGTCCTTGTCGTCGCCGAACTCGGTGGTGCGCAGCCAGGTCGCGCCCTCGGACTCGAAGACGTGCCCCTGCTCCCGCAGCCGGTCCAGCGCCGCGTCCAGCGCACCCCCGTCGTGCAGGTCCTTCTCGTTGAAGTAGGTGTCGAACTCCACACCGAAGTCGCGCAGCGAGGACTTGATCTCGGCGAACATCAACTGGACGCCCTCGTTCCGGAACACCTCCTGGGCGGCGTCCTCGGGGAGGTCGAGCACGTCCGGCCGCAGCCGGACCACCTCGGCGGCGATCTCCGCGATGTACGCGCCGCCGTAGCCGTCCTCCGGCGCGGGCTCACCCTTGGCGGCGGCCAGCAGCGAGCGGGCGAACCGGTCGATCTGCGAGCCGGCGTCGTTGAAGTAGTACTCCGTGCCCACGTCGGCGCCGGTGGCGCGGAGCAGGCGGCTGAGCGCGTCGCCGACGGCCGCCCAGCGGACCCCGCCGATGTGCACCGGGCCGGTCGGGTTCGCCGAGACGAACTCCAGGTTGATCCGCTGGCCGGCGAGCGTGTCGCTGCGCCCGTACGCCGGACCGGCCTCAACGATGACCTTGGCGAGCTGACCGGCGGCGGCCGCGTCGAGGCGGACGTTCAGGAAGCCGGGCCCGGCGATCTCCACCGACTTGATCCCCGGCGCCTTGGCCAGTTCGTCGGCCAGCGCGGTCGCCAGCTCCCGCGGGGGTACGCCCACCTTCTTGCTGAGCTGGAGCGCCAGCGTCGAGGCGTAGTCACCGTGATCGGGATTACGGGGTCGCTCGACGGTGGTCTGCGCGGGCAGCGCGGCGCGGTCCAGTCCCCGCTCGTCGAAGACGGCGTGGGCTGCGGCGAGGACGACCTCGGCGAGTTCTGCGGGAGTCACCGAACCATGTTATCGGGGGTAGACTCGGGCACCGCGGAGGCGACCCAGCATGTGAACCGGCCCCGCGCTCCCCTGACCGACCGACCTGACGAGGCACGATGAGCATCAGCACCCCGGGCGGCCCGGAGCGCCGTCCCACCGTGGTCAGCACCGGCAAGAAGCCGGCCGCCGGCCGGCCCGCGGCTGCCGACAAGCCCGCCGCGAAGGCCGGCTCGGGCAAGGCCGGGGGCGGCAAGGGCACGCCACGGCAGGGCGCCGGGGGCAAGGGCCGCAAGCCGGTCACCCCGGTGAAGGTGAGCCAGGGCCGCTCCTGGGGCCCGATCGCCCTCTTCGTCGCGGTCGGCGTACTGGCCGTGGGCATCATCGGCGTCGGCGCCTGGGCGGTCTACCAGGGCGGCCAGCCGTGGCAGAAGCGCGCCGAGGCGATCGACGGCATCGTCGACTACCGCGCGAAGGACAAGGACCTGGTCAAGGGCGGCAACCACCAGCCCGGCGCGATCAAGTACGACATCACCCCGCCGGTCGGCGGCCCGCACAACCAGGCGTGGCAGAACTGCATGGGTGACGTCTACGACGCCCCGATCGCCAACGAGCACGCGGTGCACAGCCTGGAGCACGGCACGGTCTGGATCACCTACCGCCCGGACCTGCCCGCCGACCAGGTGGAGAAGCTCCGCAGCAAGGTGCAGGGCAAGGAGAAGCTGATGCTCAGCCCGTTCGAGGGGCTGGACAAGCCGATCTCGCTCCAGGCCTGGGGCTACCAGCTCAAGGTCGACAACGCCGACGACGGCCGGATCGACGACTTCATCAAGACCCTGCGGGTGAACGCCTCCATCGAGGGCCCGAACGCGCTCTGCGACCAGGGCGTCACCGCCACCGGCACCACCCCGCGCGACAACCTCCAGAACACCATGCCCCAGCAGCCCACCCAGTAAGGACGCCGCGATGACCGCTCCGGTGACCACCGACAGCGAGACCGACGAGGCTCCGGCCGCCGACCAGGGCGGCCGGGGCGCGGTGCGCCGTTACGGCCTGCTGGCCGTGGCCGCCGCCCTCGTGGTCGGGCTGGTCCTCGGGTACGCGGGCGGCCTGCTCACCCCGACGCTCACCCGTCCGGGTGAGAACTCGGCGGAGGCCGGGTTCGCCCGGGACATGACCGCCCACCACAACCAGGCCGTCGCGATGGGTCTGCTGGCGTTCGGCCAGGGCCAGGACCCGGAGGTACGCCAGGTCGGCGTGGACATCGCCACCGGCCAGCAGGGCGAGATCGGCACCATGCAGACCTGGCTGCGCTCCTGGAAGCTGGACCCGACCGGTGACCAGGCCCCGATGGCGTGGATGAAGGACGGCGGCGGGTTGGTCAAGAACGGCCTGATGCCGGGCATGGCGACGCCGGAGGAGATGGCGAAGCTGCGCGCGGCGAGCGGCCGCGAGTTCGACGTGCTCTTCCTCCAGATGATGATCCGCCACCACATCGGTGGGGTGCACATGATCGACGGCATCCTCGACGAGGGGCACGACGACGACGTGCTGGCGGTCGCCCAGACGATGAAGAACACCCAGCAGAACGACCTGACCAACCTGGGCGCGGCGCTGAAGCGCCTGGGCGGCACCCCGTAACACCCGCCCCACCCGATCCACCGAGGCCCGGTCTCCCTCCCAGGGGCACCGGGCCTCACCGTCTCCGCGCTCCCTCGCCCCCGCCCCCGCCCCGTGTCGCCCCCGTGTCGCCCCGCCCCACCCCGCCCCGCCCCGGCGATCTTGCAGTTGCTGCCCCGGTGATGCCGGATTCACCCCGTTATCGGAGGGCGGCAAGTGCAAGATCGCGGGGACGGGGGGCGGCGGGGGTCGCGCCAGGAGATCTTGGTACGGAAGGGCCCCCAGGAGGGCCGCTTCGTACCAAGATCTCGAACTTGAGAGCCTCAGGCTGCCCGGAATGTTCTGTATGGGTGTTTGTAACGGTTTGGGGTTAACGGGTCATTGTGGAGGTTGGAGAGTTTTCTACCCACATATCGTGACCAGTTGCGATTCGGGCTCGTTGCCCAAGACGTGGGGGTTGCACTCAGAGACGCAGGGCGGTCGGTGACCAGCTGGTGCCGACGCCACACCATCGGCGGTGACGGAGCGGTGGCAGCCGTCCGTCGCGGACTGCGGCAGGGCGAGCCGGGAACGCTCAGCCGCGAACAGGAACTCGAACTCATCGACGTGCTCCGGGGGGTCCACCCCGACGAGTTCGGCCTCGACGAGGAGCTCTGGACACGACAGAGCCTGACCGCCCTCATCGAGCGCCGGTTCGGGCTGGCGATGGACGCCGGCACCGTCGGGGCGTACCTCCGGGCCTGGGGTCTGGGGCCGCGCGAGCCGCGCGAGCGGGCCTGCGGCCTGTGCGTCGGCGCGGTCGAGCGCTGGGTACGCAGCGAGTACCCGGCGATCACGCGGGCGGCCCAGGAGCACGCCGCGGAGGTCTACTGGATCGGCCGGGTACGCCTGCGCGGCACCATGCCCGCCGCCGATGTGGTGTCGGCGGTCTCCTCGCGGGGACGGGTGCGGTTCATGGTCACGACGCCGTCGGTGGATCCGCCACTGCCCCGGGACTTCGTGCTGCGGCTCAGCGGCGCCGAGGAACGCACCGTGCACCTGATCGTGGACGGCTCGTGGCCGCGCAACGAGTGGCCCCGCCGGCTGCCCCGCCGGGTCGTGCTGCACCCGCTGCCGAGCTGCGGTCGCGCCGTCGCCGCCGCCTGATCCGACGAAGATCGACTCGCGGGGGTACCGATTCGGTGATCCGGGAGGGGGTTTGCTACTCTTCTCGGGTCGCTGAGCCCCCGTAGCTCAGGGGATAGAGCACCGCCCTCCGGAGGCGGGAGCGCAGGTTCGAATCCTGCCGGGGGCACACTTGCTAAGAAATCGCACCAAGAGACCTTCACGAGCCCGACAGCCGCCCTGGCTGCCGGGCTCGTTCCGTTTCCGGGCGATCCCTCGGCAGGCCGGGCGCGCCGGCTCCCTTGACCACCGATCCACTGCTTTACTACGTTACTAGTAAAGCAGTGAGGAGCACCGTGTTCGTCTTCCGGCTCGACACCCACTCCGGCGTGCCGCCGTACCTGCAACTCGTCCAGCAGGTCCGGCAGGCGGTGCTGCTGGGCTTCCTCCAACCCGGTGACCGCCTCCCGCTCATCCGCGAGGTGGTCGAGGACCTGGCGATCAATCCGAACACCGTCGCCAAGGCGTACCGGCAGATGGAGCAGGAGAACCTGGTCACCGGCCGGCCCGGCCAGGGCACGTTCGTCAACGCACAGCAGTCGGCCGTGATGTCGGCGTCGACGTACACGTCGCTGCGCCGCGGCCTGGAGACCTGGTTGCGCCGCGCCTACGCGGCCGGCCTCGACGAACAGGCGGTCGACGCGCTCTTCACCTCCGTCCACCAGCAGACGAGGAACGAGGACGTGGCGTGACAGCGACCGGGTTCGCGCTGCGCACCGACGGTGTGGGCAAGCGGTACCGGAAGGGCTGGGCGCTGCGTGACTGCACCCTGGCGCTGCCGGCGGGCGGCGTGATCGCCCTGGTCGGGCCGAACGGCGCGGGCAAGACCACGCTGCTGCGCCTGGTCGTCGGGTTGCTGGCACCGAGCACCGGCACGGTGGAGGTCCTCGGCCGGGACGTCACTGCGAGCACCCCGCAGACGCTGTCCCGGATCGGGTTCCTGGCCCAGGACCACCCGCTGTACAAGCGCTTCACAGTCGCCGAGATGCTCCGCTTCGGCCGGGCCTGCAACCTCCGCTTCGACCAGGGGTTGGCCGAGCGCCGGCTGGCGAAGCTGGGCATACCCCTCGACCGCAGGGCCGGCACGCTCTCCGGCGGGCAGCAGGCCCAGGTCGCGTTGGCCCTGGCGCTGGCGAAGCGGCCGGACCTGCTCGTCCTCGACGAGCCGGTGGCCAGCCTCGACCCGCTGGCCCGGCACGAGTTCCTCCAGGTCCTCATGGGCGCGGTGGCCGAGGGCGGGGTGACCGTCCTGTTCTCCTCCCACGTCGTGCACGAACTGGAGCGCGTCTGCGACCACCTGGTCGTGCTCAACCAGGGCCGGGTCACGCTCACCGGTGACATCGACACCCTCCTCGCCGAGCACCGGCTGCTCGTCGGCCCGCGCACGGCCGACGACCTCGACCGGGCCGGCACCGTCGTGGAGGCCGTCCACAGCGACAGGCACACGACCCTGCTGGTACGTGACGGCGGGCTCCCGGCCGCGCCCGGATGGCAGGCCCAGCCGGTCGCGCTGGAGGATCTGGTGCTGGCGTACCTGCGCCGGCCGTCCGAGCCGGGCGCCGCGGTCACCTCGGGGGTGCCGGCGTGACGTGGTTGATCTGGCGCCAGCACCGGACCGAGGTCTGCGTCCTGGGTCTGCTCGTCGGCGTGTTCGGCGTCGCCCTGCTCGTTCTCGGGACGCAGGCCCACGACCTGTTCCCCGGCGGTCCCGCCCGGTGCGCGGGACAGGCCGGCGTCGACACGGCCTGCACGGCCTCCTTCCGCCGGCTCGACGAGGAGTACGGGTACGTCGAGAACCTCCTGGCGGCCTTCTACCTGGTCCCCGTCGTCATCGGCGCGTTCCTCGGCGCACCGCTGCTGGCGCGCGAACTGGAGGACGGCACCTGGCAGCTCGCCTGGACGCAGGCCGTGCCGCGGATGCGCTGGCTGGCGGCAAAGCTCGCGGCACTGGCCGGCGTCACCGTCGCGCTCACCGGGGTGTTCACAGCGGTGCTCACCTGGTTCCGTCAGCCGTTCGACGCGTGGGAGGGGCGGTTCCAGTACGACGCATTCGACCTGGAGGGACTCGTCCCGGTGGCGTACGCGCTGTTCGCGTTCGGTGTCGCCACCGCCGCGGGGGCGATCCTGCGGCGCAGCCTGCCCGCGTTCGGCGTCGCGTTCGGGGCGTTCCTCGCCGCCCGGATGTCGGTGGGGCTGTTGGCCCGTCCCGCGTACGCCACGCCGCTCACGACCATGGAGCCGGTGCCCGTGGGCGACTCGCAGGACCGGGCGGGGCACCTGCCGGGCGTCGCCGACTGGGTGATCGAGCGCGGCTACGCCGACGCCACCGGGCGGCGGCTGAGCGGAGTCGAGTACGCCGAGCTGGCGGACGCCGCCGACCGGGCCGGCACCAACCTCAACCAGTTCCTGCACGCGCGCGGCGTCCAGCAGTTCGGGGTCTACCACCCGGCGAACCGGTTCTGGACGTTCCAGCTCATCGAGGCGGCAGTGTTCGTCACCGTCGCGGCGATCCTGGTCGGTGTGGTGGTGTGGCGGGTCCGGCGCCGCGTCATCTAGCGGCCGGCACCGGAGATCCGGAGCCGCCCTCACCTTTGTCCCCCGATTCGGGGATGAGCAGGTCGTGAGCTGGCTAACCTCGCGGTGAACGGGTCGAAACCCAGCACCTGCGAAGGTGAGCCAGTTGCCCGAGACGCCGTTGACCAACCGTCCCAAGATGCACACCGGCGTACCCTCGTCGCTCACCACCGCGCAGCGGTGGGTCCTGCGCGGTGTCGCCGTCGCGGACGCGCCCTGCGGCCTATGGTTCCTCGAAGCGGTGGCCGTTCGCACCGGCACCACGCCGGACGAGCCGGTCGACGCGACGGTGGAGGAGCTGATCGCGCGCGGGTTCCTCGTCGACACCGCGGCCGGGCTGCGACTGGCCTCGATCGCGCTGCGCGACGACGTCCTGCGGGACACGCCGGCCTCGGTGCGCCAGGCGCTGCGCGAGGCGGCCGCCGAGGTGCTCGCCGACGCCGGACGCCCGGCCCAGGCCGCCCGGCAGCTCCTGCGGGTCCTGCCGGCGGTGAGCCGGTCCGCCCGGGCGCTCGCCACGCGGCTGGCGGCCGACCCGGCGGTCGGACCCAGCCTCGCCGCGGACCTGCTGCTGGCCGCCCCGGCACCGGGCCCGGCCGACGAGCGCCTGGCCTGGCTGGTCGACGTCGCCGACAACCTCTACCTGGCCGGCCGGGTGGACGAGACGCTGCGCATGCTGCACCGGGAGGTCGCCGCCGACAGGTACGGGCCACGGCAGCGGGCGATGCTGCTCGGGCGGCTCGGGGCCTACTACGCGACACAGCGCCCCTCGCTGTCCCTGACGTACCTCGGGCGGGCGCTGAACCAGGAGCTGGACGCCGCCGGGCGGAGCTGGACGCTCACCATGCTGGCGTCGCTGGCGGCCCGGTTCGGGCATCCCGACGCCGCCGAGCTGGTGGCGGCGGCGGAGCGGGCGCACGAGCGCAGCCCCTCCCCCGGCGGCGGCATCCGGCTGGCCCTGGCGAACGCGTCCCGGGCCACCGCCACCGGCGACCTGCCCCGCGCCGCGCGGATCCTGCGGGAGGTGGACGCGGGCGAGCCGGCTGCCCGTACCCAGGCGATCTTCCTGCGCGTCGACCGGGTGGCGAACCAGATCGCGCTCGGCCGGTACGTCGACGCGGCGACCGCGCTCGACGGCGTCGCCGGGGAGATCGACACGCTGGGCGCGGTGGCGCAGCCGCTGGTGACCGCGCTGGACTGCGTCCTGCGGCTGAGCACCGGCGAGCTGGCCGAGGCCGAGGCGCGGGCCCGCCTCGCGTTGTCCGAACGCGGTGTCGCCCTGCCGGCGCAGGCCCGGGTGGACCTGCTCGCCACGGTCGTGGAGGTGCTGCTGCGCCGGGGTGAGGTGGCCGCGGCCCGGAAGCTGCTGGCGGACGAACGCCCCACGGTGGGCTGGCCCGACGACATGCAGTGGTTCCGTCTGGGCTGCGCCGCCGCGGGCGACCCGGAACCGGGCCGGCACGCCGCGCTCCTGGGGGCCGCGTTCGCCATGCCGGACCGCTCGATGGCTCCCCTGCTGCTGGTGCCGCACCACGGCCCGCGGCTGGTCCGCGCAGCGCTGGCGCTGGGTGACCGGCAGCGGGCCGAGATCCTCGCCGACCACCTGAAGCGGGCCGCCGGGATGGCGAACAACGCGCTCTGGCGCGGGGTGGCGCACCAGGTCGACGGGCTGCTGACCGATGATCCGCCGGCGCTGCGCGCGGCGGTACGGCTGCTCCGCACCACCTCCGCCCGGCCGGCCCTGGCCGACGCGCTGCACGACCTGGCGCGGTCGCCCGGGCTGCCGCCGGCGGAGGCGCCCGGCCTGCTCGCCGAGTGCGCCGCGATGTACACCCGGATGGGTGCCGGCGTCGCCGGGGACGGGACGCCGGAGCCCGACGGCACGACGGGAGACGACGCCAGCCGCCGGGCCGTGGCCGCGCTGACCCCCGCCGAGGTACGGGTGGCCGAACTGCTCGCGGTCGGCATGACGAAGCAGGAGGCGGCCCGGGACCTGTTCGTCTCGTTCCACACCGTCGACACCCACCTGCGTTCGATCTACGCGAAGCTCGGCGTCCACAACCGGGTGGAGCTGGCGCTGGTCTGGGAGTCGCGGGACGAAGGTTGAGGAATGCGGCGCGGAGCGCGGACACCACAGGGTCGCGGCGTCCGCGCTCAGCACCGCGTTCTCAGTGCCGTTGCAGCGGGCTCTTCGTCTTCGGAAGGGCCTCGATCAGCTCGCGTGGCACGTTGATCGTGTCCGCGACCACCTCCGGCGGGACGTTGGCCAGCCACTGGGCGAGCGACACGTCCTCGAACTTCGCGGTCCGGAACAGCTCCAGGTAGACGAAGGGCTTGTCGCCGATGTTCTCGATATAGTGGCCCATGGAGATCGGCACGTAGCCGACGTCCCCGGTCTCCATGTTGTAGGTGCGGGCCGTGGCGTGGTTGGCGAAGACGCCCATCCGCCCCTTGCCCGAGATGACGTACTGCATCTCCGCGCCGTTGGGATGCCAGTGCAGTTCCCGCATCGCGCCGGGCTCGATCTCCACCAGCGCGGCGGTGGTGGTGACCGCCGCGGCGAAGTTGCTCGAGTCGGCGATCCGTACGCTGCCGCCCTCGAACTTCTCCGGCGTCTGGGCGAGCAGGCTGTGCTTGAACGTGCGGGGCACGTCGCCGGTCGGACTGAAGACCCGGTCCTCGGCCAGCGGTGGCGGCACCTGCCCCGGGAAGATGTACCGTTCGGACTCCGGCGGGAAGTTGGCCATCTGCTGCATCGTCCAGCCGAAGTTCTTGGCGATGACCTCCTTCGGCACGTGCGAGAAGAAGTCCGTGAGCTGGAACGTGGCGTCCTCGGAGTAGCAGCCGTCGTCGAAGACGAGCAGGAACTCCACGCCCTCGTCGTGCGCCTGGATGTGGTGCGGGATGCCGGCCGGGAAGTACCAGAGGTCGCCGGCCTTGACGTCCTCCAGGAAGTTGCGGCCCTCCTGGTCCACGGCGGCGATCCGGCAGCTGCCGGTGAGGACGAAGGCCCACTCGGACTGGATGTGCCAGTGCAGTTCCCGGTACGCCCCGGGGTTGAGCTTCATGTTCACGATCGCCAGGTCGTGGGCGATCGGCAGGAGTCGGTTGGTGACCTCCCGGGTCCAGCCGCCGCTCTCCTGCCGGGTGTGCGCCAGCGAGAACGGGAACACCAGGTTCGGCATGAGCCCGTTGTCTGTCGACGGCGGATGCACCAGGTCGGGGTGTGACTGGTCGATCGCCGGATTCCGCGGGACCGTGCCGACCATCTGGTGGTCCTTGGGCGATGATCCCATTCCGGCACGGTCATTGGATCGGGGCATGACGGATTTCCTTCCGGGTGTGGACCGCCGATTCGGCGGCCCGGGACGGGACGAACAACGCCCGCAGGTGTTCCGGGCTCTGAAAGGCCACCGCGAGCGGAATCGCGACACAGAGGAACAGCGACGCCGCAATGCTCCAGACCGGAGCATCCGTGGCGACTCCGGCGACGGCCAGCGCCGCGATCGAATAGAACGTGACGCGGATTCTGGCGACGGGGAGCACGAACATGCGCTCGGCCTCCTTCGGCTTCGAGTCTCGCCGTCGAGACACAATTGCGATGCTGCCGAACCGGATGCCATTGGTGAATAACGCGATCGCGCCATTCACCGGAAACGACAGGAAACACTTTTCCCGGCACTTCTGCGCATCGCGCGCCGCAGCGGTTTCACGGGCGGAACGAGGGGTAGGGAGGGCGATGTCCAACAACGCGGAGGATCGCTGGCGGGTGGGGGAATACGACTTCCACATACCGTTTCTGGCACTTGCGCTCTCCACCGGCCTCGCCGGTGTGGTAGACGCCTTCTCGTTCCTCAAGTACAAGGTGTTCGTGGGTATTCAGACCGGCAACGTGGCGTTCGTCGGAATGGGTGCCGCCGATCACCTGCCGGCGTGGCCGTCCGCGCTGGCGTCACTTGTCGCGTTCGGCCTGGGCGGCCTGCTCGGCGCCGGGATCCGCCGCGTGCGCCCGGCCGGACCGCTCACCCCGCCGGGCATGGAACTGCTCGCCATGCTGGCGCTGCTCGTGCTCTGGGGGCTGGTGGACCGGTCCCTCGACTCGGGGCGCGACTCGCTGACCGAGCGCACGATCCTGACCGCGCTGCTGGCGTTCCCGGTCGGCATCCTCGGCGGGCTCGTCGTCCGCACGTTCGGCGTGCAGACCGCCACGTCGTACCAGACCGGCACAGTGCTGCGCACCACGAAGGGCATCGCCGACTGGGTGTTCGAGCCGGAGGGCCGCAGCGCGGCCGGGCGGCTCGCCGCGACCGGCCTGCTCTGCCTGGTCAGCTACGCGATCGGCGGGTTCGTCGGCGCGGCCACCGAGACCCGCCCGATCTGGACGATGATCGTCACCTGGGTGCTGGCAGTGGTGCTCATCGCGTTCACCTGGGGCAAGCGGCCACCGGCGACGGCGACCCGGCGCCGCTGACGCGGACCGGCGTCACCCGGCCTCGCGGCGGGCCTTGGCGCGGCGCTTGCCCTCGTGCATCGCCTGCACCCGGGCAACCGGGATGGTCCGCCCCTGCTCGACCAGGTCCGCCGGCAGGCGCTGCGGCGCGGGCAGCGCCTCAGCCCAGGGATCCCGGTCCCCCAGCAGGCCCGGCACGGTCCGCACGGTGAAGTCGGCCGGGGTCGCGCTCTCCAGATCGGTCCAGCCCACCGGGTACGACACCGGGGCGCCGGGCCGGATCCGGGGGCTGTAGGCGGCCACCACAGTCGCGCCGTACGCCCGGGTGGAGTCGACGAAGACGCGGCCGCCGCGGTCGGCGACGATGAACGCGGTGGTCGCGGCCGCCGGGTCGAGCCGTTCGGTACGGACGGCGAGAGCGCGGGTCGCGGCGGCGGCCTCCTCCGCCGTGGTGGCCGGGTCCACCGGCACGACCACGTGCAGCCCCTTGGCGCCGCTCGTCTTCACCGCGCCGGCGAGCCCGGCGTCGGCGAGCGCCTGCCGGACCAGCAGGGCGACCCGCACCACGGCGCCGAACGCGTCCCCCTCCGGCGGGTCCAGGTCGAGCACCAGGTGGGACGGGTGCTCGGGCGCACCGGCGCGGGCCAGCGTCGGGTGGTACTCCACCGCCCGCTGGTTGGCGAACCAGAGCAGCGTCCGCCGGTCGTCGCAGAGCGCGTACGAGATCCGCCGGTGCGACGCCTCCGCCCACACCTCGGTGCGGCGCACCCAGCCGGGCGTGTACTTCGGCAGGTTCTTCTGCATGAACGGCTCCTGGCCGGGCCGCACCCGCAGCACCGACAGCGGCCGGTCCCGCAGTTCCGGCAGGATCCGGTCGGCCATCGCGTCGAGGTAGTCGACCAGGTCGCGTTTGGTCGCCCCGGCGCCGTCGAAGAGCGGCTGGTCGAGGTTGGTCAGCGACACTCCGGCCCGGGTCTCGTCGGCGGCGCCCATCGGACCACCATCCCGGGCCGGGCCCGGCTCGGCAACCCCGACACGGTGCCCGGCGCGCCGCACCGGCCGGCACCTGCGACGATCGGGGGCGTGGGTGAGGCGGAGTCGGAGCGGTGCGGACCGGACACGGCGGAGCGGGCGAGCGCCTGCACCGTGCGGGAGGCGCTGGACCGGGTCGGCGGCAAGTGGGCCATCGGCATCCTGATCGCCGCCTCGGCCGGCCCGGTCCGCTTCACCGAGCTGGAGCGCCGGGTGGAGGGGATCAGCCGCCGGATGCTCACGCTGACGCTGCGCAATCTGGAGCGGGACGGGCTGCTTCACCGGCACGTGCATCCCACGGTGCCGCCGAAGGTGGAGTACACCGCCACGCCGATGGCCCGGGAGCTGTACGAGTCGCTGGTGGCGCTGACGAGCTGGGCGGAGCGGCACCGGGAGGCGATCAGCGCGGCCCGGACCGAGTACGACCGCACACACGGCCGCCCACCGGCCTGACCTGCGAAAACGGGTCGTTGTGGCGAACGCCACGCGTGCGATCTGACCGATCGGTCAGCACCTGACCGATCGGTCAGGCATGCTGGAGGACATGGCGCGACCCACCACCGCCACCCACGACGAGCTGCTGGCCGCGGCCGCTCGCCGGTTCGCCGTCACCGGGTACAAGGGCACCTCGCTGCAAGACATCGCCCGCGATGTCGGCTGCTCCAAGGCGACGGTGCTCTACCACTTCGCCAGCAAGGACGCCCTGCTCTGCGAGCTGATGGCCCCGGCCATCACGATGCTGGAGGAGCTGGACGTCCGGATCGCCGCGCACACCGGCGCCGAGGCCCAACGCGTCGCCGCGGACGGCTTCGTCGACCTGGCGGTCCGCTTCCGCCGGGAGATCGCGCTGCTCCGGGGCGAGTTCCCCGACCTGCTCCAGCAGCCCGCGTTCGCCCACATCCAGCAGATCTCCGAACAACTCATCGCCGCCTTCTCCGGCTTCTCCGACCGTCCGGAGGCACGCGTCGCGGCGCTCGTCGTGCTCGCCGGCATCGCCGAGACCTGCGGCGAGTTCCTGGACATCCCCGACGACCAGCTGCGACCCGCGCTGCTCGCCGTGGCGTACCGCGCGCTCGAAGTCACCACCTGATCCGAACCCCGAGGACAAGGAAGGTCCATGGCGACCCTGCTGTACCGGCTCGGCCGGGCATCCCTGCGCCGGCGGCGACTCGTCGCCGTCGTCTGGCTCGTCGTACTCGTCGGACTCGGCCTGGCCGCGGCCACGCTGAGGGGCCCGACGGCGAGCAACTTCACCATGCCGGGCACCGAATCGCAGAAGGCGATCGACCTGCTCGCCGACCGCTTCCCGGCGGCCAGCGGCGCCACCGGCACGATCGCGATCAAGGCGCCGCAGGACGGCGCGCTGACCTCACCCGCCGGGCAGGCGGTGGTCAAGCAGGTCACGCAGGAGGCGGCCACGCTCCCGGGCGTGGTCGGCGCGGTCGACCCGTACCAGGCGCAGGCGCTCACCCCGGACGGCCGGTACGCGCTGATCCAGGTGCAGTTCGCCGGCGGCGCGGACGAGGTGACCGACGAGCAGCGCGACGCGTACGAGAAGGTCGGCGCGCAGGCCGAGGCGCAGGGCTGGCAGATCGCCCCCGGCGGCGAGGTGCTCAACGGTGAGCCGGAGGTCGGCTCGACCGAGGCGATCGGCGTGCTGGTCGCGGCGATCGTTCTGGTGATCACGTTCGGCTCGCTCGTGGCGGCCGGGATGACCATGTTGAACGCGCTCATCGGCGTCGGCGTCGGCATGGCCGGTCTGTTCGCGCTCAGCGGCGCGGTCGAGCTGACCAGCACCGCGCCGATCCTGGCGCTGATGCTCGGCCTCGCGGTCGGCATCGACTACTCGCTGTTCATCACCTCCCGGCACCGGCAGAACCTGCTCGACGGGCTCTCCCCGGAGGAGGCGGTCGGCCGTGCGGTCGGCACCGCCGGCTCGGCTGTGGTCTTCGCCGGCGCGACGGTCGTGGTGGCGCTCGCCGGTCTGGCCGTGGTGGGCATCCCGTTCCTCACCGTGATGGGCCTGGCCGCCGCCGGCACCGTCACAGTGGCCGTGCTGGTGGCGATCACGCTGGCTCCGGCGCTGCTCGGCTTCGCCGGACACAAGGTGCTGCCGCGCAAGCTGCGTGACCGCAAGGCGGTCGAGGACCCGACCACCGGCTCGGAGGACCGCTCCGGCTTCGGCTTCCGCTGGGCGCGGTGGGTGACCAGACTGCGCATCCCGGTGATCCTGGTCGGGCTGCTCGGCCTCGGCCTGCTCGCGATCCCGGCCCAGGACATGCGCTTGGCGCTGCCGGACGCCTCCGCCGCCGCCGAGGGCACCCCGGCCCGGGTCAGCAGCGATCTGATCCGCGAGGGCTTCGGCCCCGGCTTCACCGGCCGGCTCGCGGTCGTGGTGACGGCCGACTCGCCGCAGGCCACCCAGGCCGCCATTCCGCAGGTGACCGCGCTGGTCCAGAAGACCGACGGGGTGCTGGCGGTGGCCCCGCCGCAGGTCGACCCGTCGGGGCGTACCGCGCTGATCGGGGTGATCCCGAAGACCGGGCCGACCGAGGAGGCCACCGAGACGGTGGTGCACGACATCCGCAAGCAGGTGTCGGGCATCCAGAACGCCGACGTGCTGCTCACCGGCGTCACCGCTGTCGGCATCGACGTGTCGGAGAAGCTCTCCGACGCGCTGCCGGTCTACCTGCTGCTGGTGGTGGGCCTGTCGATCCTGCTGCTGATGCTGGTGTTCCGGTCGATCCTGGTGCCGGTCAAGGCGGCGCTGGGCTTCCTGCTCACCGTGGCGGCCACGTTCGGCATCACTGTGGCGGTGTTCCAGCAGGGCCACCTGGCCGACCTGGTCGGCCTGGACACGCCGGCCCCGCTGGTCAGCTTCCTGCCGATCCTGCTCATCGGCATCCTGTTCGGCCTGGCCATGGACTACGAGGTCTTCCTGGTCTCCCGGATGCGCGAGGACTTCGTGCACGGCGACACCGCCCAGCAGGCCACCATCAACGGCATGGGGCACGGCGCCCGGGTGGTCATCGCCGCCGCGCTCATCATGATCTCGGTGTTCGGCGGCTTCGTCTTCCTGGAGGACCCGATCATCAAGTCGATGGGCTTCGCGCTCGCGATCGGTGTCGCCATCGACGCGTTCGTGGTCCGGATGACGATCGTGCCGGCGGTGATGTCGCTGCTGAACAACGCCGCATGGTGGCTGCCGCGCTGGCTGAACAAGATCCTGCCCAACGTGGACGTCGAGGGTGAGGGCCTGCGCGCCCACCTCGCCGAGAAGCAGCACGCGAACGTGTGATCCGCACGGGTGGGGCCTCCGCGGGGCCCCACCCGTCACACACCCGCCGGATACGTCTCCATCTCACCGGGCGTGACGCACGTCGGCAGCGGGTGCAGCGCTGTGGCCTCGTCGCACCAGATGAACGCGTCGTAGCGTTCACCCAGCCGGGTCGGCACGTAGTTGCCCCAGGACTCGAAGCTCGGGTCGTACACCACCCCGATGGCCCGGTGGTCCGCCTCGCCGGTCACCCATTCCGGCTGGTCGTCGCCGCCGAAGACCAGCACCGCCCGGTCCGGCATCAGCTCGTGCAGCCGATGCTCCACCGAGCCCTCCCGCGCCGGTGGGACCACCATCGTCTCGGCCGGTGAGCCCCAGCGCGGCGCGGCCACCACGCTGCCGCGCCAGCTGCCGAAGCCGATCAGCGCCACCGCGTCCCGGCCGTGCCGTTCCCGGCCGAGCTGCCCGATGTTGACCATGCCGTCCGCCGCCATGTCGGTGGCCCGGGCATCGCCGACGTGCGTGTTGTGCGCCCACACGATGCCCCGCGAGCCCGGCCCGTACCGGTCGAGCAGCCGGTCGAGCGTGTCGGCCATGTGGACGTCGCGGACGTTCCACGACTCGGGGCCGCCGCCGACCATGGCCCGGTAGTACCGCTCCGCGCCGGCCACCACCTCCGCGTTCTGCCAGGCCGAGAAGCGGTCCGGGCCGTCCGCGGCGGCCTGTTCCCGGGTACGCGCCAGCAGCCGGACCACCTCCTCCTCGCACCGGGCGGAGACGAACCGGCTGGCCGTCCCGTACTCCTCGGCCCGTTTGCCGTACGGCTCGAAGCAGCGGTACGCCTCCTGGGCCGCCTCCAGCGAGGCCGGATCCTCCTCACCGAGGTAGTCGAAGATGGCCTGCATCGACTCCCAGAGGGAATACACGTCCAGCCCGTGGAAGCCGGCCCGCTCCCCCTCGGGGCGTTCCAGGTTCCACGCCCGCAGCCAGCGGCAGAAGCGGGCCACCTCGGCGTTCGCCCACATCCAGGTGGGCCAGCGTTCGAACCGTTCCAGCGCGGCGAGCGGATCGGCCGGCCCGTCCGGCGCGCCCACCACCGACCGGTGCACCCGGTCGCAGTCCGGCCAGTCCCCCTCCACCGCCACGAAGTCGAACCCCTGTTCGGCGATGAGCCGCCGGGTCAACTGCTCCCGCAGCCGGTAGTAGTCGTAGCTGCCGTGCGTCGCCTCACCGATCATCACCACCCGGGCGTCCCGCACGCGGTCCAGCAAGGGGTCGAAGTCGCTCGGCGCGCCGAGCCGCTGTACCAGCATGTCAGCGGCTACCCGGGGCCCGCCGGGACAAACCGCCGCCGCTGGGTCCGGCGGCGGGCGTACGGCGGACCCGGGCCGCACCCGCCGGCGGGCATGGTGCCGGGCTCAGTGGGTAGCCGGGCGGCATGACCGTCACCGGTGCGCAGTTGCGGGAGTTCCTGGCCGGGCTCGACTACCCGGTCTCGCGGGAGGACCTGGTCCGCTGGGGCCAGGAGAACGGCGCCGACACCGAGGCGCTGCAGGCGCTGCGGTCCCTGCCGGCCGAGGAGTTCCACACCCCCACCGAGCTGGGCGAGGCGCTGGTCACGCTGGCCGACGCCTGACCGGTGGGGTGTTAAGCGGGGGCCCCTCCTCTACCGGAGGCGTTAAGAAGGGGCCCTTCCTTACATCTCGACGATGCGGCCCTGGGCGCGGGCGGTCTGCGCGGCGTCCAGCACCGCCACCACCTCGCGGCCGAACCGCACGTCGCAGCGGTGGTCGCGGGTGCCGGCGTCGACCTCCTCCAGCAGCTGGTCGAGCGCGGCGCCGAACGCCTGGAGCGCGCTGCCGTCGCCGGGCGGGACGGTTTCGGTGCCGTTCTCGCCGAAGAAGACGAAATCCCGGGTGACCGCCTCGGACGGCGCGTCCAGGGTGAGCGAGAGCGAACTGGTCGCGCCGCCGTCGTGGGTGAGCAGCAGGTGCACCAGGCCGCTCGGGCCGTCCATCGCGGCGACCCGGGTGACCCGGCCGAGCACCGGCAGGATCAGCGACAACGCGTGCGGGCCGATGTCCCAGAGCGCGCCGCGCTCCCGCCGCCAGGTCGAGTCGCCGTACGGGTTCCCGGGCTGGAAGATCGACGCGAACATGGTGGCGCGGGCGTGCTGCCAGCCGCCGGCCGCCGCGGTCGAGGCGAGGAAACCGGTGACGTTCGGGTGGAAGCGCTGGGTGAAGAAGACCACCGACGCCACCCCGGACGCCTGCGCCGCGTCGACCACCCGGTCGGCGTCGGCGAGGTCGAGCGCCAGCGGCTTGTCCAGCAGCAGGTGCCGCCCGGCGGTGGCCGCCCGCACGGCGATGTCGGCCTGCACGTCCGGCGGGAGCGCCACGGCGACCGCGTCGCAGGCGTCGATGAGCGCGTCGACGTCGGTGAAGGCCGGTACGCCGTGCCGGGTGGCCAGTTCCTCCGCCTTCGCCGGGTTGCGCCCCCAGACGCCGGCGAGCCGTGCCCGCGGGTGCGCCTCGATGGCCGCGGCGTGCGTCTCCGCCGCCCAGTAACCCGTGCCGAACAACCCGAACCGCACCCCGGCCCCCTGCCGTCGACGTCCGCCACCGGCGTACGCCGGGACCGTGATCCACGCTAGTCCCCCGGCCCGTCCGGCGCGCCCCGACCCGGCGGGCGAGCCGCTACTACACGGATTAGTAGGCTGTGCCGGTGAACGACACCGTGTCGACGACCAGCGCGGCGGCCGCCTCCGCCTCCCCGGTGGACGGGCCGCTCGCCACGGTCGCGATCGTGATCTCGCTGGCGCTCGCCGTCTGGGCCCTGGTGGCGGCGGTACGCCACCGGCCGCCGGACCGGATCCAGTTCGCCGGCCTGGCCGTGCTGGAGGTGGCGCTGCTCGCGCTCACCGTGACGGCGCTCGTCGCGCTCGGCGGCGGCGAGCGGCCGGGCGAGCCGGGCGCGTTCTTCGGCTACCTGGCGACGCTCGTCTGCCTGCCGCCGCTGGCCTGGGTGCTGGCCCGGATGGAGCCGACCCGCTGGGGCTCGGGCATCGTCTGCGCGATCTGCCTGGTCACGCCCGTGGTGGCGGTACGGCTCCAGCAGACCTGGGAGGTCCTCGGTGGCTGACACCACGACCGCGCACGAGCAGCGCGCCACCAACCGCGGCCCGGGACGGCTGCTGATCGCCGTCTACATCGTCTTCGCCATCGCCGCGACCTCGCGGGCCGGCTTGCAGATCGCCACGAAGTTCGACGAGGCGCCGGTGGCGTACCTGCTCTCCGCGCTCGCCGCGCTGATCTACATCGTGGCGGCGGTCGGGCTGGCCCGCGCCGGGCACACCGGCCGCCGGATCGCGCTCGCCTGCTGCACAGTCGAACTGGTCGGCGTGCTCGGCGTGGGCGTGCTGAGCATCGCCGACAAGGAGCTGTTCCCGGACGAGACGGTGTGGTCCGACTTCGGCAGCGGCTACGGCTACGTGCCGCTGGTGCTGCCGGTGCTCGGCCTGTTCTGGCTCTGGCGCACCCGGCGCGACCCCGCCTGAGCGGGCCCGCGCCGGGTCGGGCCGGTCAGTCCTTCGGACCGCCGGCGACGTAGATGACCTGACCGGAGACGAAGGACGCGCCCTCGCTGGCCAGGAACGAGATGGTGTGCGCGACGTCCTCCGGGCGGCCGGGACGGCGTACCGGGATCTCGGCGGCGGCGTGCTTCTGGAGATCGTCGAAGTCGACCTTCATCCGCGCCGCGGTCGCGGCGGTCATGTCGGTGACGATGAAGCCCGGCGCGACCGCGTTGACGGTCACCCCGAACGGGCCCAGCTCGATCGCCAGCGTCTTGGTGAAGCCCTGCAGGCCGGCCTTGGCGGCCGAGTAGTTCGCCTGGCCCCGGTTGCCGAGCGCGGAGGTGCTGGACAGGTTGACGATCCGGCCCCACTTCGCCTCGACCATGTGCTTCTGCGCGGCCTGGCTGAACAGGAACGCCCCGCGCAGGTGCACGCCCATGACCGTGTCCCAGTCGCCGTCGGTCATCTTGAACAGCAGGTTGTCGCGCAGCACACCGGCGTTGTTGACGAGCACTGTCGGCGCGCCCAGTTCGGCGGCGATCCGTTCCACGGCGGCCTCGACCTGGGCCCGGTCGGACACGTCGGCGCCGACGCCGAGAGCCCGGCCGCCGGCCGAGCCGATGGCGTCCACCGTCTCCTTGGTGGCGGACTCGTCGATGTCGACCACGGCGACGGCCATGCCGTCGGCCGCCAGCCGGCGGGCGGTCGCCGCCCCGATGCCGCGCGCGGCTCCGGTGACGATGGCGACGCGGGGCTCCTCCGACATGCTTACCTCCCGGTAACTTGTGGCTCGATCGAAGGAGCTTAACCCGCCGGTACGCCGCCCCCTACCGCTCGTGGCCCCGGCAGAGCCGGATCCACCGGTAGCCGTACCCGCCGAGCTTGAGCCGGTCGAGCTTGCCCACGTCCTCGTAGTTGCGGTCGCTGAGCACGTCGATCGGCAGGTCCGCCTCCGGCGCCAGCGTGCTCAGGTCGACCTCGACGTCTTCGGTGCCGAGGTTGTGCAGGAAGACCATGGTCCCGGTACGACCGTCGGCGCGGTGCGCGAGCACGCCCGGCGGCATCGGCACGTCGATGTGGGTGGTGCTGCCCGAGCCGGTCTCCGGCGCCTCGCGCAGCGTCCGGATCATCCGCTCGAACCAGCCGAGCAGCGACCGCGGATCCTTGCGCTGGGCGGTGACGTTGACCTTCTGGTAGCCGTACTCGCCCTTGTCGATCACCGGGCGGACCAGCTTCTCCGGCTCGGCCGTGGAGAACCCGGCGTTGTCCGCGTACGACCACTGCATCGGGGTACGGATCGCGTCGCGCCCGTCCAGCGACAGGTTCTCCCCCATGCCGATCTCCTCGCCGTAGCGCAGCACCGGCGTGCCGCGCAGCGAGAACTGGAGCGAGTACGCCAGCTCCATGTGCCGGCGGTCGTTGCCGAGCATGGGCGCGAGACGACGGCGGATGCCCCGGCCGTAGAGCTGCATGTTCTCGTCCGGCCCGAACTTCGCCAGCACGTCGTTGCGCTGGTCGGCGGTGAGCCGGGACAGGTCGATCTCGTCGTGGTTGCGCAGGAACGTCGCCCACTGGCCGCCGGTGGGCAGCTTCGGGGTGTCGCGCAACGCCTCGATGATCACCTCCGGGTCCTCCCGGGCCAGGGCGAGCATCAGCCGGCCGTTGAGCATGAAGTCGAAGAGCATGTGGATCCGGTTGCCCGAGCCGCTGCCGTCGCCGAAGTAGACGGGCAGCTCGTCCGGCTCGACGTTCGCCTCGGCCAGCAGGACCGCGTCGCCGCGCCGCCACTGCACGTGCTGGCGCAGGTCGGTGAGGAAGTCGAAGTCCTTCGGCGAGTTCGGGTTGCCCGGCTCGGTGCGCTCGATGATGAACGGCACCGCGTCCATCCGGAAGCCGGAGACGCCGAGCTGGAGCCAGAACGAGGTGATCTTCTTGATCTCCGCGCGGACCTTCGGGTTCTCGATGTTCAGATCCGGCTGGAACTTGTAGAAGCGGTGGTAGTACCACGCCTTGGCGGTCCGGTCGTAGGTCCACGTCTCGTGCTGCTCGCCGGGGAAGACCATGCCCTGGTGGCGGTCGTCCGGCTCGTGGTCGGCCCAGACGTACCAGTCCCGGTACGGCGAGTCGGGCGAGGACCGGGCGGACTGGAACCACGGGTGCTGGTCCGAGGTGTGGTTGACCACCAGGTCGATGATCACCCGGATGCCCCTGTTGCTCGCCTGATGCAGCAGTTCGGCGAAGTCGCCGAGCGTCCCCAGGCGCGGGTCGACGTTGTAGAAGTCGGTGGCGTCGTACCCGTCGTCCTCGTTCGGCGAGGGGTGGATCGGGTTCAGCCACAGGCAGGTCACGCCGAGCCGGGCCAGGTAGTCCAGCCGGCCGATCAGCCCCTGGAAGTCACCCACCCCGTCGCCGTCGGAGTCTGCGTACGTGTCGACGTCGAGGCAGTAGACGACCGCCTCCTGATACCACCTGTCACCCATGCGAGGACTACTTCTCCGAACGCGCGCGACGGCAAACCCGGTACGGTGCCGGGATGAGCGAGGAGGCGTACGACTGGTCCGCCGGCACCTGGCTGAACCCGCCGGAGCGGGCCGAGCCGGTCGACGGCGGCCTGCTGGTCGAGCCGCACGGCGGCAGCGACTTCTGGCGGCGCACCAGCTACGGCTTCGTGCACGACGACGGCTCGGCGCTACTCGCTCCGTTCGGCGTGGACAGCGCCGTGGAGGTGTCGTTCCTGCTCGACTACTCGGAGCAGTTCGACCAGGCCGGCGTGCTGGTGCGGGTGGACGAGCGGCGGTGGACCAAGGCCGGGGTCGAGGTGAGCGACGGTTCGCCGCAGGTGGGCGCCGTGGTCACCGACGAGTTCTCCGACTGGTCGGTGGCGCCGGTGCCACAGTGGTCGGGCCGGGAGGTGACGGTCCGGGTGAGCCGGGCCGGCGACGCGCTCACCGTGCGGGCCCGGTGCGCGGACGAGCCGTGGCGGCTGGTCCGCGTCGCCCCGCTCGATCCGGCGGCGCAGGCGTCGGCCGGGCCGTACTGCTGCTCGCCCAGCCGGGGCGGCCTGCTGGTCCGCTTCACCGGCTGGCGGCGGGGTCCGGCGGACGCCGCGCTGCACCCGGAGGGCTGAGTCACAGGTGTGACAGCCGCCGGTCCGGGTAACACCTTCGGATCTCCGGCTCTCGCGTGGAAGGACCCCCATGGCCCTGGCCCAGGACGTCGACCCGAACCAGTTCACCGGGCTGACCGGCTGGGTGGCGAGCGTGATCGACTCGCTCGGCGCGGTCGGCGTGGCACTGCTGGTGGCGCTGGAGAGCATCATCCCGCCGATCCCGAGCGAGATCGTGCTGGCGATGGCCGGTTACCTGTCCGCCGAGGGCCGGTTCAACGTGGTGTTCATCGTGGTCGCCGCGACGGTCGGCTCGCTGCTCGGCGCGCTGGTGCTCTACTGGCTCGGCGCGGCGCTCGGCGAGGAGCGGCTCAAGCGCTGGCTGGACCACATCCCGCTGGTCGACCTGCAGGATCTGGAGAAGGCCGACCGCTGGTTCGAGCGGCACGGCCGGTGGGCGGTGCTGATCGGCCGGGTGGTGCCGGTGGTCCGCAGCCTGGTCTCGATCCCGGCCGGCGCGAACCGGATGCCGCTCGGTGAGTTCATCCTGCTCACCACGCTCGGCAGCGGGGTGTGGAACGCCCTGATCGTCGGCGCCGGGTTCACCCTGGGCTCGCGGTGGGAGGACGTCGACAAGTACAGCCAGTGGTTCAACTACGCGATCTTCGCCGTCTTCGGTTTCATGATCGTGAGCTGGGCGGTGAAGAAGGTGCGCCGGCGGCGCGCCCGGCAGTCGGTGACCACCGGGCGCTGACCGCCGCGCGGGTCAGAAGCCCGCGGTGATGCCGGTGAACTCCCAGGTGTTCTGCGCGATGCCGGAGCAGTTGGCGACCACGCCGCCGCCGGGGCAGGGCCGGTCCCGGTTGACCGACCAGAACGTGAACCGGGCCAGGCCGCGCGCCTTCGCCCAGTCGCGGATCTGCGTCCAGGTGGCCGGCGAGGTCAGCTCCTGCTGGTCGGAGAGGCCGTTCATGCCGGACAGGCCCATGTGCGCGTACGCGGTGGCGTCCGACCAGCCGAACGCGTTGCGCAGCGCGGTCTTCAGGCCCTCGGCCGCGTTCACGGTGTTCTGGTACATGTTCGCGCCGCCGCCGAAGTCGAACGGCATGATGGTGAACACGTCGATCCCGGCGCCCTTGGCCGCCGCCTGGTTGATCAGCCGGGTGCCGTAGTACGACGGCCCGGTGGTCGAGGTGCCGAACGTGATGATCGTCTTGATCCCCGGGTTGTTCTGCTTGACGATCTTCAGGGCGTCCAGGATGCGGTCCTGCACCACCTCGTTCTCGAACTCGTCGCTGTTCTCGATGTCGATGTCGATCGCCTTCAGCCCGTACGCGTTGATGACCTGCTGGTACGCGCCGGCCAGGGCAGCGGCGGACGAGCAGTTCGGGCCGAGCTTGTTGCCGCTCCAGCCGCCGAAGGACGGGATGACGTCGCCGCCGGCCGCCTTGATCGCGGCGATGGTGGCGGCATGCGTGCCGCCGGTCAGCGGGCCGCTGCCGTCCCAGGCCGGGGTGCAGCCGCCGCCGGAGAGCACGAACGCGATGGTGAACCACTTGATGCCGGTCGCGCCCATCACGGTGGCGGGCGCGGGCGGGTCACCCCAGCCGGGGTAGAGATACGGCGCGGCGGCCATCGCGCCTCCGCCGCCACCGGTGCACCCGCTGGTGGTGGCCGCGACCGCCGCCGACTTCGCCGACTCGCCGGTGCCGTTGTACGCGGTCACGGTGTAGCTGTGCCCGCTGCACGCGGCCAGCCCGGAGACGGTGGCCGAGGTGCCGGTGACTGTGGCCTTGACCGTGCCGCCCTCGTACACCCGGTAGCCGGTGACGGTGCCGGAGACCGCGTTCCAGGCGAGCGAGACGGCGGACGCGGTGGTGCCGGTGACCCGCAGCTCGCCCGGCGTGGCCGGTGCGCCCGGGTTGCCGGGGTTGCCGCCGCCGGTGCAGGAGGCGCCGTTGACTGTGCAGTTCACCGGGTCGCCGGTGCCGCTGACGACGAAGCCGAAGCTGGTGCTGGTGCCCGGGGCGAGCGCGCCGTTCCAGGACTGGTTGACGGCTGTGACGTGCTGGCCGGAGGTGGTCAGCCGGGCGTCCCAGAACGAGCCGAGCGTGCTGCCGGACGGCAGGTCGAACTGGACGTTCCACGAGGAGATCGCGGCGGAGCTGTCGTTGGTGACTGTGAACCGGGCCTCGTACCCGCTGCTCCAGCTGGAGGTGCGGACGAACGCGGCGGTGGCGGCGGAGGCGGGTGGCGCGGCGAGCAGGGCACCGGCGACCACGGCGGTGGTCAGCGCGGCGGCGAGCGTCGCCAGGCGGGGGCGGAGTCTCACGGCGTCCTCCAGGGGACGGGCGGGGGTGGAGAGGGATTCACAACCGTCGACGTGCGCCTATTATTAAGAGTGTTAACTGTTTCTGTCCAGCACCGGTGCGGCCCGAACCCCGGAGGGGGTCCGGGCCGCGTCCCGGCCGCACTCAGCGGCGGAAGGTGAACCAGTTGACGTTGACGAAGTCGGACGGCTGGCCGCTGCTGAACGTCAGGTAGACCGTGTGCCGCCCGGTCACCGCGCCGACGTTGCCGGGCACCGAGCGCCAGGTCTGCCAGCCGCCGGTGTTGCCTACTGCGAAACTGCCGATCGGCGGCGCGGTCGGGCTGTCCACCCGGACCTCCACCAGCCCGCTCACGCCGGACGCCGCGCCGGAGGCGACCCGGGCCACGAAGTCGCGCGGCGGCGTCGAGCCGAAGTCGACGTTGTCGTAGCGGGCCCAGTCGCCGTTGGCGAGCCAGCCGATGTCCTGGCCGCCCTCGGCGCACGTCTCCACCTGCACGCCGTTCTGCGCGTTGAACGACTCGGCCTGGATCGTCGCGTACGCGTCGCGCACCCCGCCCGGCGGCGGCGTGGTCGGCGTCGGCGACGGGTTGCTCCCGCCGCCGCGGGTGTAGACGGCCACGTAGTCGACGAGCATCGACCGGCCGGGCACCGTCGCCGCGGTGGGCGTCGCGGAGCCGGCCACGCCGTCCGGGAAGCCGCCGCCCATCGCCACGTTGAGCAGCAGGAAGTAACCGGCGTGGTTGGTCATCTGACTCCAGTACGGCTCACCGATCTGGTTCTGCCCGACGGTGTGGAAGAGCTGGCCGTCGACGTACCAGCGCAGTTGCTGCGGGCTGGTCGAGGCGTCCCACTCGAACCGGTAGGTGTGGAACGCCGACTGGCAGGTGCTACCCGGGCAGGCCCGGGAGGCGCCGATGCCGTTGAACTCCCCGCACGGGCCGCCCGGCGCGACGCCGCAGTGCAGCACGCCCCAGACCGAGTTGATCCCGTTGACGTTCTCCATCACGTCGAACTCACCGATGCCCGGCCAGTTCTGGTAGTTGCCCCGGTACGGCGAGCCGAGCGCCCAGAACGCCGGCCAGTACCCGGACGCCGCCGCGCCCGTCACGTTCGGCATCTGGATCCGGCCCTCCAGGGCCAGCACACCACCCGACGGCGGCTTGAAGTTCGCCCGTACCGTCTCGATCCGGGCCGAGGTCCAGCGGCCGGCCGAGTCCCGCAACGGCGTGATGCGCAGGTTGCCCGAGCCGTCGTGGGCCAGGTTCGCGGTGCTGGACGTGTAGGTCTGGATCTCGCCGGTGCCCCAGTTGGCCGGGCCGCCCGGGTAGCCGGTGCCGGTGTCGATGATCCAGTTGGCGGACGAGGGCAGCGTGCCGGCGGAGCCGGTGAAGTCGTCGCTCCACACCAGGTTCCATCCGGACGGTGTCGGGGGCACCGCGGCCTGGGCGGTCATCGAGACGCCCGCGAGCGCTGTGGTGAGCGCGAGGACACCGGCGGCCAGGGCGAGCCGGCGGCGTGTTCGGGGCACGGTGGCGGAGGCGGCCGGAGCCGCCGGGATCGAATTCATTCGGGGTGCCTCTCTGCGGGGACGGGTCCGGGAGAGCGCTCTCTGAGAGCGATTTCTACGCGCCCGCCCCCGCACTTGTCAACGCTTGTCGATGGCCGCCGCCGGCTGCGGCCGGCGCAGCACCACCTGCTCCAGCGCCGTCCACGCCGTGGTGGTGACCAGATAGAGCACCGCTGCCAGCGGCACCACGAGCGCCACCAGCACCGTGCCGTACGGCAGCAGCGGCAGCACCCGCCCGAGCACCGCCGCGCCCGGACCCTCGGCCGGCGTCCCGGCCACGGTGCCGGTGGCGGCCGCCGCCCGGCGCATCCGCCGCGACGACCACCAGGCCAGCGCCAGCAGCGCGGCCAGCAGCACGCCGAACACCAGCGGCACCGGGCCGGCCAGGCCGTCGCCGAGATGCCACCCCAGCGGTACGCCGGCGAGCCGCTCCCCCAGCAGCTCCGGCGCGCCGTCACCGGTGGCGAACAGGCGGTACATGACCAGAAAGAACGGTGCCTGCAACAGAGCCGGCAGGCAGCCCGCCACCGGGCTGGCACCGGCGTTGCGGTAGAGCGCGAACAGCTCGCTCTGGAGGCGGGCCGGATCGTCGGCGTACCGGCGCTGGAGTTCCCGTACCTCGGGGGCGAGCGCGGTGCGACGCCGCTCCCCGCGGACCTGGGCCACTGTCAGCGGGGAGATCAGCAGCCGGACGGCGACTGTGAACAGGACGATGGCGGCCGCAGTCGCGGCGCCGCCGGTGAGCGGGGCGAGCACGTCGGCGAGCCAGGTGACGACTGTGGCCGCGGCCGAGGCCGCGGAGTGCAACGGTGCGAAGGCGAGCATGGGTGGACCCCTCGATGGCGATTCCGGGTGTCCCGGGCGGCGACGTGCCGCACGGCGGGACGGATGACGACGGAATCGGCCGCGGAAGCCGGGATGGAGGGATCTACCGGCCCGCCGACGCGGGCCGGAAGAAGGTGGCTACGCGGCCGAGGGGTGCAGGCCGGGAGCGCGGGGGCGCGGACGCCCCGGTGCGTCCGGGTCGACCTGCCGGGGCACCCCGCGGCGGCGGGCGCGGGCACGCAGCGCGGCGGCGAACCGGGTGCCGGGCGGCGTGGGCAGCGCGCGGACCCGCAGCGCGAGCAGCGTGGCGAGCAGCAGCGCGGCGACGACCGCCGCACCGGCGATCAGCCCGGCCGGCCGGTCGGCGAACAGGGCGAGCGCGTACGCCCACGCTCCCGTCAGCACCGCCAGCATCCCCGTCACACGGCCACCCTAGCCCGCCGTGTCACGCCCCGCGGGCCCGTGCACGCCCACCGGCGGCACGACCCGTTCGGGCGAACCGGCGCCGACACGCCCAGCGGCACGTTTCCCCAAACGGACACGGTGGGTAACAGGTCCTCGACCACGCGGCACGGTGCCGCGAGCGGTCCGGAGGAGACGGTGGTGACGATGAGTGGCTCAGTGGCGGAGCGGGAGCGGAGCGCCGCATCGGGCGGAACCGACCTGCTGACAGTCGGCGTCGAGGAGGAGTTCCTGCTCGCCGACCCGCACACCGCGACCGCCGTACCCGCCGTCGACCTGGTCATGGAGCAGGTGCCGGCCGAGCTGCGCGGTCAGGTGGAACGCGAGTTCCAGACCAGCCAGATCGAGATCGGCAGCCCGCCCGGGCTGGACCTGTCCTCGATCCGGCACTCGCTGTCGATGCTGCGCGCCGAGCTGGCCGACGCGGCCGAGCGGGCCGGCGTACGGCTGCTCGCGATCGGCACCGGGCCGGTCGACGGGCCGGTGCCGCCGGTGGTGGACAAGCCGCGCTTCGACCGGATGATCGAGCGGTTCCGGCTGCTGGTGCCCGGTCCCGGCAACAACGGCATGCACATCCACGTCGGCATCCCCGATCCGGACACCGGTGTGCAGGTGCTCAACCATGTCCGGCCCTGGCTGCCGATCCTGCAGGCGGTCACCGCGAACTCCCCGTTCTCCCGGGGCGAGGACACCGGGTACGCGAGCTGGCGCTCGGTGGAGTGGGAACGCTGGCCGTCGGTCGCGCCCACCCCGTACCTGGAGTCGCACGAGCACTACGAGCGGCTGATCCGGCAGCTCATCGCCAGCGGTGTGATGCTGGACGAGGGGATGCTCTACTGGTACGCCCGGCTGTCCGCGAAGTACCCCACGGTGGAGATCCGCATCGGCGACGTCTGCCCGTCGGTGGACGACGCGGTGCTGGTGGCGGCGCTGGTCCGCGCGCTCGTCGCCACCGCGCTCACCGACATCGCCGCCGGCCGCCCGGCCGTCAACACCGACCACCACCTGCTGGTGGCGGCGCACTGGCGGGCCGCCCACGACGGGCTGGAGGGCGAGGGCGTCGACCTCACCGACGGTGAGCTGCGCCCGGCCTGGGAGCTGGTGGACCGGCTCGTCGACCGGCTGCGCCCCGAACTGGAACGGCACGGCGACCTGGACCGGGTGACCGATCTGCTGGGCGGGCTGCGCCGGCACGGCAGCGGCGCGGCACGACAGCGGGCGGTGTTCGCGCGTACCGGCAGCCTCGTCGACGTGGTCGCGGACGTGGCGCGGCAGACCCGTGGCTGAGCGGCCACGCGGCCGTGGCCCGGCGTGACAGGATGGGCGACGTGGCCGAGCGCATGATCGTCATCGGCGGCGACGCCGCCGGGATGTCGGCGGCGTCGCAGGCGCGTCGCCGCCGCGACCGGTCCGAGCTGGAGATCGTCGCGTTCGAACGCGGGCACTTCACCTCCTACTCGGCCTGCGGCATCCCCTACTGGGTCAGCGGCCTGGTCGAGGAGCGGGACGAGTTGATCGCCCGCGACCCGAAGACCTTCCGCGACGACTTCGGCATCGAGGTCCGTACCCGGCACGAGGTCACCGCCATCGACCTGGACCGCCGCGAGATCCTCGCGCGTGACCTGGACGGCGGCGGCGAGGTCCGCGCCGGTTTCGACACCCTGGTGTACGCCACCGGCGCGTCCCCGGTGCAGCCGGACTGGGCACGCGACGACGTGTCAGGGGTGTTCGGCGTGCAGACGCTCGACGACGGCGCGGCGCTGATCGGCTGGCTCGAACGCGAGCCCCGGCCCCGGCGCGCGGTGGTCGTCGGCGGCGGCTACGTCGGCGTCGAGATGGCCGAGGCGCTCGTGCAGCGCGGGCTCTCCGTCCAGCTCGTGGAGCAGGCCGACCAGCCGATGTCGACAGTCGACCCGGACATGGGCGAGCTGGTGGCCGACGCGATGCGCGCGACCGGCATCGGCGTCCGCACCGGCCTTCAGGTCACCGGTCTCCAGGAGCGGGACGGCCGGATCTCCGCGGTGGTCACGAACGAGGGGCCGATCCCGGCCGACGTCGTGGTGCTGGGTCTCGGCGTACGCCCCAACACCGCGCTCGCCGAGGCCGCCGGCCTGCCGATCGGCCCCTCCGGGGCGGTCCGCACCGACCGCCGGATGCGGGTGCCGGGCGTACCCGGCGTGTGGGCGGCGGGCGACTGCGTCGAGTCGCTGCACCGGGTCAGCGGCATGCCGGTGCACATTCCGCTCGGCACGCACGCCAACAAGCAGGGCCGGATCGCGGGCATCAACATCGGTGGCGGGTACGCCACCTTCCCCGGTGTCATCGGCACCGCCGTCACCAAGGTCTGCGAGCTGGAGGTGGGCCGCACCGGGCTGCGCGAGCGGGACGCGCGGGAGGCCGGCTTCGAGTTCGTCACAGTGCTGGCCCAGTCGACGAACCGGGCCGGCTACTACCCGGGGTCGCGGCCGATGACGGTCAAGCTGATCGCCGAGCGGCCCAGCGGGCGGTTGCTCGGGGCCCAGATCGTCGGCTGGTCCGAGGCGGCCAAACGGATCGACGCGCTCGCGGTGGCACTGTGGAACGGCATGACAGTGGACGAGATGACGGCGCTCGACCTGGGGTACGCGCCGCCGTACGCCCCGGTGTGGGATCCGGTGCTGATCGCCGCCCGCAAGGCCGTCGACGCCCTCGCCGCCGTGTAAGGAAGGGCCCCCTATTAACGCCTCCGGTAGAGGAAGGGCCCCTTCTTAACACCGACACCCGGGTTTGTCGGTGCCGGGGGTTAGCGTGTGCGCGTTGCCGGTTCGGCACTTCCCCTCGGAGGTATACCCCCATGTCCCAGGAGACGACCTACCTCGAACTGTCCGAAGTGGATGGTGGAGCGCACAAGTTCTACGAGGTGGTGGTCGACGACACCGCGATGACAGTGCGCTACGGGCGGATCGGCGACCAGGGCCAGGTGAAGACGAGCACCTACCCGGACAACACCCGCGCCCGCGCCGCCGCCGCGAAGAAGATCGGCGAGAAGGTCCGCAAGGGGTACGCCCCGGCGGTGCCCGGCGTACGCCAGAAGCGGACGGTGTCGCGCCGGCAGATCGTCAGCACCCGCTCGACCGCCCGCACCGCCCCGGTCCTCTGGCGGTACGCCTCGGGCGCGCCCGCCTTCGGCATCTTCGTCGACGACCGGCACTGCATGGTCGGCAACGAGTACGGCGTGATCACCACGCTCGACCACGACGCCCGGCTGGTCAATCAGGTCCGGCTGCCCGACGGGGTGAAGTGCATCGTCGCCGACGACGCCTGGGTCTACGCCGGCTGCGACGACGGCAACGTCTACGACCTGTCCGGCAAGGTGCCCCGCGCGGCGTACGCGATCGCGCCCGAGATCGACATCTACTGGCTCGACATCCACGACGGCGTGCTGGGCGTGTCCGACCGCGACGGCGGCATCTCCGCGATCGACCACGAGGACGAGTTCCTCTGGCGCCGGCCGGGGCGGGGCCGGTCGGCGTGGATGGTGCGCTGCGACGCCGACGCGCTCTACCACGGCCACTCGCAGGGGGTCACCGGCTACGACTGGCGCACCGGGCGCGAGCTGTGGCACACCGGCACCGGCGCCGTCCTGTTCGGCTGGCAGGAGCGGGACGCCGTCTTCGCCGGCACCGGCACCCGCGAGGTGGTGCGCCTGCGCAAGGACGGCCGGGCCGAGCAGGTCTACCGCTGCGACGCCGCAGTCTTCTCCTGCGCCACCGCCGAGGGCGGCCGGTACGTGTTCGCCGGTGACAGCGCCTCCTCGATCTACTGCTTCGACCAGGCCGGCAACCGGCTGTGGAAGCTCGGCACCGGCTGCGGCTCGGCGTACTCGATGCAGTACCACGACAACCGGCTCTACGTGGTCACCACGAGCGGCTACCTGGCCTGCATCGACGCGAGCGAGGCGGCGATCCGGGCGGCCGAGGCGGGCAGCGTGCCCGACGTGGTCGACGTCAAGGCGCCGGCCCGGATGCCCGAGACGGCCGCCTGGACGTCGGTCGAGGTGACCACCGACGACCGCGACGGCGTGCTGGTGCAGTGCGTCGAGCAGGGCGGCCGGCTGCGGGTGCACGTCCTCGCCGACGGCTACCGGCGGGACTGGTCGGTGCAGTTCCCCAAGGGCATCCGCGAGCCGGGCGCGCGTTACCTGGTCACCGAGGTCCGCGAGTCCGGCCGGGGCGGCTTCTACCGGGCGTACGGGGACATCCGCCGGCTGCGCTGACCGCAGACCGCAGACCGGCGAGACCCGGCCCGGGACAGCGGATCGTCGCCGCACCGGTCAGGATGTGCCGATGCGGTGCGACATTCCTGACGGGCTGCGCTGGGTCGAGCAGACCGAGGCCGGCCGGGCGTGGCTCGCGGAGCTGCCCGGCCGGCTGGCCCACTGCGTCGCGCGGTGGGAGCTGACGGTCGGCCCGCCGTTCGCGTACGCGTTCGCCTCGCTGGCGCTGCCCGCGACACTCCCCGACGGCACCCGGGCGGTGCTGAAGCTCCAGTACCCGGACGACGACAGCGTCCACGAGGCAACGGCGCTGGCGCACTGGGACGGGCGCGGCGCGATCCGGCTGCTCGCCCACGACGCCGATCGGCGCGCACTGCTGGTCGAGCGGTGCGACCCCGGTACGCCGCTGCACTCGCTGGCCGCCGACGCGGCGCTCGACGTCGCGGTCGGCCTGCTACCGGGGCTCGCGGTGCCGGCCGGTGAACCGTTCACGCCGCTGGCCGAGGAGGCGGCCGGCTGGGCGGAGCGGATGCCTGGTAACTGGCGACGGGCCGGCTGCCCGTACGAGCGGCGCCTGCTCGACACCGCGCTCGGGCTGCTCGCGGAGCTGGCGCCGAGCCAGGGTGAGCAGGTGCTGGTCAACCAAGACCTTCACGCCGGCAACATCCTGGCCGCCGGGCGCGAACCGTGGCTGGTGATCGACCCGAAGCCGCTGGTCGGCGAGCGGGAGTTCACGGTGGTGCCACTCGTGCGCGGCGCCGAGCTGGGTCACTCCCCGGCGGCGGTCCGGCACCGGCTCGACCGGCTCAGCGCCGAGCTGGGCCTCGACCGGGAGCGGGTACGCGGCTGGGCGATCGGCCAGACGGTGGCCTGGAGCATCGGCGGCGACCAGGTCTTCCCCGGAAACGTCGAGGCGGCCCGCTGGCTGCTCGACGAGATGTGACTCAGCCCGCCTGGCAGGTGGGGCACCAGTAGAGGTTGCGTCCCGCGAGCGCGCCCCGGCTGACCGGGGTGCCGCAGACGTGGCAGGGCGCGCCGGGGCGGCGGTAGACGTACACCTCGCCGCCGTGCCTGTCGACGCGCGGCGCACGGCCGGTCACCTCCGGCAGGTCGGCGTCGCGCACGGTGTCGATGCGGCCCCGCTCGACCGCGCGGGTCATCAGCGTCACCAGGTCCGCCCAGAGCTCGGCCCAGCCGGCCGGCGTCAGCTCCCGGCCGGGCAGCAGCGGCGGCAGGCCGGCCCGGAACAGCGCCTCGGTCACGAAGATCAGGCCGGTGCCGGCCACCACCGACTGGTCGAGCAGCAGCGCGGCCAGCGGGGTGGGGCTGCGGCGGATCCGGGCGTACGCCCGGTCCGGGTCGGCGTCGGCGCGCAGCGGGTCCGGCCCGAGCCGGTCGCGCAGCGCCGCCACCTCGGGCGGGGTCAGCAGCTCGCAGGCGGTCGGGCCGCGCAGTTCCAGCCAGTGCCGGTCGCTGTGCAGGCGCAGCCGCAGCTGCCCGACCGGGGCCGGCGGCTCCCCCGGCCCGTCGGCGAACTTCCCGTACAGACCCAGGTGTACGTGCAGCGTCAACTCGCCCGCGTAGTGGTGCAGCAGGTGCTTGCCGTACGCCTCGGTGCCGTCCAGAACGGTGCCGCTCAGGCGGGCCGCGCCCTCGGCGAAGCGCCCCTGCGGGCTGTCGGCGTGCACCTTGTCGCCCGCGAACAGCTCGGCGTGCCGGGCGGCGAGGCGGTGGATGGTGTGTCCCTCTGGCACAACGACCAAGCGTAGCCAGCGGATCGGACCGCCGGCGACGTCGGGTCCTGGGACGACATTGAATCGATGTTCGTCGACTGAAAGACTGGCGGCGGCAGCGCTCGGGAGCCAGTGCGAGCCGCTCGATCTCGCCGGAGGGACAAGCGCGGGGTGATGCGCCACCCCGGTGCCGGGCAGTCGTCTCCGGCGCTCCGCCGTGTCGTCACGGCGGCGACATCGCGGTCCACCACCACTCCGGCGCCGACCGCCCCCGGCGCCCCCAGCTCGGGAGAGACAGATGCTCCGTACGCTCGGCGCGGCACTGGCCGCCGCCCTCGCCCTCACCGGCCTGGCCGCCTCGGCCGGCGCCGACCGGTCGCCCGCCACCACGACGACGACGCTCGCCACCGCGGCGACGCCGACCCCGACGCCCACGTTCGCGTGCCCGCCGGCGTTGCCGGTCAGCGGCCAGGTGACGGGGGCCACCACGACCAGCATCACCATCACCTACTGGATGGTGCTCAGCCCGCCCTGCGGATACGACCCGCCGCTGGTCGTCAGCCTCTTCGCCAGCCGCGAGGACGCCACCGGGTGGCGCGATCCGGTGGCCGAGGCCGTCACCGGGCCGGAACGATCCGGGACGGTGACCATCGGCGGCCTGGCCCCTGGTACCGAGTACTGGTTCCGGTTCGGCGACACCAAGGGCACGCGGGATCCGTACGTGATCGGCGGACCGGCGCGCACGCTGTCACTCTGCTCCGCGACGGCCACGATCGACAGCAGGTGGGGCGGTGGCTTCGTCGCCACTGTGACGGTGCGCAACGACGGCACCGAGCCGGTCCCGGGCTGGCTGGTCTCGTGGCGGTGGTCCGGTGACGAGCGCATCCAGTCGGTCTGGGGCGGGGTGGCCGAGGGCTCCGGCCAGGACGCCGAGGTCCGCAACGCCTCCTGGAACGGGACGCTGGCGCCGGGTGCTTCGACGACGTTCGGCCTGCTCGTGGCGACGAGCGCGACGCCCGCCGCCATCACGCCGGTCTGCGGGCGGTGACCGGCATGCGGTGGACGGCACGGCACGGCGGTACCGGCCGCCTCCTCGCGGCGGGGCTGGCGCTCGCAGTGGCCGTCGCGGCGACGGTGGTGGGACCGGCAGCGGGTGCGCTGGCGGCCCCGGTGACAGTCACCAACGGCACCCAGTTCACCGACACCACCGGCGCCGTGGTGCACGCCCACGGCGGCGGTGTCCTCAAGGTCGGCGACTACTACTACTGGTTCGGCGAGAACCGCAACCCGGACAACACGTTCCGGGCGGTCTCCGTCTACCGCTCCACGGACCTGCGCACCTGGGAGTTCCGCAACAACGTGCTCACCCAGTCGTCGGCCGCGGAGCTGCGGGTCGCCAACATCGAGCGGCCGAAGGTCGTCTACAACGCGGGCACCGGCCGGTTCGTGATGTGGATGCACAAGGAGAACGGGTCCGACTACAACGAGGCGCGGGCCGCCGTCGCCTCGTCGGCAACCGTGGACGGGAACTACACGTACCACGGCAGCTTCCGGCCGCTCGGGCAGCACATGTCCCGCGACATCACGCTCTACAACGACAACGGCACCGCGTACATGATCTCGGCGGCCGACGACAACTACGACCTGAACATCTACCGGCTCACCTCGGACTACCTCAACGTGGCCGCCCTGGTGGGCAACTTCTGGGACGGCGCGCACCGTGAGGCGCCGGCGATGTTCAAGCGGGGCTCCACGTACTTCCTGCTGACCTCGGGGGCGACGGGATGGAGCCCGAACCAGGCCCGGTACGCCACCGCGCCGAGCATCTCGGGACCGTGGAGCGGCTGGACCGACGTGGGCAACGGCACCACCTTCAACTCCCAGCCGGCCTTCGTGCTGCCGATCCAGGGCACGTCCGGCACCAGCTACCTCTATCTGGGTGACCGCTGGGCGGGCGCCTGGGGCGGGCCGGCCAACGACTCCCAGTACGTGTGGCTGCCGATCGCCTTCCCGACCGCCACCAGCATGAGCCTGACCTGGTATCCGTCAGTCACGGTCGACACGGCGGCGGGCACGGTCACCGGCAACTCGCCCACGTACTACCGCGTCACCGCCCGGCACAGCGGCCGGGTGCTCGACGTGATCAACGGCTCCACGGCGAACAACGCCGAGGTCAAGCAGTGGGGCTGGAACGGCGGCGGCAACCAGAGGTGGGAGTTCCAGGACGCCGGTGGCGGCTGGTTCCGCCTCGTCAACGCGGCGAGCGGCAAGTGTCTCGACGTCGCTAACGCGTCCACCGCCGACGGCGCCAACATCATCCAGTACACCTGCGGCAGCGGCGCCAACCAGCAGTGGCAGTGGGCCGCGCTCGGCGGCTGGTTCCAGCTGCGGGCCCGGCACAGCGGCAAGTGCCTGGACGTGGTCAACGCCGGCACCGGCGACGGCGCGGACGTCCAGCAGTACACCTGCGGTGCGGGCACCAACCAGCAGTGGTCACGCACGGTGTCGTGACCGGACGGCACGCCTGAGCGTGCGGAGCGAACCCAGGGGTGTCGATTTCGGCACCCCTGGGTACTTCCTGCATGTCATGCGCGGCCTCCGCGCCTGGATCAGGAGGTGCCATCGTGAAGATCTTGTCCCGCCGGAACTCTCCGGCGACCAGTACCGATACCAACGGCGACGGCGTGGTCGACGAGCGCGACCGGACCGCCGAGCAGCCGGCCGGCCAGCCCGTGGTCACCGACCGCGACGAGGAGCGGACCACGTACCGCAGCGCCGCCACCGCGACCGACGACGAGCGCGCCCGGGACGCGGCGACCGACCGGGACGCGCGCGACCTCGGCGCGACGACGACCGACGGCCGGACGGCGGCCACGACGACCGACGCCCGGATCGCAGCCGACGACGAGCGGGACGCGGAGGCCCGGCGACGGGCGGCGGACCGGGGCGCGGCGGCGCGTGCGGTCACCGGCCGCCGGGTCGACGCCGACACGCGGACCGCTCCGGTGACCGACGCCCGGACCGTCGGCGCAGCGCCCGCCGCCGAGCGCACCGTGGACCTGGACCGCGACGGCCGTCCGGACCGCACCGACCTCGACCGGGACGGCCGCCCCGACGGTACGGATACCGACCGCGACGGCCGGGTGGACCGTCCGGAGCCGTACACCACCAAGCGTCCCCGGGCCAGCCTGCTCGCCACGCTCGGCCTGATCGTCTCGGTGGTCGGGGCGCTGTTCGTGCTCTCCGGCACGCTCGCCGGGTACGGCATCGGCGTCGGCGCGGTCGGCGCCGTGCTGGCGGTGCTGGGCCTGATCGCCACCCGTCGCCGGCACGTGGCGGGCAAGACCGACGCGCTGATCGGCATCGCTGTCGGCCTGGCCGCCGTGGTGCTCGGCATCGTGGCGATGACCGGCCAGTTCGACTGGCCGACCACCGACGGCGACTGGGTGGGCCGCTTCCGCGAGTGGCTCGACTCACAGTTTGGCAACTGGTTCTGACGGGCACTGTCCCGATCGCCGGCAGGGCCGGCCAGCCCGATCAGTTCCGGTGGTTCACCGGCGGGCAACACCTCTTTCGGGGGCGGCGGTTCGCCGCCCCCGAAGTGTGTCCGGCGTCGGCGCAACGATCACTCGCTGCTGACCGATTCAACGCAACGATTCGCTGCTCAACGCAACTTCCCGCGGTGGATGTCGTCTACCCGGGCCGCATAACGTTGGACCACGGCGCCAGCCCGTGGGCCGACGGTGGCCGGGCGCGCCCGACTCTGGGAGCACGACATGACGATGGACGCCATCCGCCAGCGCTTTCTGATGTGCCGGCCGACGTACTTCGCCGTCGACTACGCGATCAACCCGTGGATGGACCCCACCGCCCCGGTCGACGCCGACCTGGCGATCCGGCAGTGGGAGCAGCTTCGGCGCACGTACCTGGACCTGGGCCACGAGGTCGACCTGATCGAGCCGGTCGCCGGCCTGCCGGACATGGTCTTCGCCGCGAACGGCGGCACCGTGATCGACGGCAAGGCCATGGCGGTGCAGTTCCGCGACCCGCAGCGCGCCGACGAGGCGCCCGCGTACCGGGCCTGGTTCGAGGGCGCCGGCTTCGAGATGTACGACCCGAAGCACGTCAACGAGGGCGAGGGCGACGTCCTGCTGGCCGGTGACCACCTGCTCGCCGGCACCGGGTTCCGCACCGCGCACGCCTCGCACGCGCAGCTCCAGGAGGTCTTCGGCTATCCGGTGATCACCATGCAGCTCGTGGACCCCCGGTTCTACCACCTGGACACCGCGCTGACAGTGCTCGACGAGCGCACCGTGGCGTACCTGCCGGAGGCGTTCTCCCCCGGCAGCCGGGCGGTGCTGCGCCGGTTGTTCCCGGACGCGATCCACGCCACCATGGCCGACGCCGAGGTGCTGGGCCTGAACGCGGTCAGCGACGGCCGGCACGTGGTGCTGCCCGCGCAGGCCACCGACCTGGCCGCGAAGCTGCGCGACCGGGGCTACGAGACCATCGGGATCGACCTGTCCGAGCTGCGCAAGGCCGGCGGCGGACCGAAGTGCTGCACGTTGCGACTCCGTCAGGGAAAGGCGAGCAAGTGATCATCGACGACATGCTGCGGACTCCGTCCGCGGTCCGGGACGCGGAGCGTCACACGGCGCACAACTACCACCCGCTGCCCGTGGTGATCTCGTCGGCCGAGGGCGCCTGGCTGACCGACGTGGACGGCCGCCGCTACCTGGACTGCCTGGCGGGATACTCGGCGCTGAACTTCGGCCACCGGCACCCGAAGCTGATCGAGGCCGCGCACGCGCAGCTCGACCGGCTCACGCTGACCAGCCGCGCGTTCATCCACGACCAGTTCGCCGACTTCTGCCGCGAGCTGGCCGCGCTGTGCGGCAAGGACCTCGTGCTGCCGATGAACACCGGCGCCGAGGCGGTGGAGACCGGCATCAAGGTGGCCCGCAAGTGGGGCTACCAGGTCAAGGGCGTCACGCCGGGCCAGGCCAACATCGTGGTGGCGGAGGGCAACTTCCACGGCCGTACCACCACCATCGTCAGCTTCTCCACCGACGAGGACGCGCGCGCCGACTTCGGGCCGTACACCCCGGGTTTCACAGTGGTGCCCTACGGCGACCTGGACGCGCTGACCGCGGCGATCGACGAGAACACGGTGGCCGTGCTGCTGGAGCCGATCCAGGGTGAGCAGGGCGTCGTGGTGCCGCCGGAGGGCTACCTGCCGGGCGTGCGCCGGGTCTGCACCGAACGCAACGTGCTGTTCGTCGCCGACGAGATCCAGTCGGGTCTGGGGCGTACCGGCGCGACGTTCGCCTGCGAGCACGAGGGCGTCGAGCCGGACATGTACCTGCTGGGCAAGGCGCTCGGCGGCGGCATCGTGCCGGTGTCGGCGGTGGCGGCGAACCGCGACGTGCTGGGTGTGCTCCAGCCGGGCCAGCACGGCTCGACGTTCGGCGGCAACCCGCTGGCCTGCGCGGTCGCGACCGAGGTGGTCCGGCTGCTCGCCACCGGCGAGTTCCAGCGCCGCTCGGCCGAGCTGGGCGAGCGGCTGCACGCCGGGCTGCGCGGCCTGATCGGCAAGGGCCTGGTGGCGGTACGCGGGCGCGGGCTGTGGGCCGGGCTGGACATCGACCCGGAGCTGATGACCGGCCGGCAGGCGTGCGAGCGGCTGATGGAGCGGGGCGTGCTGGCCAAGGACACGCACGGCTCGACCATCCGGCTCGCCCCGCCGCTGGTGATCACCGCCGACGAGATCGACCACGCGGTGGCGCAGCTCGCCGCAGTCCTGGCCGGCTGAGGCCGTACGCGGCCGACTCCGTACGCGAGAAGGCGCCGGGACCGCGACGGTCCCGGCGCCTTCGCACGTGCCCGTCAGGGACGCGGCAGCCGCATCGCCATGGTCGGCGCCTCGGCCATCACCGAGTTCGGGGTGTACTTCGCGTCGCTGCTCATGTCGTCCGCGCGGCCCACCTGCACGCCCGGGTACAGCTCGATCAGGTCGCTCTCGGCGAGCACCCGGGACTGCTGCGGCGCCAGCGCGATCCGCTCGTGCTCGGCCATCGAACCACCGGGGCGTACCCCGGAGCCGTTGGTGCTGGTGTCGGTGACCACCACCTCGCCCACCCGCAGCTCCAGCCGGATGTGGCTGCGGCTGATCCAGCGCCGGGCCTCGTCGTTGAGCCACTGGCCGAGCGTCACCCCACCCGGGCCGTCCGGTGCCCGGCCGATCGCCACCGGTTCGGTCTCGGTGAGCACGAACCGCTTGCGGACCAGACCGCCGATGCGCACGGCGAGCACAGCGGTACGTGGGCGCGGGCCGGCGTCGGAGAGCCGTGCGCCGTGCCGGGGGCAGGTCGGCGCGCCGGTACGCAGCGTGGGCGGCGGCTGCTCGGCCGGCACCCGGTCCACGGCGGCCAGGTCGGCGAAGGCGCCACCGCCCCCACCGCCCCCGAACAGCGCGCAGCCCGGCTCGGGGCAGCGCCACTTCCGGGAGAGCACCTTGACGCCCGCGGGTGAGCGACTGCCGGTGGCCGGGTCCTGGCCGCCGCCGACGTGCGCGATGAACACCGGCCCGCCGGCGCCGGGCACCGGGGCGAGCACCCGGCCCGCCTGCGCGACCCACGGGTACCGCCCGACGAGCCCGTCCAGCCGCGCCCGGGTGAGCACCGGCAGGCCGAGCAGGTCGGCCACCTCCAGCATCCGGTCACCGGGCTGGTCGAGCACCTCCACCAGGCCGTCGTCGGCCCACCGGCGCACCACCATCCGCTCGTTCGAGGTCAGGTCGGCGTCGGACAGCAGAGCCCGGTGCACGATCGCGTAGACCGGGACGCTGTCCTCGCCGATCTGCCGGGACAGCGCGTCGATCACCATCCCGAGTCGCAGCAGGCTGGCCGGACGGCCGCCGTCCAGGTTCTGCCAGCGGATCACCTCGGCCAGGTCGACCACGGCCCGGGCCAGCGACGGATCGGTGCAGACCCGACCCTCGATGGCGTCGAGCACCTTGCTGATCTCGAATCTCATGCCGCAGCTCCGCACGATGTCGTCCCGTGACGCGGCCGGGGCCGGTCGGCCCGCCGCGCCGCGCGCCACCACCGCGGCGCGTCCTCCACCATGCGACGACCCTACCGGCCACCCCCGTCGGCGGCGTGGCGGCGCACTCCCGAAAGGGGCGCACGCCACCGGGCTGGCGCCGCTCGCCCCCGCCCGGCCCGCCGCGCTCAGGCCGCGCGCAGCGGCCGGCCTACGTCGTGCAGGTGCGCCAGCGCCTGCCGGTACGACTCGAACAGCCCGGTCTCCGCGTACGGGACGCCCTGCTCGGCGCAGTACGCCATCACGAGCGGCCGTGCCCGGCGCAGGTTGGCACGCGGCATGTTCGGGAACAGGTGATGCTCGATCTGGTAGTTGAGCCCGCCCAGCGCCAGGTCGACGAACCGGCCGCCGCGTACGTTGCGCGAGGTCAGCACCTGCTTGCGCAGGTAGTCCAGCTCGTCGTCGGCGGTGGGCATCGGCATGCCCTTGTGGTTCGGGGCGAACGAGCAGCCCATGTAGAGGCCCCACAGCCCCTGGTGCACGGCGACGAACAGCAGCGCCTTCGCCGGTGACATGACCGCGAACAGCAACCCGAGGTAGCCGGCGGCGTGCGCGGCGAGCAGCAGCGCCTCCACGGCCCGGTGCCGCATCGGCACCCGCCACCGCCCGTCCGGTTCCCGGCCGACGAGCGCCTGCACGCTCGCCACGTGCAGCGCCAGCCCTTCCAGCAGCAGCAGCGGGAAGAACAGCCACGCCTGGCGGCGGGCCATCCACCGGCTCAGGCCGCGCGTCGCCATCGCCTGCTCGTACGTCCAGACCAGCGCGCCCGCGCCGACGTCCGGGTCCTCGTCGGTGTGGTTCGGGTTGGCGTGGTGCCGGTTGTGCTTGTCCACCCACCAGCCGTAGCTGAGCCCGACCGCGAGGTTGCCGGCGACCAGCCCGGCCGCCTCGCTCGGCCCGCGCCGGCGGAACATCTGCCGGTGCCCGGCGTCGTGGCCGAGGAACGCCACCTGCGTGGTGGCCACCGCCATCACCACCGCCAGCGGCACCTGCCACCACGAGTCACCGACGAGCGCCACCACGATCCAGCCGGCCAGGAACGCGCCGAGCGTGAGCGCGATCCGCAGCGCGTACCGGCCGGGCCGCCGCTCGAGCAGTCCCGCCTCGGCGATCCGGCGGGACAGCCGCGCGTAGTCGCTGCCCCGCCGTGCCGCGGGTTCCGTCGACGTGGAAGTGGTCATGTCGCCCCCGATGCCGCGAGCCACGCTCCGTACGCGACTCTCCGTCACCGATTCTGGCAATGACCGTCGCCGTGGGTAATCCCGCAGACCCCCGGCTCGGAGGTGGTGCTGGCCCTACCTCTCCGGGCCGGCGCGGCGCAAACGATCTTCGTCACACCGCAGCGAGCCCGTACGACGGTGGGCGCACCCCCTCTGACCAGCTAATCTGTACGTAAAGATGAGTACCACTCAGCTGAACGGCCGATAGGCAGGCTGCACGGTCATCGACAGACGGGAGACAGCGCGGTGCGTGGATTGACGGAAAAGGTGGTGTTGGTGACGGGCGGCGGCTTCAGCCCCGACCAGGTGGGCTCCGGACTCGGCATGTCCATGTGCGTCGAGCTGGCCGCCGAGGGCGCGAAGGTGGTCGTCTCCGACCTCTCCCTGGAACGCGCCGAGGCGACAGTCACGCGCGTCAAGGAAGCCGGCGGCGACGCGGTGGCGGTGGCGGCCGACGTCACCGACGAGGACTCGGTGCGCGCCATGGTGAGCGCCGCCCTCGACGCGTACGGGCGCATCGACGTGCTGGTGAACAACGCCGGCGTGTTCGGCGCGTACGTGCCGCTGCTGGAGATCGAGAACAGCCAGTGGGACCGCGTCATGGAGGTCGACCTGAAGGGCGTCTTCCTGGCCACCAAGGCCACGCTGCCGCACATGCTGGAGCGCGGCAAGGGCGTCGTGATCAACGTGTCGTCGGCGTCCGGCGTGGTCGCCAGCGAGGTCGGCGCGGAGTACACCACCGCCAAGCACGGCGTCATCGGGCTGACCAAGCAGATCGCCTACGACTACGGCCACCAGGGCATCCGTGCGGTCGGCATCGGCCCCGGCGTGATCAAGACCGCCGCCTTCGAGGGCGCGGAGATCACCAGCGACTTCCCGTTCTACGACCTGACCATGCAGGCGCCCGCCGGCCGGTACGGCGAGCCGCACGAGATCGCCCGTGCGGTCTGCTTCCTCGCCAGCGACGACGCGTCCTTCATCCACGGCCACACCATCCCGGTCGACGGTGGTTCGCCGATCAGGTGAGGCGAACGGATCGGCCCGGGCGGGATCGTCTCCCGCCCGGGCCGCATCCCCGCCGGGTCAGCCGAGCCGGGCGACGGCGTCGCGCAGCCGGACCAGGTCGCGCCGGCGCCGCTCGTAGGTGGCGGCCAGCCCGATCAGCAGCAGCCCGCCGAGGCCCAGGAAGATCCAGCGGGGCAGCAGGTCCCAGCCCCGGGCCAGCTCGTGCAGCGCCAGCGGCACCAGCGTGGCCGCGCCCAGCACCACTGGCGCCTGCCAGCGCCGGGCCGCCCCACCGAGCACGACGGCGAGCGCCGCCGCGCCGAGCGCCAGCCGCCGCCACGGCTGCGGCTCACCTGACACCAGCACCGACACGAGGCTCGGCAGGAACGCCGCACCGAGTCCCGGACCGAGCGCCAGCCAGCTGGTCAGCCCGGGCCGGCACCGCAGCGCCAGCAGCCCGGCACCCAGGGCGAGCGCCGCCGCCGGCAGCGTGTACGCCTCCAGCACGACCACCCCGCCCGCGGCGAGCAGCAGCCACCCGCCGACCAGCTCGCTGCCCGCGGCCACCGCCGCCAGCACGCGACGCCCGGCCGGCGACTCGCCCCGGCGCGGCACCCGGACCGCGACGGCCACACCCCACAGCACGCAGACCGCCGCCGCGTACCGCAGCGAGCCACCGGTGAGCAGCAGCGCGAGCAGCGCCACGGCCTGCGCCGCCGCCTCCAGCGCCCACGCACCGGCCAGCCCCGCGCCGACGCCGCCCGGCCCTCGGACCACGCGCAGCAGCGGCGCCGCGTGCAGCGTCACCGCCGCGACGGCCAGGGCGGCGAACGCCGCGGTACGCAGCGGCAGCCCCGCCGCCAGCGACGCGGTGACCGCGAACCCGGTGGCAGTCCCGACCGCGCCCAGCCACCCCGCGATCCGGACCACCGCCGGCCGCCCGCCCGCCCCGGTCACGGCACCGGCCACCACCAGCGCCCCGAGTGCGGCGAGCGTCCCCGCCCGGGTGGCGAGCAGGCCACCGAACCCGGGTACGGCCAGCACCGCCCCGAGCGGCACGAGCACCACCGGGCGCGCACCGGTGAGCGCGACGACCAGCAGCGCGGCCAGCCCGACGCCGAACGCGACCGCCGGCACCACCGGCCAGGGCGCACCGGCCGCCTCCGCCAGCACCGGCAGCGCGACAGCGCCGAACGGCAGCGCGGCGAGCCACCAGGCGACGCGGCGGTCCGTGGCGGCGTACGCCCCGGCGGCGACGCCCAGGAGCAGCAGCACCAGCCCGGCGCGGGCGGTCCCGGCGGACGCCGCCGGGGCGGCGGGCACCCCGGACCAGGGTTGCACCGGCAGGTCCACGAGCAACGTCAGCACCACCGGGGACACGGCCAGCAACGCCACGACGGCCAGCACGCCGCCGACCGCGCGCAGCGCGACCGCCGGCCGGGAGCCGGCCCCGGCGGCGAGCGCCAGCAGCACCCCCACCGCTGCGTACGGCGCCACCGGTTCCCCGCCCGGCGCGACGAGCGGCCCGAGGCCGACCCCGGCGAGCGCGACGGCGAGCCCCGTCGAGGCGTACCCGATCAGGTCGGTCCACAGGCGACGGACGGCGAGGACGACGACGACCGGCACCACGACGGCGGCGGTCGCGCCGCGCAGCTGCCACCAGGCCGGCGCGCCGAGGCCGAGCAGCGCGACCGCCACGCCCGCCGGTACGGCGAGCAGCGAAACGGCCAGCGCGACGCCGCCGACGACCGGCTGCGCGCCCTGTCCACGCCGGCCCAGCGCGGCGAGCGCCGCGCCGAGCACCGCCGTGACGGCGAGCACGGCCACGGCCCCGCCCGGGGCGGCGCAGCCGACGAGCAGCGCGTGCCCGAGCAGTACCGCCCCGGCCGACGCGGTGACCGGCACGACGACCCGTCCTCCACGCGGCCGGGCCACCGCCGCCAGCAGCAGCGCGGCGGCCGTCGCGAGGTCCACGACCAGCACCAGCGGCCACGGCGTCGCCGTCACGGCCGGCGCGGCGAGGGCGACCAGACCGGCGGCGGCCACGCCGGCGAGCGGCCGGACGGCCCGGGGCGTCAGTAGCGCGACCGCCCCGGCGGTCAGCAGCAGGGCCACCGGAAGCTGCCAGCCCCAGGACGGGACCGGCACGTCCCGGCCGCCCTGCCAGGCCGGGAAGCCGACGCTCGCGGTGGACGCGCCGACCAGGCCGGTGAGCACGACCGCCACCTGGCCCAGCGCGGCGGCCACGGCGAGCGCGCCCACGAGCGGACCGGTCCGGACCGGCGCCGGCAACGCCCGGACCGCACCGGCGAGCGCCGCCACCACGAGGCCGGCGGCGATCAGCAGCAGCCCGGACCGCCACTCGGCGACCGGCCGGATCAGCGCGACCGCGAGCACCGGCACCAGCAGCCCGGTGGTCGTCGCGCGCCAGAGGCGGCCACCCGCGGCGAGCCCGCCGGCGACCAGCGCCAGCGCCACCACCAGCAGCGGACCGCCGGCCAGCAGCGGCGTGCCCGCCGCGTGGCCGACCGCCAGCGGCACCAGCGCGCAGCCGGCCGCCAGGACCAGCGCCGTGCCGTGCCCGGTCCAGCCCAGCACCCGCCCGGCCACCAGCGCCGTGCCATTGCCGGAGGTACGGCGGCGCAGCACGACCACGACCGCGAGGTCACCGAGCGCCACGGCGGTCAGCACCAGCGCCCAGCCGGCAGCGGTGGGCCGGAACGCGGCAGCGGCCAGCGGCAGCACCGGCTGCGCGAGCAGCCACGCCGCGAACCAGGGTGCGGTGAGGCGGCTGACCAGCGCGTAACCGGCGGCCACCGCGGCGCTGCCCGCCGCCACCAGCGCCGCGTACCGGCTGCCGGGCAGGCCGGTCACCCCGAACAGGTCCACCGACCAGGCGGCGGATCCGTCCAGGACCACCAGGAGCAGCGCCACCGAGGCGAGCGTCTCGGCGGTGCCGCGCAGCCCGCGGGCCCGGGCGACGAGCGGCGCGACCAGGGCCAGCGCGGTGACGGCGAGCAGGATCAGCGCCCGGCCGGCCACCCCGAACGTGCTCCAGGCGACGGCGGTGAACACCACGGCGGCGGTGCCGAGCAGCAGGCCACCGAGGACGAACAGCAGGCCCTGGACCGCGCGGGTGGAGGTCTCCGCGCCGCCGGGGCGTACCGCGACGGGGGTGGGCGGAAGCTGACGCGGCGGCGCCGGCGCCGGGAACGGCGCGGGAGCGGCGGCGCGCGGCGCGGGGATCTCCTGCCGGATCCGGGCCGCCAGCACCGCCCGCCGCTGCCGGGCCGTGACCAGCCGGCCGGACAGATCCTGGTACGTCAGCCGGGCCGCCTCGACGCGCGGCACCAGCTCGGTGATCTCCCGGTCCAGCCGGACAACCTCGGCGGCGGGCGGGTAGGGCGGGCGGCCGCAGGCGCGGCATCCGGCGACGAGGTCGGCCGGGGCGCCGCAACCGGGGCAGGGGTAGCCGGTGTTCTCCACCCCGCCAGCTTCGTCAGCGGCGGAGCGGACCGACAGAGTAGGAGTACCTAGGGCCGGGTCTGCTCGTGTACCCAGGCGGTGTAGCCGGGGTTGCCGCTGTCCTCCCGGCTGACCAGGATCTCCGGCACCTCGTACGGGTGGTTGGCGCGGAGCTGGTCGACCAGGGCGTCCACCCGGTCCGGCGCGGTCTTGAACCGCACCTGCCACTCGGCGGTGGTCTGGATCGCCGACTGCCACCAGTAGGTGCTGTCCACCGGGCCGCCGACCTGGGCGCAGGCCGCCAGCCGGCCGGCGACGGCCGCGGCCGCCAGCACGTCCGCGACCCCGCGGGCGTCCACCACAGTCGTCACCACGCAGATCTGATCCACCAGCGCACCCTACGTGGCGTACCGCCGCCACGCCGAGCAGGCGCGGGGGAATCGGTCAGGTGTCGGCCGCGCCGTTGCGGTTGGCGGCGATCCACGTGTCGATGCGGGCCCACCAGTCGAACAGCCAGTCGATGCGTTCCTGCTTGCCGGCCGGGATCTCCTCCGGCGGCACCGACCAGAACCGCATCACGATCCGCTTGTCCATCGGCAGCTCGCGCCACACGTCGGCGACGGTGAGCATCTGGTCCAGGCCGGTGTGCGCCACGAAGATCACGCCGGCGTCCGGCGCGGCGTCGAGCGCGGCGAGCAGCCCGCCCGGCTGCGGGGCGAGTACGTGCCGCAGCCGCTCGGCGCGCCGCGCCATCCGTTCCAGGCCGAGCGACCGCAGCCGGTCGATCGCGCGCAGCCGCCGCGACGGGGTGAAGTTGCCGCCCTCCGGGAAGATCACGAAGGCGTCGTCGTCGTCCAGGCCGGTGGCCAGGTGCCCGATCTGCCGCACCACCGACTCCCGCCCGTCCGGCCCGGCCGCGATGAACCGGTTGGGCAACCGGTTGAGCAGCACGTCGATGGCCGGATCCCACTGGAGGGTCTCCTTGAGCACGATCCGGGGTTCCCGCCTGAACCAGTTCACCAGCGCGTGGATCAGGATGAACGAGTCGCCCGGCCCGGCGTGCCGGCAGACCACGAGTTCGGGACGGCCCGGCAGGGCGGTGTCCGGGTCGGTGCCGACCACGTCGATGCTCAGCCGCAGCGTCCACCGGGCCTGCCAGAACATGATCCGCAGGAACCACCCGGCCAGGACGTAGTGGGCCCGCTGGAAGGCCGGCGCGCGTTTGTACGCGCCGAAGCCCGAGGCGAGCCAGAGCAGGAACAGGGCGAGCAGCGCGGCGGCGTCCCAGACCAGGTAGACGGTGCCGATCCAGAGCAGCCGCAGCGGGCGCAGCCGTCCCGGCACCAGCGGGGACGCGGCGAGCGCCAGCAGCGCCCAGGCCGGCAGCGTGGTCACCACGAAGAAGGCCAGCAGCACCACACCAGGGGCGAGCACCAGCCGGCGTAGCCAGCGGGGTGGCAGCGGCATTCAGCGCTCCAGCGCGGTGTCCAGGTATCGGCGGGAGGCAGTGTACGCGCGACTGATCCGCCGTCCCACCGCCGCCGTGTCCCGGTACGCCCACGGGCTGTCGTCGCGCGGCTCCAGCCCGCCGGTGGGCAGCACGTGCACCTCGACGTCCTCGGGCAGCGCCGCCATCTCCCGCGCGAACCGGTGCCGGCGGGCGATCTCGAACGCCACCTGGGCGATCTCCCAGGGGCGGCGCGGCGGCGTCAGCTCGCGTTCGATCCGGCCCACCTGGAGCACGAAGATCTGCTTCGCGCCGAGCAGCACCGCCTCGCCGACCGGGATCGAGTTGACCACCCCGCCGTCGATGTAGTGCTGGCCGTCGAGCTGGGCCGGGGGCAGCAGCCCGGGCACCGAGGCGGACGCGAGCACCGCCGGCACCAGCGGTCCGGTGTGGAACCAGTGCTCGGCCGCGCGCTCGATGTTCGCGGCGCAGCAGCGAAACGGCACGGCCAGGTCGGCGAACGTGGTGTCCTCGCCCAGCGCGCTCTCCAGCAGGCGGTACAGCGGCCGGGGCGAGTGCAGGTGGGTACGTGCCGCGAACCGGCGCAGCTGCCGGGCGACCGAGTCGCCGTACACCTCGCTGGCCTCGGGCGACGCCCAGAGCCGGACCAGCCGGTCGGTGACCGCCTCGGTCGGGTCGGCGGCGACCAGGGCGCCGTTGACCGCGCCGATCGACGTACCCAGCACGAGGTCGGGTCTGATCCGGGCGCGGAACAGGGCACGCAGCATGCCCACCTCGACCGCGCCGAGCACTCCCCCGCCGCCGAGCACGAACGCCACCGGACCTGCTGCCATGCCGTTCATCCTGGCACGCGGCCCACACCCGGCCGGGTGGCCGCCCCGACCGAGGTGGGAGCGTCACGCGACGCCGCCCGGGCTATGACACAGCGCGATCGTCAACGGGACGACTGTTGACAGGTCAGACACATTCCCGCAACCTGATAGCGCTCCCGAGCCCAGGCAGGTGCGAGCTGATGGCGACACTCCAGGCCGGCCGTCTGCTGGCCCGGCGGTACCGGCTCATCGACCGGATCGGTGCCGGTGGCATGTCGGTGATCTGGCGTGCCCGCGACGAGGTGCTCGACCGGGTGGTGGCGGTGAAGGTGCTCGCCCCCTCGCTCGCCGCCGACGCGCGGTTCCGCGACATGGTGCGCGAGGAGGCCCGCTCGGCCGCCCAGCTCGACCATCCGCACGTCACAGCCGTGCACGACTACGGCGAGACGGTGGCCCCGGACGGTTCCATCACCTCGTTCGTGGTGATGGAACTGCTCAGCGGCGAAGAGCTGGAACACCTGCTGACCCAGGGGCCGCTGCCCTGGCCGGCGGCGGTGGAGACGGGCGCGCAGGTGGCCGAGGCGCTGGCCGCGGCGCACCGGCTCGGCATCGTGCACCGCGACGTGACCCCGGCCAACGTGATGATGACCGGCACCGGCGCGAAGGTGCTCGACTTCGGCATCGCCACCCGGATCGGCACGCCGGACGACGACGAGGACGGCGGCACGTTCGGCACCCCGGCGTACGTGGCCCCGGAGCGGCTCGACGGCGCGCCCGCCCAGCCGGCCACCGACGTGTACTCGCTCGGCGTGCTGCTGTTCGAGACGCTGACCGGGCACCCCCCGTACCCGGCGGAGACCTGGGAACAACTGAGCGCGGCGCTCGCGGACTGTCCGGAGCCCACACTGGACGACGTACCGGGCCTGCCCGGGCCGGTCGCTGACATCTGCCTGCGCTGCCTGGCCCGCGACCCGCGTCACCGGCCCACCGCGCACCGGGTGGCCGCCGTGCTGCGCGACCAGATGCTGCCCGCCGACCCGCAGGCGGCCACCATGCTGGCGCCGACCATGACGCTGCCCGCGCTGACCTCCCCGCCGCCGGCCGGCCCGGAACCGGCGGGGCCGCCGGCCCCGGGCCAGGCCCCCGCGGCGCAGCCGATCCCGGAGCCGGGGCAGGATCCCGCCGCGCAGCCGGTTCCGGGCCGGCGGCGGACCCTCACGCTGGCCGCAGTCGGCGTGACTGTGGTCGCCGCGGCGGCGCTGCTGGCGTCCGCGCTGACGCCGGACCGGCCCGCCGGCCCCCGGGTGCTGCCGACCGCCGGGCCGGTGCAGCCGTCGCCCGCCGAACCGCCGGTGACCGAGGAGCCGGCCACCACGCCGCCGGCCGGGCCGACCACTCTGCCGTCGACCGGCGGCGTGCGCCCGCCGGCCGCCGGTCAGGCCGACGCCGCCGAACGGGTGGACGGGCTGATCGAGGCCGGGCTGACCGAGGGCCAGATCCGCGAGGACGTCGGGGTGGACCTGCGCAACCTGCTGCGCAACGCGGTCGCCGCGAACGGCGAGGGCGAGGTGACAGCCGCCGTGGACCGGCTCCGTGGCAAGATCGACGAGCGTCGCCGCGAGGGCAGCATCAGCCCCGGGTACGCGCGGCGACTCGACGCCGCCGCGGCGGAACTCGTGGCCGGGCAGACCTGACGGGTCAGCCGGCCACGACCGGCGCGACCGCCCGCTGTGCCCGTGCGGGCGCCCGCGCGGCCAGGAAGCCCCGGTAGACCGCCTCGTAGTCGGCGGCCATCCGCTCCACCGAGAAGTTCTCCGCCACGTGCGCCACGCAGTCCGCCGGGTCCAGGTCCGCCGCCGCCCGCAACGCCGCCGGCAGCTCGCCCGGGTGGTCGCAGACGAAACCGGTCACCCCGTCGCGGACCAGTTCCGGCACCGCGCCCCGGCCCAGCGCCACCACCGGCGTACCCGTCGCCATCGCCTCCACCATCACCATGCCGAACGGCTCCGCCCACTGGATCGGCATGATCAGGCAGCGGGCGTCCAGCAGCAGCCGCAGCGCGGTCACCCGATCCGCGTTCACCACGGGCGTCACGTCGTCGCCGAGCAGCGGCCGGACCACCTGCTCCAGGTAGCGGCGCTCAGCGGGCTCGTTGCACTTGCCCGCGAGCGTGAGCGGCAGCCCGGCCGCCCGGCAGGCCGCGATCGCCACGTCCGGGCCCTTGTCCGGGCTGAACCGGGCCAGCCAGAGCACCGGGCCCGCGCCCGGGCTGCGCTTGCGGGGGATGTCCCGCAGCGGCATCGCGTTGTGCACGGTGCCGGCCCAGGGCAGCCCCGGGTTGGCCCGGCGCTGGGCGTGCGAGATCGCGATCAGGCCCACACCCCGGTCGGTGTTGCCGAGCACAGTGCCGTACTCGCCGACCGGGTTGCCGTGCACGGTGGCCACAGTGGGCACGCGGCGGCGGCCGGCCACCATCGGGCCGATCGTGGTGTGGTCGTGGATCAGGTCGAAGTCGGCCGGGTCGACCAGGCGGTCCACGTGGGCCAGGTGCGCCAGTTCGGGCAGCGACTCGCCCATCCGCTCGTACTGGAGGTCGTCGCAGGTGGAGACGAAGTCGGCGGCGGTGCCGTGCTCGGTCCCGGCGCCGAACAGCGTGACGCGGTGCCCCCTGTCGACGAGCGCGTCGACGAGCCCCGCCACCACTGTCTCCAGCCCGCCGTAGCCGGGCGGCGGCACCGACAGCCACGGCGGCACCACCATGGCGATCCGCAACGGCCCGGCCCACGCGCGCTCCGAGGACTGCTGGTTCACGGCCACGAGTCCTCCCCGTCGGTCCCCGGCGTACCCCGCTGCGCGCGGGTTCCCGGCCCGGCCCGCGGTAAACGACGGGCGGTCAGCCGGACACCACGATCGCGACGTGCACCTCCCGTACGCCGGGCAGCGCCCAGGCGGCCCGTTCCGCGTCCTCCCGCTGCCACCAGGCGCTCACCACACCGTCGAGCACCACCGTGTCGCCGTCGACCCGGGCGTCGATCCGCTCGGTCCCGGTACGCCGCAGCAGCAGGCGGCGCAGGTCGATCCGCTTCTGCTCGTCACTCGGCGGGGTCGGCGGCCGCACCTCGACCAGGTTCGTCACCCCGCGTACGCCGCGCAGCCGGCGCAGTTCCCGTTCGGCGGTACGGCGCTGGAAGCCGAACTCGACCTCGCCGCGCAGCATGATCCAGCCGTCGGCGACGGTCACGTCCAGCCGCTCGGCGGGCACGAAGCTGTCCCACTCCAGCGCCCGGCTCGCAGCGATCGCGATGTCGGCGTCGGTACGCCGGTCCGTGGCCGGCAGGTCGACCGCCAGGTCACTGGCGACCGCCCGGACGCCGCGTACCCGGTGGGCGCAGCGCTCGACGGCCCACCGCCGGGCGTAGCTGTCCACCTGGCCGGTGAGCGTCACGACGCCCCGCGCGACTGTCACGCCGACCTCGGTGGCCCGGGTCTGCGCGTCCCAGTCCAGTTCGGCGAGGACGTCGCGCTGGATCTGCTGGTCGGTACGCACGGCGGACGTGGTGGTCATGCCCCGACCCTCCCGCCGGTACGGGTGAGGCGCGCTCACCCGTGCCGGGTGAGAAACGAGGAGGGGCGGCGGGTGACGGAGCCAACCCCCTTGGCTCCGTCACCCGCCGCCCGGGAGGGAGGCAGGTCCTCGGGACTATGACGTCTCGGCGAGCGTCACGGTTGCGTTCTCGGTGGATCCGTTTCGCTTGTACTGCACCTCGACCCGGTCGCCGACCTTGCCGGCCTGCACGGCGCCGACCAGGTCGTTCGAGTCGTTGATCACCTTGTCGCCGAACTTGGTGATCACATCGCCGCGCTGGATCCCGGCCTTCTCGGCGGGGCTGCCGGGCGTGACCGCGGCGACCAGCGCGCCGCCGTCCTCGGCGCCGTTCACGCTCACCCCGAGCGAGGGGTGGCTGATCTTCTCGCCGCGCTGGAGCTTCTCGGCCACGTTCTTGGCCTTGTTGCTCGGGATGGCGAAGCCCACGCCGATGTTTCCGGTGCTGCCCTGCCCGGCGGTGGCGATGGCGGTGTTGATGCCGATCACCTCGCCCCGGGTGTTGACGAGCGCGCCGCCGGAGTTGCCCGGGTTGATCGGGGCGTCGGTCTGGAGCAGGCCGGAGATCGAGCTGGCGCCCTGCTGCGGGTTCTGCTGGCCGCCCTCCCCCGCCTGGATGGTGCGGTCGCGGGCGCTGAGGATGCCGGCGGTGACCGAGCCCTGGAGGCCGAGCGGGCTGCCCAGGGCGAGCACCTGGTCACCGACCTGCATGGCGTCGCTGTCGCCGAACTTGGCCGCCTTCAGGTTGCTCACGCCACTGGCCTGGACCACAGCGAGGTCGGTCTTCGGGTCGGTGCCGACGATCTTCGCGGAGGCGCTCTTGCCGTCGGCGAAGACCACCCGCACGGTGTCACCACCGGCGCCGGCGACGACGTGGTTGTTGGTGAGCACGAACCCGTCGGCGCTGAGGATCACCCCGGAGCCCTCACCGCTGTTCGTCATGATCGTGACGATGCTGTCCTGGACGGAGGCCGCGATCTTGGGCAGGTCGGCGCTGTTGATCACCGGCGCGGCGGAGTAGGTGCGGGTGGGGCCGTCCCCGTCGAGCGCGAGGGCGAGCGCGCCACCGGCCGCGCCGGAGCCGAGCATCAGGACCAGCGCCAGCGCGCCCGCGCCGACGAACTTCCCGGCCCGGCTGGGGCGGGCCGGCTGCTGCGGGCCCCACTGCGGCATCGGCTGCCCGGGCTGGTACGACTGGTATCCCTGCTGCGTCTGGTACGGCTGTGCCTGGTACGACGGCACCGGCCCACCGTGCTGCGTGGACGGGTAGCCCGCGGCGGTCTGCTGGTTCCAGCCGCCCTGCTGGTGCTGCTGCCCGTACCAGGGGTGCGGCTGCCCCGAGGCCGGGTACGGCGGCGCGGACGGCGTCGCCGGCTGCGGCGGGTACGGCCCGGCGGGCGCGGTGTTTCCGGCGCTCTCCGCCGGGTTCGTGTGCCCGGCGGGCGTGCTGGTTCCGGCGGCCGGGGAGTCGGCCGGAACCGACGCCGCGGCCGGGGTGCTGGAGGAGTCCGACGTCCCGCTCTCGAGGCGGGGCAGCTCGGCGGTGTGGTGCGACGGCTCGGCGTCGGCGGGGGCCGGCGACCGCTGCGGATCGGTCTCGTGGTCGGTCATGCCACCAGCTTTCCCCGTAGCACTGTCACCAGCCTGGAATCCGCCTGGAAGTTTTCTGAATGTCACTCGCCGGGCTCGGGCTCCTCGGGCAGCAGCGGCAGCTTCACCCGGAAGGTCGCCCCTCCGCCCGGTGTCTCCGCCACCTCGACGGTGCCGTGGTGCGCGGCGACGAGCGCGGCCACGATGGCCAGGCCGAGGCCGGTGCTGATCGGCCCGCCGGCCCGGCGGGTACGGGCGGCGTCCACCCGGTAGAACCGCTCGAAGACCCGTTCGGCCTGCTCCGGGGTGAGGCCGGGACCGGTGTCCGCCACCTCCACCACGGCGAGGTTGCCCGCCTCGGCCCGCAGCCGCAGCGTCACCGAGGTGTCCGGCGGCGTGTGGGTGAGCGCGTTCGTCATCAGGTTGCCGATCACCTGGCGCAGGCGCGCGTCGTCGCCGAGCACCACCAGCGGCCCGGCGCCCGGTTCCCGCTCCAGCTCGATCCGCCGGTCCGGGGCGACCACCCGGGCCGCCTCGACCGCGTCGGACGCCAGCACCGGCAGCTCGACCGGGGCCAGCGCGATCGGCCGTTCCCGGTCCATCCGCGCCAGCAGCAGCAGGTCCTCCACCAGCAGACCCATCCGGGACGCCTCGTCCTCGATGCGGCGCAGCAGGTCGGCGGTCTGCTCCGGCGCCCGCGCCGCGCCCTGGCGGTACAGCTCGGCGAAGCCCCGGATGGTGGTCAGCGGCGTGCGCAGCTCGTGCGAGGCGTCGGCGATGAACTGCCGCATCCGCTCCTCGGACCGGCGGGCCCGCGCCTCCGACGCCTGCGCGTACGCGGCGGCGTCCCGTGCGCCCATCTCGGCGCTGCGCGCCGCCGCCTCGGAGGCGGCCCGCGCGGTGAACGCGGCCTCGATCTGCGCGAGCATGGCGTTCAGTGCCCGGGACAGGCGGCCCAGCTCCGAGGTGGGGCACGGCCGCCCCATCTCCGGGTCGGGCACCCGCCGGGTCAGGTCGCCGCCGGCGATGGCGGCCGCCGTACGCTCTATCTCCACCAGCGGCTTCAGGCTGGTACGGACGATCCCGGCGCCCACCGACGCCAGCGAGATCAGCACCGCGCCGCCGACCAGGAGGTCTATCCAGACCAGCCGGCCGACCGCGGAGTCTACGCCGGTGAGGTGCTGCCCGAGCGCGATGATCCGCCCGTCGGGCAGGGCGGTGTAGAGCATCCGCCACCGGCTACGACCGTCCTCGGAGCGCACGGTGAACGGGTCGCCCACCCGCTCCTGGTAGCCCGCGTAGTCGGCGGGGAACCGGGGCAGTTCCTCTTCGCGCAGGCCCTCGTAGCGCGTCGGCTCCTCCGGCAGCTCACCGGGCGCCATGACGGACGCCACGTAGTCCGACGGAATGGTGATCTTGATCCCGCCGCCGCCGGCCTTGTCGAGCGTGTTGGCCACCGTGTACGCGCCGCCGCGGAGCTGGTCGTCCGCCTGCCCGATCAGATAGTTCCGCAGCAGGAACGCCGTCAGGCCGCTGATCACCACCAGCGCCACAGCCACGAGCGCGAGGACCGCGGCGACGAGCTTCAGCCGGAGCGGGACGCTGCGCAGCCTGCCCTTCGCGTCGTGGACGACGTTCACGCCGCCGGCTTGCGGAGCACGTATCCCACTCCCCTGAGCGTGTGGATCAGCCGGGGCTGGGTGTTGTCGACCTTGCGCCGCAGGTACGAGATGTAGGACTCGACGATGTTGTCGTCACCGCGGAAGTCGTAGTTCCAGACGTGGTCGAGGATCTGCGCCTTGCTGAGCACCCGGTTGGCGTTGAGCATCAGGTAGCGCAGCAGCTTGAACTCGGTCGGCGACAGCTGCACCCGCTGACCGGCCCGGTGCACCTCGTGGGTCTCCTCGTCCAGCTCCAGGTCGGCGAAGGTGAGGCGGGACGGAGCCTGCTCACCGGTCGCGGTACGCCGCAGCACGGCCCGGATACGGGCGGTCAGCTCCTCCAGGCTGAACGGCTTGGTGACGTAGTCGTCGCCGCCCAGGGTGAGCCCGCGGATCTTGTCGTCGGTGGCGTCACGCGCGGTCAGGAACACCACAGGGGTACGCGTACCGCCCTCGCGCAGCATCCGGATGACCTCGAAGCCGTCCAGGTCGGGCAGCATCACGTCGAGCACCACCAGGTCGGGCCGGTGGTCCTTGGCGGCGTTGAGTGCGGCGCTGCCGCTGGTCGCGGTGGCCACGTCGAAGCCCGCGAAGCGCAGGCTCGCGGAGAGCAGTTCGAGGATGTTGGGATCGTCCTCGACGACGAGAAGCCGGGCCTCGGTCTGGGTAGCCGCCATGGCACCCATCATCCGTGCTCCGGCTGCGGCCGCGCTGGGTGCTCCCTGGAAACAACCTGTGAGATCAGCGGAGCAGCCGCCGCAGCCCTTCCAGCGCACCGTCGAGCAGCCGGATCGCGGTACGGAGCTGGTTGTCGCTGAGCCGCCGGGCCCGGACCAGCGCCCCGACCTCGACGGTGAACGCGGCGAGCCGCTGGTCGAAGTCGGCGAGCAGCGGCGACTCGTCCGGGCGGGCCGATCCCCCGTCGCCCGCCGGCCGGGTGGTCGCGGACGCCGTCCAGCCGCCCTGCCGGGTCTGCCGGGCCGCCTCGCGCAGCTCCCGCTTCAGGTCGCGCACCGATCCGCGTACCTCGGTGCGTATCTCACCGGCCAGCGCGGAGAGGTCCTCGACGGCGGCGCCGATGTCGCTCTCCAGCGTCGACAGCTCGTCGGCGCGCTGCCGCAGTTCGGCGCGGCCCGCCTCGGTGATCTCGTAGACCTTGCGCCCGCCCGCGGCGGTGTGCGTGACCAGCCCTTCCGCCTCCAGCCGTTGCAGGCGCGGGTAGATGGTGCCGGCGCTGGGCGCGTACAGGCCGAGGAAGCGCTCCTCCAGCAGACGGATCAGCTCGTAGCCGTGCTTCGGGCCGTCGTCGAGCAGCTTCAGCAGGTAGAGCCGGAGCCGGCCGTGGCTGAACACGGCGGTCACGGCACGTCCTCCACATGGTCGGCGGGCGCGACCGGGCGGGCGAGCAGCGCGATGCTGCCGGAGGTCGCGGAGGCCCAGAGCCTACCCGCACCCCCACCGAGCACACCGTGGCTGTCCTTGATCGAGCCCAGCCCGCGCCCACCGCCGTCCACCTGGGGGAAGCCGCTGGTGATCTTGCCGGAGGTGGTGTGCAGGTGCACTGTGAGGTCGCTGTCCTCGCGGACCCGCACGGTGATGCTGCCGGAGATGGCGCTGAGCCGGATCTCGCTGCCGCGCGGGTTGTCCAGGTCGCAGGTGATCGAGCCGGAGACGGCGTGCGCGCGGACCCGCTCGGGCGCGCTGTCGGCGAGGATCAGCTCACCGGAGACCGTCTCCAGGTCCAGGTCGCCGCCGATGCCGAGCGCCTCGACCGGCCCGGAGATGACCTTCGCGCTGGTGCGTCCCCGCAGACCGCGCAGCGTGACCTGCCCGGAGGTGACGTCGACCCGGGTCTCCCGGCGCAGCCCGGAGGCGACGAGCGCGCCGCTGACCACCGACAGGGTGGCGAGCACGTCCGGCGGAACGGCGACCGACACCTCGGCCCGGATCCGGTTGCCGAACCAGGAGAAGATGCCGAGCAGGCCGGGCTTGCGCTTGTGCCGGATCGTCAGCCGCCCGTCGCGTACCTCGACGAGAAGCGGCCGGCTGCTGATCCGGGTCACGTCGACCCGGGCCGGACCGTCGGCGCCGACCACGTTCAGCCGGCCGCTGATCAGCTCGGCGTCGAGCCGGGTGATCGGCTCGTCCAGCGTGATGCGCTGCGGGTTGTCGACCGTCCAACTGGCCATGACACGCTCCCCTCGTCGGCGTACCGGCCCACGGCACGCCAGGTGTTGCGAGGAGCATAACGCGATACATCGCGACTGAACAAGATACTATCGCGACTATGTCGCGTCCCCGACGACCGAGCGGTCAGGCCGCCAGGTCGAGCTGGGTCGCGAGCACGGGACGCGGGGCCGGGCGGACCGCGGCCTCGGCGATCCGGGCCAGCGCCCGGCGGTCCGCGCCCTCGGCCGGGTGCAGCGCGGCGCTCACCGTCACCGACACGGTCAGGTCCCGGGCGGCGAGCACCCGGCGCATCGACGCCCAGAGCGTCTCCTCGCCGAGGAAGGCGGGCAGCGTGCTCGGGTCGCCCGCGTACCGGTAGCCGAGGCTCAACGGCACCACCGGCGCACCCGCCGCCACGGCGGCCTCGAACATCGCCGGGCGGAAGCCGCGGCTCGGGCGGCAGTCCGTCGCGGCGCCGCACCAGGTCGTACCCTCCGGGAACACCGCCACCGACCGCCCGGACCGCAGCGCGCCGGCCACCCGCGCGACGGTGGCCGGCAGGTCACGCGGCCGGGACCGGTCCACGAAGACGGTGCCCGCCGCGGCGGCCAGGGCACCCACCAGCGGCCAGCTCCGGACCTCGCGCTTCGCCAGCATCCGGGCCGGCGACACGGCGATCACCGCCAGGACGTCCAGCCAGGACACGTGGTTGGCGACCAGCAGCGCGCGCCCGCGCGGCGCCCGGCCGCGGACCAGCAGACGCACCCCGAGGGTACGCAGCGTCCACCGCGCCCAGCCCCGCAACGCAGCCCGGCCCCGGGCGGCGGGCAGCACCGGCAGCAGCGCGACCAGGCCCGTCCCCGCCAGGAGCATTCCGAGTACGCCGAGCAGCCGCCCGGCCCGGCGCAGCCACGACACGTCCGGGGCGGCGTGCGGCGGCAGACAGTCCGGCCCGCAGCCCGAGGCGGGCCGCCACAGGCCCTCCGCGTCGGCGCCCGCGCACGGGTCCGCGCCGAGCCCGGGGACAGCGGCGGTCACGACCCGGCCTCGCCGAGGAAGTGCCGCAGGTAGCGCGGGTTCATCCGGTCCAGCGAGAACAGCACGTAGAAGTCGGCGCAGCCGAAGTCCCTGTCGTACGCGGGCTCGCCGGCCACCCAGGCGCCCAGCCGCAGATAGCCGCGCAGCAGCGGCGGCACGAGCGCCCGGCGTCGCGCCGGGGTGAGCGCGGCGAGGTCGGCGGCGGGCGCCTCGGCGAACCAGGGCCGGCGCGGGGTGACCCGCAGCAGCGGCGGGGCGAGGTGCCGGGCGGTGACCTCGGCCCACACCTGCGCGGCGGCGGTCCCGCCGTCGGCGACCGGCACCGAGGCGCAGCCACCGAGCCAGCGGGCGCCGCGCAGGTGCAGGTAGCGGCAGATCCCGGCCCACATGAGGTTGATCACGGCGCCGGTGCGGTGGTCCGGGTGGACGCAGGAGCGGCCCGCCTCGACCAGGTCGTCGCGGAGCGGGGCGAGCGGGCCCAGGTCGAACTCGGCGTCGGCGTACCGGCGGTCGGTGCGGCCGGGCGGCAGCAGCCGGTACGTGCCGACGACCTCCCCGGTCCCCTCGTGCAGCACCACCAGGTGGTCGCAGTACGCGTCGAACCCGTCGGTGTCGAGCCCGGTGGCGGCGGTCGGCAGGGTGGCGCCGAGTTCGCCGGCGAACACCTCGTGGCGCAGGCGTTGCGCGGCCGCGACCAGTGTCGGGTCGTCGGCGATCAGCAGGGTGTAACCGCTGGTCGTGAGCGGTGCGCCAGCGGCGTGCAGAACGGCCATGACTCCTGTGTAGGTGCCCCGGGTTGCCACCGGGCGGGATGAGGGGTGTCGATCCGGTGAACGCCGGTCGGCGGCGGCGTGCGAACCGGGACGGCCGGGACGGGACCGACGTGTGCGAGGCTGCCGGGCGGACCGCCCGCGACGGCGCCGGCGGAGGGGAACCGGAGGTGCACATGCTGGTCGAGGCCCGCTTCCAGGGGCCGGACGGCTCCGGCAACGGCGGCTGGAGCGCCGGGATCTTCGCCGCGCTGATCGACGACCGGGGCCCGGTGGAGGTCACGTTGCGCCGGCCGCCGCCGCTGGACACGCCGCTGACCGCCGCCGACGGCGAGGTACGCGATCCGGACGGACACCTGATCGCCCAGGTACGCCGGGTCGAACCGGTCGACGCGGTGGTGCCGCCGGTGGACCGGGCGACGGCGGCCGACGCCGCGCGGGCGTACCCCGGTCTGGTCGACCACCCCTTCCCCCGCTGCTACGTCTGCGGCCCGGCGAACCCGGACGGGTTGCGGATCTTCCCCGGGCGGCTGCCGGACGGGCGGACCGCCGCGCCGTTCCGCGCGCCGGCCGACGTGGTGCCCGCGACTGTGTGGGCGGCGCTGGACTGCCCGGGTGGCTGGGCGGTGCTCGCGCCCGGCCGGCCGTACGTGCTGGGGCGGATCGCCGCGCAGGTCACGGCGCTGCCACGGCCCGGCGACGAGTGCGTGGTGACGGGCCTCGCGGTCGGCGGTGAGGGACGCAAGGCCGAGGTGCACACCAGCCTGTACGGTTCGGACGGCGCGCTGCTCGGCCGCGCCCGGGCCACCTGGGTGGCGCTGCCGACCCGGTGATCTCCTCCCTGAGGAGGACGGCGCGTACGCGTCCCGCCTGATTGACCCCCTTGCGCCGGGTTGGAAGGCTGTTGCCGGGTGCCCCCGCAACGGCGCCCCCACCGGCGCGCGACGAGCCCGCCGGGGCAGGAGAGGAGAATGATGTCCGACGGGCAGCCACGCCCCAGTGCCGGGACCGGCCAGATCATCGTGTCCGGCCTGACCAAGCAATACAAGACCGTCCGCGCGGTGGACAACCTGTCGTTCACGGTCGAGCCGGGCCGGGTCACCGGCTTCCTCGGCCCCAACGGCGCCGGTAAGACGACCACGCTGCGCATGCTGCTCAACCTGGTGACGCCGAGCGCCGGCACGGCCACCATCGGCGGCAGCAGGTACGCCGACCTGCCCGATCCGCTGCGTACGGTCGGCGCGGTGCTGGAGGCGTCCAGCGCGCACAAGGGCCGCACCGGCATCAACCACCTGCGGGTGATCTGCGCTGCGGCGGGCCTGCCGAAGGAGCGCGCCGACGAGGCGCTCGCCCTGGTCGGGCTCTCGCCCGCCGCCAAGCGCAAGTTCAAGGGCTACTCGCTCGGCATGAAGCAGCGGCTCGGCATCGCCGCCGCGATGCTCGGCAACCCGCAGGTGCTGATCCTGGACGAGCCGGCCAACGGCCTGGACCCGGAGGGCATCCGCTGGATGCGCGGCTTCCTCAAGGGGCTGGCCGCCGAGGGACGGACGGTGCTGGTCTCCAGCCACCTGCTCTCCGAGATGCAGCTGCTCGCCGACGACGTGGTGATCATCGCGGCCGGCAAGCTGGTCCGGCAGGGCCCGGTCGACCAGGTGATGGCGTCGATGACGCACGACGTGCGGGTGCGGGTGCGCACCCCGCAGGCCGACGAACTGACCGCGGCGCTGCGCGAGCAGTCGGCCGTCGTCGACACCGACCCGCACGGCGCGCTGCTGGTGACCGGCGTGGACGCGCCGGCTGTGGGCCGCGTCGCGCTGGCCGCCAAGGTCGAGCTGCACGAGCTGACCACCGAGCGCCCCGACCTCGAAGGGGTCTTCCTGGAGCTGACGGCCGGAAAGGCGGAGATCCGATGACGCTTGTCCGATCCGAACTGCTCAAGATCCGTACCACCAGCACCTGGTGGATCTTCGGGCTGATCAGCCTGGCGCTGTGGGCGCTCACGCTGTTCTTCAACTGGTTGCAGACCGAGGCGCTGGCCGGCGGGGACTTCGGCGAGGTGCCGGCCGACCAGTCCGACCAGTTGCAGGCCATCTCGGCCGCCGACAACCTGGCGGCCAACCTCTACACGAACGGCCAGTTCTTCGGGCTGCTCATCGTGCTGCTGCTGGGCATCGTGGTGGTGACCAGCGAGTTCTTCCACCAGACGGTGACCACCACGTTCCTCACCGCGCCGCACCGCACCGCTGTGATGCTGGCCAAGCTGGCCGCGGCCGGCGTGCTGGCGCTGCTGTTCTGGCTCGTCACCACGGTGCTGAACCTGGTCACCGCGCCGCTGATCCTCAGCTCGGTGGACGTCGGCTCGCAGCTCGGCAGCGGCGCCGTGTGGCGGGCGATCGCGCTCAACGGCCTGGCGTACCTGCTGTGGTCGGTGCTCGGCGTCGGGCTCGGCGTGCTGATCCGCAGCCAGATCGGCGCCACCGTGACCGGCATCCTGTTCTACCTGGGCGGCGCGATCGGCGCGGTCATCGTCCTCAGCCTCCTCGCGGCGCGGTACGGCGACTGGATCAACAAGCTCCAGCTGCTGGTCCCGTCGCTGGCCTCCGGGCTCATGGTCGGCGGTGACACGGACATCCCTGGTAACCCGCCGCAGTGGGCCGGCGCCCTGGTGCTGATCGGGTACGCGGTGGTGGCCGGCGCGATCGGCGTGGCCACGATCCGCAAGCGCGACATCTCCTGACCTCGCGTCGGGGACGGACCCCGGTCGGTGACGGACGTCATCGGCCGGGGTCTCGCTCGTCTAGCAGGAGTCGGCGGATCACGCAGCGTTTGCCGAACTTCTGGCATCTTCTGTGAAACGGACCACCAGCCGGAGGCGAGAATGCCTGCGCGCAGCGCACGGCGTAGCCTTGGCATCGGTTTACCCAGCGTCGGCAACCGGGGGTCACCGGGGGCCACCGTGACATTCACAACCGCGTGAAAGAGGCGATTAGCGGCCGTGTCGACCCAGCAGACTTCGCAGGAGAACCCACTGGCGGGTTTCGGCCCGAACGAGTGGATCGTCGAGGAGATGTACCAGCGCTACCTCGCCGACCCCTCGAGCGTCGATTCGGCCTGGCACGACTTCTTCGCCGACTACCGGCCGGCCCCGGGCGCCGCCACACCGCGCCCGGACGGGCAGGCCAAGCCGGCCGCGAAGCCGGAGCCGGCCGAGCAGCAGGAGGCGGTGGCGACCGTCACCGCGCAGCCCGCCAAGACCGAGCCGAAGGCCACCCCCAAGGCCGCGCCCGCTCCGGCCAGGCCCGCCGCCAAGCCGGCGGCGAAGGCGCCCGAGCCGGCCAAGAAGTCCGCCCCGGCCAAGCCGGCCGCCAAGGCGCCGACCGCGAGCGCCGCGGGCACCACGCCGCTGCGCGGCGTCGCCGCCAAGATCGTGCAGAACATGGACGCGTCGCTCGCCGTCCCGACCGCCACGAGCGTGCGCGCCGTCCCGGCCAAGCTGCTCGTCGACAACCGCATCGTGATCAACAACCACCTGACCCGCGGTCGCGGTGGCAAGGTCAGCTTCACCCACCTGATCGGGTACGCGCTCGTCCGCGCGGTCGTCGAGCACCCGGAGATGAACAACTCCTTCGCCGAGGTCGACGGCAAGCCGGCGATGGTCCGCCCGGAGCACGTCAACCTGGGCATCGCGATCGACCTGGTCAAGCCGGACGGCTCGCGCAACCTGGTGGTGCCGTCCATCAAGGGCTGCGAGCAGATGGACTTCCGGCAGTTCTGGCAGGCGTACGAGGACGTGGTCCGGCGCGCCCGCCGCAACGAGCTGACCATGGAGGACTACTCCGGCACCACGATCTCGCTCACCAACCCGGGCGGCATCGGCACGGTGCACTCGATCCCGCGCCTGATGCAGGGGCAGAGCGCCATCATCGGCGTCGGCGCGATGGAATACCCGGCCCCCTACCAGGGCATGAGCGAGGCCACCCTGGCCGAGAACGCGGTCAGCAAGGTCATCACGCTGACCAGCACGTACGACCACCGGATCATCCAGGGCGCGCAGTCCGGCGAGTTCCTCAAGGTCATGCACGAGCTGCTGCTGGGCGAGCGCGGCTTCTACGACGACATCTTCACCTCGCTGCGGATCCCGTACGAGCCGGTGCGCTGGATGCGCGACGTGGCCGTCGACAGCGAAGGCCAGATCAACAAGACCGCTCGGGTGCACGAGCTGATCCACGCGTACCGGGTGCGCGGCCACCTGATGGCCGACACCGACCCGCTGGAGTTCAAGATCCGTAAGCACCCGGACCTGGACGTGCTCCAGCACGGGCTCACGCTCTGGGACCTCGACCGCGTCTTCCCGGTCAACGGCTTCGCCGGCCAGCAGCGGATGAAGCTGCGGTCGATCCTCGGCGTGCTGCGCGACTCGTACTGCCGCCGGGTCGGCATCGAGTACATGCACATCCAGGACCCGGAGGAGCGGCGCTGGATCCAGGAGCGGGTCGAGCGCAAGTACGAGAAGCCCAGCTCCGACGAGCAGAAGCACGTGCTGAACCGGCTCAACGCCGCCGAGGCGTTCGAGACGTTCCTCCAGACCAAGTACGTCGGCCAGAAGCGCTTCTCGCTGGAGGGCGGCGAGTCGCTGATCCCGCTGCTCGGCGAGGTGCTGGAGTGCTCCGCCGAGGCCGGGCTGGACGAGGTCGTCATCGGCATGGCCCACCGCGGCCGGCTCAACGTGCTGGCGAACATCGTCGGCAAGCCGTACGAGAAGATCTTCTCCGAGTTCGAGGGGCACCTCGACCCGCGGTCCACGCAGGGCTCGGGCGACGTGAAGTACCACCTCGGCCAGAACGGCAAGTTCACCACCCCGGACGGCGAGCACGCGGTCAAGGTGTCGGTGGTGGCGAACCCGTCGCACCTGGAGGCCGTGGACCCGGTGCTGGAGGGCATCGTCCGGGCCAAGCAGGACCGCATCGACCTCAAGCTGGAGGGCTACACCGTGCTGCCACTGGCGGTGCACGGTGACGCCGCCTTCGCCGGCCAGGGCGTTGTGGCCGAGACGCTCAACCTGTCCCAGCTGCGCGGCTACCGCACCGGCGGCACCGTGCACGTGGTCGTCAACAACCAGGTCGGCTTCACCACCGCCCCGGAGTACAGCCGGTCCAGCCTCTACAGCACCGACGTGGCCCGGATGATCCAGGCGCCGATCTTCCACGTGAACGGCGACGACCCGGAGGCCGTGGTCCGGGTGGCCCGGCTCGCGTTCGAGTACCGGCAGGCGTTCAACAAGGACGTCGTGATCGACATGGTCTGCTACCGCCGGCGCGGGCACAACGAGGGCGACGACCCGTCGATGTCCAACCCGGAGATGTACAAGATCATCGACTCGAAGCGGTCCGTCCGGAAGCTCTACACCGAGGAGCTGATCGGGCGCGGCGACATCACCGTGGAGGACGCGGAGGAGCTGCTGCGCGACTACCAGGGGCAGCTTGAGCGGGTCTTCAAGGCCACCCGGGACGCCGCGACCACCCCGCGTCAGCTCAGCCGCCCGGCGCGGGAGGAGGAGCCGGAGCCGCAGGTCGACACCGCCACCGACGCCGCAGTGGTCAAGGCGATCGGCGAGGCGCACGTCAACCTGCCGGAGGGCTTCACCCCGCACAAGCGGATCCAGCAGCTGCTGGAGCGGCGCCGCAAGATGTCCGTCGAGGGCGGCATCGACTGGGGCTTCGCCGAGATCATCGCGTTCGGCACGCTGCTGCACGACGGGGTCACCGTCCGGCTCGCCGGGCAGGACTCGCGCCGCGGCACGTTCGTCCAGCGGCACGCCTCGGTGGTCGACGCCAAGACCGGCGAGGACTACCTGCCGCTGAAGTCGCTCACCGCCGACGGCGAGCGGTCGCGCTTCTTCGTCCACGACTCGCTGCTCTCCGAGTACGCGGCCATGGGCTTCGAGTACGGCTACTCGGTGGAGAACATCAACGCGCTGGTGGCCTGGGAGGCCCAGTTCGGTGACTTCGTCAACGGCGCCCAGTCGGTGATCGACGAGTTCATCTCCTCCGGCGAGGTGAAGTGGGGCCAGCGCTCCGCGGTGACCCTGCTGCTGCCGCACGGCCACGAGGGCCAGGGCCCGGACCACACCTCCGGCCGCCCGGAGCGGTTCCTCCAGCTCTGCGCCGAGGACAACATGCGGGTGGCCATCCCGACCACCCCGGCGAACTACTTCCATCTGCTGCGCCGCCAGGCCCTGTCGCCCAAGCGCAAGCCGCTGGTGGTGTTCACGCCGAAGTCGCTGCTGCGGCACAAGCTCTGCGTGTCGCCGGTGGAGGACTTCACCACCGGGACGTTCCAGCCGGTGCTGGCCGACACCGCGGCTCCGGCGCCGGAGCAGGTGAAGCGGGTGCTGCTCTGCTCGGGCAAGGTCTACTACGACCTGTTCCAGGCCCGGCAGGAGCGGGGCGTCACCGACACCGCGATCCTCCGGATGGAGCAGCTCTACCCGCTGCCCGTCGAGGAGGTCCGGGCCGCGCTGGCGCAGTACCCGAACGCCGAGGACTTCGCCTGGGTCCAGGAGGAGCCGGCCAACCAGGGCGCCTGGTCGTTCGTCGCGCTCAACCTGCTGGAGCACCTGCCCGAGGTCCGGCTGCGCCGCATCTCCCGCCCGGCCGCCGCCGCCCCGGCGGTCGGCTCGGCGAAGATGCACGAGGTCGAGCAGAACGCGCTGATCGAGGCGGCTCTCCCCCGCCCGTGACATCACCGGCAGCGGCCCGTCCCGACCCGGGGCGGGCCGCTGCCGTACGACGACGAGAGGAACACCGTGTACTTCACCGACCGTGGCATCGAGGAGCTGGTCGAGCGCCGTGGCGACGAGCAGGTCAGCATGGAGTGGCTGGGCGAGCGGCTGCGTGACTTCATCGATCTGAACCCGGAGTTCGAGACCCCGATCGAGCGGTTCGCCACCTGGCTGGCCCGCCTCGACGACCCGGACGACGACTGACCGGGCGACGGACCGACGCGCCGCGCGGCCGGGTCTCAGCCGGTCGCGCCCCGCCCGGCGACCCGGAGGTCTCCGGTACGCCGCAGCTTCTGCCAGCCGAGCCGGCCGCCCGTCAGCGCGGTGCCGACGGCCTGGAGCAGCACCAGGTACATCACCTGCCGGTAGACGAACTGCTGCAACGGCAGCACCCAGAGCACGCCGAGCTTCTCCCGGTCCAGCCGGAAGGCGAGCACCGCGGTGAGGAACTGGAGCGCGAGCATCGCCAGCCAGGCCACCACTGTGTCGCTGCGATCCAGGAAGATCAGCCCGTAGATCGCGAGCAGGTCGATCACCGGGGCGGCCAGCGGCAGCAGCACACCGAACAGCGTCAGGAACGACAGGCACCGGCGGCCGAACCGGCCCGACCGGCCGCTGTCGATCACCGAGCGCCGGTGCTTCCACATCGCCTGGAGGGTGCCGTAGCTCCACCGGTACCGCTGCTTCCACAGCTGGCCGACGGTGGTCGGGGCCTCGGTCCAGGCGCGGGCGCTCTCCTCGTACACGATGTGCCAGCCGGCCCGGCCGAGGGCGATGGTGACGTCGGTGTCCTCGGCCAGCGTGTCGTCGGTCATGCCGCCCACCTGCTCCAGCGCCTGGCGCCGGAACGCGCCGATCGCACCCGGGACGGTGGGCATGCAGCGCAGCGTCTCGTAGAGGCGGCGGTCGAGGTTGAAGCCGATGACGTACTCGATGTGCTGCCACTTGGCGATCAGGCCGCGGCGGTTGCCGACCTTGACGTTGCCGGCGACCACGCCGACCCGGGGGTCGGCGAACGGCCGAACCAGCCGGCGCACCGAGTCCGGCTCGAAGATCGTGTCGCCGTCGACCATGACGATCAGGTCGTGCCGGGCCAGCGCGACACCCGTGTTCAGCGCACTCGGCTTGCCGCCGTTGGGCTTGCGCACGACCCGGACGTTCGGCAGGCGCAGCGCCGCGACGATGTCGGCGGTGCCGTCGGTCGAGCCGTCGTCGACCACCACCACCTCGATGCCGCCGGGGTGGTCGCCCAGGGCCAGCGAGCGGACCGCCGCGGCGATGCCTTCCCGCTCGTTGTACGCGGGCACGATCACCGAGACCGGTTCGGTGACCGGCGGCCCCCAGGACCAGTCGCGGCGACGGCGGCGGGCCGCGTGCCGTGGTGCCATGACGAACAGCAGCAGGGTCCGGCCGACGGTGAGCACCCCGACGAGCACGAAGAAGACGCCGAGCATCCCGAACATGCCGTCTGCCACGCGTACCGCGCCGACCAGCACGTGTCCCCGCCACCGCTCGTCGAGCGGGGCCGCCGTCTGCCCGCCGACCGGGCCTGATACGCCTGCCGCCGCGAACGTCTGGTTGAGCCCTTCGCTGACCGTGGTGAAGCGGTAGCCGCGCTCCAGCATCATCGGGATGTACCGGTCCAGCGCGGCCACGGTGCCGGACCGGTCGCCGCCCGCGTCGTGCCAGAGCGCGATCGTGCCGGCCGTCCCGTCCGGCGTGGCGTTGGCGACCATCTCCTCGACCGACGGAAGCTCCCAGTCCCGGCTGTCGACGTCGTTGACCACTGTGAGGTAGCCCAGTTCGCCGGCCTGCCGCAGCATCGGCCAGTCCCGGTCGGTGTAGGCGTCCGCGCGGGACGAGTACGGGAACCGCAGCAGCGACGGCCGGACGCCTGTGGTGCTGGCGACGGCGAGCTGCGTCTGTGCGTACTCCAGTTCCCGCCGCCAGTCCGGCAGCGCGGCGAGGTCGGGATGGGTGAACGTGTGCACGCCCAGCTCGTGTCCCTCGGCCACCAGCCGGCGGGTCACCTCCGGGTTGCGGACGACCTGTGAGCCGATGACGAAGAAGGTGCCCTTCACCTGGTACTTGTCCAGGACGCGCAGCACCTCCGGCGTCCACCGCGGGTCGGGCCCGTCGTCGAAGGTGAGCGCGACGGTACGCGGCGGCAGCCGGTGCGACTGGGTCCGGCCCTCCGCGCCGACGTTGACGATCGGGCCGCCCCCGATGACCGAGCTGGGGACCTCCCGCTGGCTGCCGGGCGTCACCCGGTTGTCGGGCACGAACGCGGCGTTCGTGTACGCCTCGACGACCAGCAGACCGGCCAGGACGACCACGACCATGGTGACCAGGGCCCAGCTCGGCCGGGGCAGCAGACGCCGCCCACGGGACCGGCGCGCGCCGGGGATCTGCCGCGCGCCGGGGATCTGCCGCGCGCCGGGGGTCTGCCGGACGTCCAGCACGACTGTGGACGCGTCGTCCGGCCGCCGCCCGGCCCGGTGCCGGCGGGCGGCGTGCACGCGGCGCGGGTCCAGTGGGGCGGTGGGCTGGTCACCTGTCGACGGGCGGGCGGGCGCCTCGTCACTCATCGGCGGGATCGGCCGGCGCGACGGGGTCGGCGGGCGGGTCGACGACCGGCGGTGGATCGACAGCGGGTGGCGGCGGCACCTCGGCAGTGGGGGCGGTGGGCGGCGCGGTGGTGGCCGCCGGGGTGGTCCGCGGCACGGTCGGGGCGGTCCGGGTCGGCCGTGGGTACCGAGGGCTCGGCGAGGCCGTGGCGGCGGGGGCGACGGAGGTGGCCGGCACCCGCACCGGAGCGGTCCGGACGTCGGCGGGCGCGTCCGGCGTGGGACGGGTCACAGCGGGCGCGGGCGACGCCGGCGGGTTCGGCGAGGGCAGCCGCTGCTCGCTGGTCGGCTCGACGAACGGGATGACGCTGTCCGGGGTGATCGGCCCGCCGGCGAAGCTGACCCCGACCATGACCGTGTAGACCACACCCGCCGCGCCGGCGCAGTAGGCGAGACGGCGCAGCCGCCGGCGTCGCCGTCCGCTCGGGTCGACGAAGACGGGGGGCGATTCCGGTACGACGGGAATCAGTGCGGTCGGGCCATCCACGCGGCAAGTGTAGATGCGAAAAAGTCCCGCCTTCTCCCCTGGCTAGCCGGTGTGACCAGGCAGAACGGGCAGCACTGACCTCGATCTTGTAGGTTGGGTGCCGTGGCGCGCAGCGTGTACCTGACCGGCGTTGGTTCGGGCGGGGGAAAATCGACAGTGGCGCTCGGCCTGGCCGAGTTGTTGTCCCGCCAGGTGGAACGGATAGGTGCGTTCCGGCCGCTCGTCGCCGGTGACGGCACCGACCCGATCCTCGCCCTGCTCACCGAGCGCTACCGGATGGAACTGCCGGTCGACGAGCTGTACGGCGCCACGTACGCCGAGGCGAGCGCGCTCGTCGCGGACGGCCGCCGGGAGGAGCTCATCTCCCGGATCGTCACCCGCTACCGGGAGGTCGAGCGGCGCTGCCCGGCGATAGTGGTGGTCGGCAGCGACTTCGCCTACGGCGACGGCACCGGCCCCCGTGAACTGGCCTTCAACGCCCGGCTGGCGACCGAGTTCGGCAGCGTCGTGGTGCCCGTCGTGGACGGGTTCGGGCAGACGCCCGACACGATCGCGGCGGCGCTGCGCGGCGCGTACCACGATCTGGCCGACCTCGGCGCGACGGTGATCGCGGCGCTGGCCAACCGCGTGCCGGAGCCGATGACGCTGCCCGAGCTGCCGGTGCCCGCGTACGCGATCCCCGAGGTGCCGACCGTGTCGGCACCGACGGTGGCCGAGGTGGCGGCGGCGCTGCACGGCACGGTGCTCACCGGCGACGAGACCGCACTCGACCGCGACGTGCTCGACTACGTGGTGGGGGCGGCGCACGTGCCGACGCTGCTGGACCACCTCACCGACGGGGCGCTGGTGATCACCCCGGGCGACCGCGCGGACCTGCTGGTGGCCGCCGGCGCCGCGCACGTGGCCGGGCAGGTGTCGCTGGCCGGGCTGGTGCTCACGCTCGGCGAGCAGCCCGATCCGCGGGCCATGCGCCTGGTCGAGCGGATGAACACCGGGCTCCCCGTGCTGTCGGTGCCGAGCGACAGCTACGACACGGTGGCCGCGTCCAGCCGGATCGAGGGCCGCCCCAGCACCGCCAACCCGCGCAAGGTCGAGGCCGCGCTCGGCGCGTTCGAACGCTGCGTGGACACCGACGACCTGGCCCGCCGGCTGCGGGTCAGCCGGTCCGCGCGGGTCACCCCGCTGATGTTCGAGAACGATCTGATCGACAGGGCCCGCGCCCGGCGCCGCCGGCTGGTGCTGCCCGAGGGCGCGGACGAGCGGATCCTGCGCGCGACCGAGGTGCTGCTGCGCCGGGGCGTCGCCGAGATCACCCTGCTCGGCCGCCCGGACGAGATCGCCCGGCGGACCCGGGAGCTGGGCGTCGACCTCGGTGACGCCCAGGTCGTCGACCCGGTGACCAGCCCGTGGCGGGACGAGTTCGCGCAGGCGTACGCGCAGTTGCGCGCCCACCGCGGCGTCACCGTGGAGCTGGCGCACGACATCGTGGCGCAGCCCAACTACTTCGGCACGATGATGGTGCAGACCGGCCACGCCGACGGCATGGTCTCCGGCGCCACCCACACCACAGCCGCCACCATCCGCCCGGCCTTCGAGATCATCCGGACCGTGCCCGGCGTCTCCGTCGCCTCCAGCGTCTTCTTCATGCTGCTCGCCGACCGGGTGCTGGTCTACGGCGACTGCGCCGTCAACCCCGACCCGGACGCCGACCAGCTCGCCGACATCGCCATCTCGTCGGCCGACACGGCGGCCCGGTTCGGCATCGAGCCGCGGGTGGCGATGCTGTCGTACTCCACCGGCAGCTCCGGCGCCGGCGCCGACGTGGAGAAGGTCGCGGCGGCCACCAAGCTGGTCCGGGAACGCCGGCCGGACCTGCTGGTCGAGGGCCCGATCCAGTACGACGCCGCGATCGACCCGCAGGTGGCGGCCACCAAGCTGCCGGACAGCCCGGTCGCGGGGCGGGCCACGGTGTTCATCTTCCCGGACCTGAACACGGGCAACAACACGTACAAGGCGGTGCAGCGGTCGGCCGGAGCGGTGGCGGTCGGGCCGGTCATGCAGGGCCTGCGGCGGCCGGTGAACGACCTGTCCCGCGGCGCCACAGTGCCGGACATCGTCAACACGGTGGCGATCACCGCCATCCAGGCCGCCGCGGAGGCGTCGGAATGAGCCGCATCCTGGTCCTCAACAGCGGATCCTCGTCGGTCAAGTACCGGCTGTACGACGGCGACGACGTCCTGGACAAGGGCACGGTCGAACGGATCGGCGAACCCGGCGGCGGGCCGGCCGACCACGAGAGCGCGGTCCGGGAGATCATCGGCCGGCTCGACCTGACCGGGCTGACCGGCGTCGGCCACCGGGTGGTGCACGGCGGGCGGAAGTTCAGCGCGCCGGTACGCATCGACGACGCGGTCGTCGCCGCGATCGAGGATCTGGTGCCGCTCGCGCCGCTGCACAACCCGGCCAACCTCGCCGGCATCCGGGTGGCCCGGGAGGCGCTGCCGGACGTCCCGCAGGTGGCCGTCTTCGACACCGCGTTCCACCACACGCTGCCCGAGGCCGCCGCCACGTACGCGATCGACAAGGCCATCGCCGAGCGGTACGGGGTGCGCCGCTACGGCTTCCACGGCACCTCGCACGCGTACGTCTCGCGTCGCGTCGCCGACCTGCTCGACCGCCCGTACGACCAGCTCAACACGATCACGCTGCATCTGGGCAACGGGGCTAGCGCGTGCGCCGTCCAGGGTGGGCGCAGCGTGGCCACCTCGATGGGCATGTCCCCGCTGGAGGGCCTGGTGATGGGCACCCGCAGCGGCGACCTCGACCCGACAGTCATCTTCCACCTGCGCCGCGAGGGCGGCATGGTGGTGGACGACATCGACGACCTGCTCAACCACCGCAGCGGCCTGCTCGGGCTGACCGGCGTCAACGACATGCGCGAGGTGCTGGCCCGCCGCGACGCCGGTGACCCGGACGCGACGCTCGCGTTCGACGTCTACTGCCGCCGCATCACCGGTTACGTCGGCGCGTACTACGCGCTGCTCGGCCGGGTCGACGCGATCGCGTTCACCGCCGGGGTGGGCGAGCACGCCGCGCCGGTACGGGCGGCGTCGCTGGCCGGGCTGGAGCGGCTCGGTGTCGCCGTCGACCCGGCGCGCAACGACGGCCACGGCGACCGGATCGTCTCCCCCGAAGGCGCGGAGGTGGCGGTGCTCGTGGTCGGCACCGACGAGGAGCGGGAGATCGCCCGCGAGACCCGCGAGGTGCTCGGCGTCTGACCGCCCGGCCCTCCGCGCGGCCGGGCCGGGTCAGCCACGGTCAGCCCGGGTCAGCTCGGGTCAGCCCAGGGCGATCCAGGCGACCAGGGCGACCACCACGACGGCGGCGACGGCCACGCCGGCGATCAGCGGCAGGCGGGACGGCGCCGACGCCGACGCGGCCGGCTCGGGAGAATCGACGAAAGCGCGGAACTGCGCGGTGTTGCCACTCGGGTCGGTGTAGTTCTCAGCCATGCGGCTGACCCTAGCGAAGCCGACCGGACCGGAATGTCCCGCCGGGCCGCCACCTGCGGATCCGGGTGGCGGGATCGGGCAAACCCGGCCACCCGGTGGAGGCGGGAGCCGCCCGGGTGGCGGCACCGACCGGCCCGGACGGCGGGCGCGGGCCGACCGCTCGGCTGCCTACCGTGCAGGTGTGAGGGGGCAGCGGCTGGTCGCCGCGCTGATGACGGCGCTGCTGGCCGGTTGCGGCCCGGCCGTGGCCACGCCCGACCCGGTCCCGGCCGCCGTCGGGCCCGCGCCGGAGCGCCCGTACTCGGTCGGGATGCGACAGTTCACGCTCGACCCGGACGGCAGGCGGCCGCTGCCGGTCACCGTCTGGTACCCGGCGCAACCACCGTCTCCCGCACGGCCGCACACGGCCGGCCCCGGCCCGACTGGTTCCGGCTCGGCCGGCCCTGGCTCGGCCGGTCCTCCTTCGGTCGGCCCTGGCTCGGCAGGTGCCGATCAGGCGCCGGTCCTGCCGGGCCCGCGCGGGCCGCGCGCTTCCTCCCTGCCGTCCGTCGTCGCGGCTCCCTCCGGACGCGCCACACCGGCGAGCCCCGGACCGCGTGTGCGGCCGGGTGCGCCGTTCGCGGCCGGACGCTTCCCGGTGGTCCTCTACAGCCACGGGCTGCGCAGCCTGCCCGCCCTGCACGCCGCGCTGACCACCCGCTGGGCCGCCGCCGGGTTCGTGGTGGTCGCACCCACCTATCCGCGTACGAACCAGCGCGCCCGCGCCTACACCCGCGACGACGTGCGCAACCAGCCCGCCGACGCCTGGCGATTGATCCGTCATCTGGTCCGGCTGGGCGCCCGCCACGGGGATCCGCTCGGCGCGCACATGGCCGTGGACCGGTTCGCCGCCGCCGGGCACTCGGCCGGCGGGCACACCACGCTCGGCATGTTCGCCTCCGGGCAGCCGTCCCCGGTACGGGCCGGAATCGTGATCGCCGGTGGCCGGATGGTCGCCGGGCTCTCCCGCCCACTCGCACCGATGCTGTTCGTGCACGGGAGCGCCGACCGGATCGTGCCGGAGTCGATCGGCCGGGCCGCGTACGCCCGCTGCCTCGGGCCGGCCGCCTTCCTGAGCCTCACCGGCCAGGGCCACGGCGAGTACCTGACGCCGGGACGGCCCGGCTTCGCCCAGGTGCTCGCCACCACCACCGACTTCCTGCGCTGGACGCTCTACGCCGACCGCGCCGCCCTGCACCGCCTCCCCACCGACGCGACAGCGCCCGGCACCACCCTCACCACCCGCGCCCTCCCCACCTGAAGCGTCCCGCCTCCCCCCTCCCCCCTCCCACCCTCCCCCTTGTCCCGTCGATCATGAAGTTGACGGCGTCCGCTGTCCGGTTTGTCGCCGCCAACTTCATGATCGACCGGGTCTGGGCGGGGGTGAGGGTCTGGGCGGGCAGCGGGGTCCGGGCGGGGTGGGTAGCGTGCGCGGGGTGGACGGGGTGGCGGGCCGGCAGCTGAGGGCCATTCGGGAGGTCGTCGACGTCGCGGGCGCGTGCGGGATCGACGTGTGGCTGCGCGGGGGCTGGGCGATGGACTTCCACCTCGGCGAGGTGACCCGTCCGCATGTCGACGTCGACTGGTACTGCTGGCGGCGCGACGCCGAGACGCTGGCCGACCGGCTCGGCGCGCTCGGCTGGCGCCCCGACCCCCGGATGCCCGCCACGACGCAACTCGACCTGCTGCGCGACGACGTCGAGCTGAGCTTCGCGTACCTCGACCGGGACGCGGACGGCCGGGTCGTCGTCGGCGCCGGACCGTGGGCGGGCACCGCCCTGCCGGAAGGCATGCTGGCCGGGCCGCCCGGCCGGATCGGCACGCTCGCGGCACCGGTGATCAGCGTCGCCGCGCAGATCGAGTTCAAGGAGATGTTCCCGGTCTGGATGCCGGAACGCCAGCGCCGGGCCAAGGACGCCGCCGACCTGGCTCGTCTCCGGGCGTCAGCGGGCGGTCACCCGCCGCGCTGACCGGGCCTGGTAGCCGCGATCGCGAGGCACAATCGAGTTCATGCGCCGTCGTCCCGCCGCCCTGATCACCGCCGCCGTGCTCGGCGCCGCCCTCACCGGCTGCTCGGAGCAGCCCACCGCCCCGGCCGGGCGGCCCGCCCCCGACGCCCCACCGACCAGTGCCACGCCGGCGCCGCGCGTACCCGCCGGCAAGGCGCCCACGGAGAGCTTCGCGGTCGGCGTACGCCAGGTGAAGCTGAACCGCGACGGCGACCGGCCGTTGCCGGTGACGCTCTGGTACCCGGCGGCGGGCGCGGCCGGTGGCGCGGTCGAACGTTCCGCCCCGGCGGCGGACGGGCGGTTCCCGGTGGTGCTGTTCAGCCACGGGCTCAGCGCCCGGCCGGAGGACTACCAGGCGCTGCTGACCCGCTGGGCGGCGGCCGGGTTCGTCATCGCCGCGCCGCGTTTCCCGCACACCTCCCGGGGCACCGACGGCAACCCGCTGGACGTGCTCAACCAGCCGGCCGACGTGTCGTACGTGCTGACGCGCGTGCTCGCGCTCGGCGAGAAGGCGGGCGATCCGCTGCGCGGCCGGCTGGACCCGGAGCGGGCGGCCGCGACCGGGCACAGCGCCGGTGGCGTGACCACGATCGGGCTGTTCACCGCGGGCCGGGACGAGCGGCTGGACGCGGGCATCGTCTTCGCCGGCACCGCGCTCGGTGTGGGCACCGCGTTCGCCGGTGCCGCCGCGCCGCAGCTGTTCGTGCACGGCGAGGCCGACGAGGTGGTGTCGTACGCCGCCGGCAAGGCCGTGTACGACGTGGTGCCGTGGCCGAAGGCGATGCTCAGCCTGCCGAAGGGTGACCACGGCCGGGCGCTGCTCGGCGACGGCAAGGCGCTGGGCGTGGTCGCCGACACCACTGTCGAGTTCCTCCGCTGGACGCTCTACGGCGACCCGGCGGCGAAGAAGCGCCTCCCGGCCGACGCCGCCCGGGGCAACCTGGCCACCCTCGACGACCGCCTGTAAGGAAGGGCCCCTTCTTAACGTCTCCGGTAGAGAAGGGGCCCCTTCTTAACAAGCCGCGCCGGCCGCGCGGCGCGTCAGGCGGTGTGGTCGACGACCACCTTGCCGAAGACCTCACCGGAGTGCAGCCGGGCGAACGCCTCGGAGATCTCGCTGAACGGCACCACCCGGTCGACCACCGGGCGCACCTCGTGCTCGGCGCAGAACGCGAGCAGCTCGGTCAGCTCGTCCGGGGTGCCCATCGAGGTGCCGAGGATCTCCAGCTGCATGGCGAAGACCCGGCGCAGGTTGATCTTCGGCTCGTGCCCGGAGGTGGCGCCGGAGACCACGATCCGGGCCGTCGGGGCGGCCGACTTCAGCGAGTGGTCGAAGGTGGCCGCGCCGACCGTCTCGATCACCACGTCGACCCGTTCCGGCAGCCGTGCGCCGGGCTCCAGCGCGGTCGCACCCAGCTCGGCGATCCGCTCCCGCTTGGCGGCGTCGCGGCTGGTCGCGTACACCCGCTTGCCGAGCGCGACGCCGAGCGCGACAGCCGCGGTGGCCACGCCACCGCCGGCGCCCTGGACCAGCACCGACTCGCCGTCGGCGACCCGGCCCTTGGTGGTCAGCATCCGCCAGGCGGTGAGCCAGGCCGTGGGCAGGCACGCCGCGTCGGTCGCCGTCAGGCCGTCGGGCAGCGGCAGCAGGTTCATCCGGGGTACGGCGACACGCTCGGCGAACGTGCCCTGGTAGTGCTCGGAGAGGATGGAGACCCCGCGCGGGTCACCGGGGGTGGGCACCACCGGGTAGATGACCACCTCGTTGCCGTCCGGGTCAGTGCCGACCGCGTCGCAGCCCAGGATCATCGGGAGCTGGCCGGCGGTCAGGCCCACGCCGCGCAGCGACCAGAGGTCGTGGTGGTTGAGCGAGCTGGCCCGGACCTGCACGGTGACCCAGTCGTCCTGCGGGTGGGTCGGCTCGGGACGGTCGCCGACGGCGAGCGCGGCGAGCGGGTTGTCGGCGTCGAAGGCCGAGGCATAGGCAGCACGCATGATCGGCACGGTAACAAGCTGAGCAGCAGTTAAGAAGGGGCCCTTCCTCTACCGGAGGCGTTAGGAAGGGCCCCTTCCTTACATCTCAGCGGCGGGCGACCCCGTCGCGGCGGGCGGCCTCCGCGACCGCCTCGGCCACCGCCGGTGCGACGCGCGGGTCCAGCGGCGACGGCACGATCGCATCGGCGGTCAGCGACTCGGCCACCACGCCCGCGATGGCGTCGGCGGCGGCCACCTTCATCGAGTCGGTGATCCGGGTGGCCCCGGCGTCCAGCGCGCCCCGGAACACACCCGGGAACGCGAGCACGTTGTTGATCTGGTTCGGGTAGTCGCTGCGCCCGGTGGCGACCACCGCCACGTGCCGGGCGGCCACCTCGGGGTGCACCTCCGGGGTGGGGTTGGCCAGCGCGAACACGATGCCGCCGGGGGCCATGCCGGCCACCGCCGCCTCCGGGATCTGGCCGCCGGAGACGCCCACGAGCACGTCCGCGTCGCGCAGCGCCTCGGTGATGTCGCCCTGGCGGCCCTCGGCGTTGGTGAGCTCGGCCAGTTCGGCCTTGGTGCCGGTCAGCTCGCGGTGCCGGCCGATGATGCCGCGCGAGTCGCACACCACCACCCGGTCCGGGTCGACGCCGCCGGCGATCAGCATCTTGGTGACCGCCACCCCGGCCGCGCCCGCGCCGCTGACCGCCACCCGCAGGTCACCGAGCTTGCGGTTGAGCAGCGCCGCGGCGTTGCGCAGCGCGGCGAGCACCACGATCGCGGTGCCGTGCTGGTCGTCGTGGAAGACCGGGATGTCCAGCGCCTCGTCGAGCCGGCGCTCCACCTCGAAGCAGCGCGGGGCGCTGATGTCCTCCAGGTTGATCCCGCCGAACGAGGGCGCGAGCGCCTTGACCGTCGCCACGATCTCGTCCACGTCCTGGGTGTCCAGGCAGACCGGCACCGCGTCCACGCCGGCGAACTGCTTGAACAGCACCGCCTTGCCCTCCATCACGGGCAGCGCGGCGCGCGGGCCGATGTTGCCGAGACCGAGTACGGCGGAACCGTCGGTGACCACGGCGACGGTGTGCGACACCCAGGTGTAGGTGTCGACGAGCGCGGGGTCGGCGGCGATCGCCTCGCACACCCGGGCGACACCCGGGGTGTACGCGAGGGAGAGGTCCTCGCGGCTGGTCAGCGGCACTGTGGAGGCGACTGCCATCTTGCCGCCGACGTGCAGGCGGAAGACGGGATCGGCGGGGTCCGGGGTGGACGAAGACATGGTGACTCCAGGATCTGTCGAGCAGACGGACCGGCCGGCGTGGTCAGCGGTGGTCAGCGACCGGCGGCGCGGCGGTGCGGGGGTCACCCGGGCACTTTTCGAGCATAGTCACGCTTCGGCACCCAGTATGTGAGCGGGGTCATATCCGCTCCGGTCGTTACCGTCCCCTGACCCGTCCCGGACGCGGCCACCAGCGGGCCACCACCCGGCCCCGGACGTCGGCCACGCCGTACGCGCGGGAGTCGTCGGCGACGAACTCGTTGTCGCCGCGCAACCACCATCCGCCGTCGCGGGGTTCCACCGCCCGCTTGACGACGAGCAGGTCGGGACGGCTGCGGAACACGGCGACGACCACGTCGCCGGGGCGTACCGGCCGGCCTCTCGTGCGGACCAGCACCGCGTCGCCGTGACGCAGCGTCGGGGCCATGGACGGGCCGGTCACCAGCACCGGCACCAGCGGGCCGCGCAGGGCCGGAGGTTCACCGGTGGGCGCCATGTCACCTCCCAGCCCCGGAGGGCGTCTCCAGGAGTAATGTCGTCTTGGATCATCGCAAACAACCCATGGAGGACCCTGATGCGCCTTCCCCGCATCCTCACGCCCCGGGTGACGGCCAGCGCTCACTGCGACCTGCCCTGCGGCGTATACGACCCGGCCCAGGCCCGGATCGAGGCCGAGTCGGTCAAAATGATCTGCGAGAAGTACCAGGCCAACACCGACCCGGAGTTCCGCACCCGCGCCATCCTGATCAAGGAGCAGCGGGCGGAGCTGGTCAAGCACCACCTGTGGGTGCTCTGGACCGACTACTTCAAGGCGCCGCACTTCGAGAAGTACCCGCACCTGCACCAGCTGTTCAACGAGGCCACCAAGCTGGCCGGCGCGGCCGGCGCCAAGGGCGGCACCGACCCGGCCAAGGCCGACGAGCTGCTGGCGAAGATCGACGAGATCTCGAAGATCTTCTGGGAGACCAAGCAGGCGTGACGTCGCCCGACGGCACTCCGACGATCCGGCCGGTACGTCCCGAGGACGTACCGGCCGTCGTCGCCATGGTGCACGAACTCGCCGAGTACGAGCGCGCGCCCGAGCAGTGCCACCTCACCACGGCACAGCTCGACGCGGCGCTGTTCGGCCCGTCCCCGGCGCTGTACGGCCACGTCGCCGTCGATGCGTCGGACCAGCCGGTCGGCTTCGCGCTCTGGTTCCTCAACTTCTCCACCTGGGCCGGCGTGCACGGCATCTACCTGGAGGACCTCTACGTCCGCCCGGACGCCCGGGGCACCGGCGCGGGCCGGATGCTGCTCGCCACGCTGGCCGCGATCTGCGTGGAGCGCGGCTACCAGCGGCTGGAGTGGTGGATGATCCACTGGAACCCGGCGGCCCGCTTCTACGCCGCGATCGGTGCCACGCCGATGGACGAGTGGACGCCGTACCGCCTGGCCGGGCCGGCGTTGCACGAGCTAGCGACGCACGCGACGGCCGCGCCCACGCGCCCCGCCCGCTGACCGGGTAGAGTCCCGCACCGGGGGGAGGAGCCGTGACTCAACTGACCGGGCACCCGACGACCGATGACGACGTCGTCCACCTCACCGTGCCCGCCGACGGTGGTTACCTCGGCGTGCTCCGCACCGCCACGGCCGGCCTCGCGGCCCGGCTCCAGTTCGCCCTCGACGAGATCGAGGATCTGCGCATCGCCGTCGACGAGGCGTGCGCCATGCTGCTCGCCATCGCCACCCGCGACGCCGAGCTGGAGTGCCGGTTCGCGGTGACCGACGACGCCCTCACAGTCGAGGTGACGGTGCCGACGGTCCGGGGCGCCACGCTGCCGTCCGAGTCGTCGTTCGCCTGGAAGGTGCTGACCGCGCTGACCACCGGGGCGAACGCCCACGCATCAGGCGGCCGGGCCACCATCTCGCTGCTGACCCGCCGCGCCGGCGGCTTCTGACCGACGCGCGGCCACGGCCCGGCGGCGGCCACGGCCCGGCTGCGCCCCAGGCCCGGCTGCGGTCCAGAACGGGCCGCGTCAAGACCGGGCGGCGCTCAGCCGGCCGACTCGCCGAATCCCAGCGCGCGGTTGGTCGGACCGCTCACCAGCAGCCCGACCATGCCGATCCCGAGCGCCATCAGCGGCACCCCGAGCCAGCCCATGCCGCCCTCGATCATGAACCAGCCGACCGGCAGCAGCATGAGCTGGAGCACGATCGCCGGCGCGCGGGCACCGGCTCGGCGGCGGGACAGCGCGCCGCCGAGCGCCCAGAGCGCCACCGCACCGCCGACGGCGAAGACGGTCACCAGCAGCGCCGAGGTCAGATCCGTCGTGTCGGCGGTGAGGTCGGACCAGATGAGCCACACCGCGATCAGCCCCAGCGCCACCGCCTGGGCACGTAGCAGGAGCACCGCGGCGCGCAGCGTGCCGGGGAGCGGGTCGGAGTCGATCGTCACGGGCGCCACGATACCGGTGGGTAGTCGCGGTACAGTGCCGCCCATGCGGGCCGTCCTGGTGGTCAATCCGAAGGCCACCACCACCAGCGAGCGCAGCCGGGACGTGCTGGTCCGGGCGTTGCGCAGTGAAGTCGACCTGTCGGTGCGCTACACCCGCCGACGGGGCCACGCCACGGACCTGGCCCGGGAGGCCGCCCAGGAGGGCGTCGACCTGGTCGTCACGCTCGGCGGTGACGGCACCGTCAACGAGGTGGTGAACGGCCTGATGGCGGCGGAGCCGCCGACGTTCCGTACCGGACAGACCTCGGCCGAGCGGCTGCCCGCGCTGGCCACCGTGCCGGGCGGTTCGACGAACGTGTTCGCCCGCGCGCTCGGGCTGCCCCGGGAGTGGCCGGACGGCACCAGCATGATCCTGGAAGGGCTGCGACTGGGCCGGTCCCGCACGATCGGGCTGGGCCGTGCGGACGACCGCTACTTCACGTTCTGCGCCGGCTTCGGGCTGGACGCGGCCGTCATCCGCCGGGTGGAGCAGGCCCGCAAGAAGGGGCGCGTCTCCACCCCGGCGCTCTACTTCCGTTCCACAGCGAGTCAGTACTTCGTCGGCTCGGACCGCCGCCACCCGTCGATCACGCTGGAGCGCCCGGGTGAGGCGCCCGCGACGGAGTTGGCCACGGCGATCATCCAGAACACCGCGCCGTGGACGTACCTGGGCGACCGCGAGATCAACCCGAACCCGGAGGCGTCGTTCGATCTCGGGCTCGACGTGCTCGCGTTGCGGCGGCTGCGGGTCGCCAGCACGGCCCGTACGGCGGTGCAGTTCTTCTCGAAGCAACCGGATCCGCACGGCAAGCAGGTGTTGCGGCTGCACGACGTGGCGGAGTTCACGCTGGTCTCGGACCGGCCGTTGCCGTTCCAGCTGGACGGGGACTACCTCGGCGAGCGGGAGAAAGTCCGATTCACATCCGTACCGGCCGCACTGAGAGTAATCTGCTAGGTCTCGGGTATCCCAGTCGGTTGACGCGGACCGCCCGCCGCGCGGGCGCGGTGGCCGCCACGCCGAGGAAGGGTGCCGGAAATGTCAGCAACGTCACGCAGACCGTACTACATTGATTATCGACTGTGGCACGCCGGGTAACCAGGGCTCTGGCAAACCCGGACAAATGGGTGGTGAGCCCGCTCACTGTTCGGAGTTTTTCCGAGCGTCACCCTTGACATCGCTGTAGTTCGTGAAAGTATTCACAAGCGAACTCGTGTTGCCGGGACATTGCCTGGATATGCTCGTTCGGTTGAGCTGTTCCAGCAGGTCCGGGCACCCCACAGCCTGCTCACGCTGCGCCGAATTGATGGATGCTGACCGTCACCATTCGGCAATGCGGACGCCTATAGAAATAGCAACAACGAAGCGTTATCTGGCCACCCACTAAGAATGAGGAGTGTTGCCGCCATGGACTGGCGCCACGATTCGGTCTGCCGCGACGAGGACCCGGAGCTGTTCTTCCCGATCGGGACGTCCGGCCCGGCCCTCCTTCAGGTGGAGCAGGCGAAGGCCGTCTGCCGGCGCTGCCCCGTGACCGACCAGTGCCTGCAGTGGGCGCTGGAGTCCGGTCAGGACGCCGGCGTCTGGGGTGGGATGAGCGAAGAGGAGCGTCGCGCGGTGAAGCGCCGCGGCGGCCTCCGGGTGTTGCGCGCTCACTCCGCCTGACCCGTACACGCTGACCGCCCCGGCCGGGATTCCGGCCGGGGCGTTCTGCTGTCCCGGACCGGGTCAGCCCGTCACCGCCTCCACCCGCCGCCGGACCAGGTCCGCCAGCTCCGGCAGGTCGGTCAGGGGGTCCGCCACCGCCACCGCGCCGGCCGACCGGGCCGACGCGCGTACCCCGTCGTGGAACCGGCCCGGCGCCAGGAAGTAGGCGGCCACCGCGACCCGGCGGGCGCCCGCGGCGCGCAGTCGCGTGACCGCGCCGCCGACCTCCGGGGGCGCCGCCGAGGCGTACGAGACGCGGCAGGGCACTCCGAGCCCGGCGCCGAACGCCGCGGCGACCCGGCCCACCGAGGCGCGCGCCGCCGGATCCCGGGTACCGGCCGCCGCCAGCACCACCGCGTCCAGACCACCCGGCCCGTCACCGGTCGCCTCCGCCAGACGGCGGCGCAGCCCGTCCAGCAGCCCGCCGTCCACCCCGCCACCGGTCGGCCCCAGCACATCCGTCACCCGTACCTCGATGTCCGCGCCGGCCGCCGCGACCGCCGCCGGGATGTCCACCTTCCGGTGGTACGCGGCGGTCAGCAGCAGCGGCACCAGGACCGCCCGGGAGTGACCGGCGTCGGCCAGCCCGCGCAGCACCTCGGCCGGCCCGGGATCGGTGTGATCGAGCCAGCTCGGCAGCACCGGACGGCCGGGGCAGGTGTCCGCCACGGCCCGGGCCAGCGCCCGGGTCGCCTCCGCCGCACGCGGGTCACGGCTGCCGTGCGCCACCAGCACCACCGGCGGCCCGGCGCTCAGGTGTGCAGGCCGCACTCGGTCTTCTCGAACATCGCCCAGCGCCCGGCACGCGGGTCCTCCCCCGCCTTCGTCCGCCGGGTGCACGGCCAGCAGCCGATCGAGCCGTAGCCGCGGGCGAACAGCTCGTTGACCGGGATGTCGTACCGGGCCACGTAGGCGTCCACCTCCCGCTGCGTCCAGGCCGCTATCGGGTTCACCTTGACCTTGCCGCGCCGCGCGTCGAAGCCCACCACCGGCGTGTTCGCCCGGGTCGGCGACTCGTCCCGGCGCAGCCCGGCGGCCCAGGCGTCGTACCTGGACAGCGCCCGCTCCAGCGGCTCCACCTTGCGCAGCTGGCAGCAGTCGTCCGGGGACCTGTTGAACAGGCGCGGACCGTACTGGCCGTCCTGCTGCCCCACAGTCATCCGCGGCCGGATGGAGCGCACCCGCACCGGCATCCGCCGGGCCACCTCGTCGCGGACGCGCAGCGTCTCCGGGAAGTGCAGGCCGGTGTCCAGGAACACCACGTCGACGCCGGGCGCGACCCGGGAGACCAGGTGCGCCACCACGCCGTCGGCCATCGAGCTGGTCACGCAGAACCGCTCGCCGAACGTCTCCACCGCCCACCGGGCGATCTCGATCGCGGGCGCGTCGGCCAGCTCCCGGCCGGCCTCCTCGGCCAGCGCGCGCAGCTCCTCCGGGTCGCGGCGCGTCGGCTCGGCCGCGCCGATCAGGCCGAGGCCGGCGGCGGAGACGAGGCCGCTCACCGGGTCACCGCCCGGCTCAGCAGGCCGGTGAACTTCACCGCGAAGACCCGCGCGCAGGCGTGGCACTCCCAGGCGCCGTGCCCGGCCTCGTGCGGTCGCAGGTCCTCCTCGCCGCAGTACGGGCAGTAGAGAGGCGCAGATCGGGCATCGCTCATCGGAGCTCCTCCTCGTCGACTCTGATCACCCAGTTGGCGAACGTCTCACCCTCGGTCCGGCCGGCCAGGTAGCGGCGGGCGAGCCGTTCCACGTACTCCGGAAGCTCCTCGGCGGTGGTCTTCAGACCGCGCAGCTTGCGGCCGAAGCCGGCGGTCTGCCCCTGCGCCATGCCGAGGCCGCCGCCGAGGTGCACCTGGAAGCCCTCGACCTGCCGGCCGTCCGGGCCGACCACGAGCTGGCCCTTGAGCCCGATGTCGGCGACCTGGGTGCGGGCGCAGGCGTTCGGGCAGCCGTTGAGGTGGATGGAGATGTCCGCGTCGAAGTCGCGCAGCCGCTCCTCCAGGCGGGCGACCAGCTCCTCACCGCGCCGCTTGGTCTCGACGATGGCGAGCTTGCAGAACTCGATGCCGGTGCAGGCCATCGTGCCGCGCCGCCAGGCCGACGGCCGGGCCTCCAGGCCGATCCCGCGCAGCGCCGCGACCAGCGAGTCGGTCCGCTCCGGCGCCACGTCCAGCACGAGCAGCTTCTGGTACGGCGTGAGCCGCACCCGGTCGCTGCCGTGCGCCTCGACCACGTCGGCGAGCTGCGCCAGCTGCGTGCCGGACACCCGGCCCACCACCGGGGCCGCGCCCACGTAGTTCGCGCCGTCACTCTGCCGGTGCACGCCGATGTGGTCGACCGGCTTCGCCGGCAGGTCGGCGGCCGGACCGTCGAGCAGCGTGCGGCCCAGGTACTCCTTCTCCAGCACCTCCCGGAAGCGCTCCACGCCCCAGTCGGCGACCAGGAACTTCAGCCGGGCCCGGTTGCGCAGCCGACGGTAGCCGTAGTCGCGGAAGATGCCGACCACACCGGCCCACACGTCCGGTACCTCGTTCAGCGGCACCCAGACGCCGAGCCGCTTGGCGAGCATCGGGTTGGTGGAGAGCCCGCCGCCGACCCACACGTCGAACCCGGGCCCGTGCTCCGGGTGCTCCACGCCGAGGAACGCGATGTCGTTCGCCTCGTACGGCGTGTCGACCAGCCAGGAGATCGAGGTCTTGAACTTGCGGGGCAGGTTGGAGTACGCCTTGTCGCCGACGTACCGGCGGACGATCTCGTCGATCGCCGGCGTCGGGTCGAGCACCTCGTCGCGGGCCACCCCGGCGACCGGGCTGCCCAGCACGATCCGGGGGCAGTCGCCGCACGCCTCGGTGGTCTGCAGGCCGACCGCCTCCAGCCGGCGCCAGATCTCCGGCATGTCCTCGACCCGGATCCAGTGGTACTGGATGTTCTGCCGGTCGGTGATGTCGGCGGTGTCCCGGGCGAACTCGCGGGAGATGTCCGCGATCACGCGGAGCTGGGCCAGGTTGAGCTGGCCGCCGTCCACCCGGACCCGGAGCATGAAGAACTCGTCCTCCAGCTCGTGCGGCTCCAGCACCGCGGTACGCCCGCCGTCGATGCCGGCCTTGCGCTGGGTGTAGAGGCCCCACCAGCGGAACCGGCCGCGCAGGTCCTGCGGGTCGATCGAGGCGAAACCGTTGTGGGCGTAGATGTTCTCGATCCGGTCCCGCACGTTCAGCGGGTCGTCGTCCTTCTTGATCCGCTCGTTGGGGTTGAGCGGCTCACGGTGTCCGAGCGCCCACTGCCCCTCGCCGCGTGGCCGGCGGGGCGCACGGGCGGCAGGCGCCGGGGTGTCGGGACGGGTCGGGGTGCTGCTGACCGCCATCGCGGCGTCCTCCATGGTCTGCTGCGGTGCCTGGAGCGCGGACGCGGCGGCCGGCCCTGGAGAGGGCCGTGGACGGCGATGTCGATGACGGCCGGCGCGAGTACGCGCCCGAGACGGAAAGGTCGGGCGTCGTCAGTGGGCCGGACAGATCGCGCTGCGCACGCGGCCGTAATCGACGTGGCGACGAGCCACGAAGCGGCGGACGACAGCGGCGGTCATGTGCCTCATGCTGCCACACCACGCCCCGCACGACCACAGCTCCGCACTGTGATCCCACATCACGGGCCCACCACCCCCACATCGACCCCCATCCCCCTCCCCGGGGCCGGCCGCCGCGTCCGCGCTCCAGGCACCGCAGCAGACCATGGAGGACGCCGCGATGGCGGTCAGCAGCACCCCGACCCGTCCCGACAC
>NZ_JNZR01000016.1:0-125089 GCF_000717585.1 Micromonospora globosa
GGCGAGGGGGCGGTCAGGCGGGGCGGCGGGTGGCGGCGATGGCCAGGTCGACCAGGGCCTGGCGGGCCTCGGTGTCCAGGTCGACAGCGGTGAGCGCGGCCAGGGCGCTCTCGGTGAGCGCGGTGATGTGCCGCTCGGCCCGATCCAGCGCGCCGCTCGTCGTGATCAGCTCACGCAGCCGGTCCACCCCGGCCGCGTCCAGGTCCGGTACGCCGAGACCGGCCAGCAGTGCCTCCCGGCCGGCCGGGTCGAGCGCCTCCAGTGCGGCCGCCACCAGGTACGTCCGCTTGCCCTCGCGCAGGTCGTCGCCGGCCGGCTTGCCGGTGCGCTCCGGGTCGCCGAACACCCCCAGCACGTCGTCGCGGAGCTGGAACGCCTCACCCAGCGGCAGCCCGTACGCCGAGTACGCGGCGTGCACCTCGGGCGGCGCGCCGGCCAGCGCGGCACCGAGCAGCAGCGGGCGCTCGACCGTGTACTTCGCCGACTTGTACCGGGCCACCTTGGCGGCCCGGTCCAGCGAGGTGTCCCCGGTGGCCTGGGTCAGCACGTCCAGGTACTGCCCGACGGTCACCTCGGTACGCATCTCGTCGAAGACCGGCCGGGCCCGGGCCACGGTGGCCGGCGGCAGGCCGGAGGAGTGCAGCAGCTCGTCGGACCAGACCAGGCACAGGTCGCCCAGCAGGATCGCCGCGGCGTCGCCGAAGGAGTCCGCGTCGCCGCCCCAGCCGGCCGTGCGGTGCCGGGCGGCGAACCGCCTGTGCATCGCCGGCTCGCCGCGCCGGGTGTCCGACCGGTCCATCAGGTCATCGTGGATCAGCGCGCTGGCCTGCACGAACTCCAGTGCGGCAAGGGTGGCGACGACCTGGTCGGAGTCGACCCCGCCGGCGCCCCGGTAACCCCAGTAGCCGAACGCCGGACGCAGCCGCTTGCCGCCGCCCAGCACGAACGCCTCGATCGCCTCGGCGACGGGCAGCAGGCCGTCGTCGACGGCGGTCAGCCAGCCGCGCTGGCCGGCGAGGAACTCGGTGAGCGCCTTGTCGATCCGCTGGCGCAGGCCGGCACGGTCGACGGGGGATACGGGAGCAGCGTGGGTCACGCCACGACGCTAGCGGTTCGCACCCGTTCCCGCCGCGCCCCCGCCCCGGCGTGCCTCGTGGCTCACCGGCGCGGACTGTCGCGCAGGTGGCGCGGCACGCCGGACGGCAGGTAGGGGCGGGCCGCGGTGACCAGTCGCGCGTACCCCCGGGTGGCCGGACCGGGCGGCGCGTGCGCCAGGCCGCGACGGAACGTGGTGAGCTGGCCGACGGCCCGCGGGGATCCGGACCGGACCGCGTCGAGCAGCGCCTCGCCGGCCACCGCGCACGCCTCGGGCACCGCGCCCAGGCCCAGGTGCCCGCGGGCCAGCCAGCCGCCGTACACGGCCGACCGGCGCGGGCGGCCCCGCGCGCCCACCACCGGCGTCAGCAGCGGCACTGCGGCGGCGTGACGGCCCAGCGCGACGAGCGTGCGCCCGGTCATCGCCGCCAGTTCGGCCGCGTCGAGCCAGTAGAGCCAGGGCGGCTCCCGGCCGGGCTCCGGCGTGCCGACCCGATCGGCACCGGCCAGCGCCTGCCCGGCCGCGCGGGGACGCCCGGCGAGCGCGGCGGCGAGCGCCACCCGGTGCAGCAGCAGCGCCCGCAGGCCGGGCGAGGCGGTGGCACGGCCGGCGGCGTACCCGATCCGGGCCAGGACCAGCGCGCCGGCCGGGTCGCCGGCGTCGGCCAGCAGGTGACTGGCCGACGCGAGCACGTGCCCGGCCAGCGGCGCCTGCCCGGCGGCCACCGCCGCCCGCAGCGCCAGCCGGTACGCGACCAGGCCCCCGCCGAGGTCGCCCGCGTCGGCGGCCAGCCACCCGGCGAGCTGCGCCGACTCGGCGAGCGCGGGCAGCATCGCGCGACGGCCGGCGGGCCCGGCGCGCCGGTAGCCGCGGACCGCCTGCCGCAGCCGGCGGGCGCCGTGCCCGGCGAGGTCGCCGCCGCCGAGCATGTCGTCCCAGCGCCGCAGCGTGGCGAGCGTCACCCCGTCCGCCGGGTGACCACGACCGGAACCGGTGGGCTCGTCGTCCGGCCCGCGCAGGACGTGGACGCCGAGCGGCCCGGACTCGTCCGCGACGGACATGCGCGGGGCGGGACGGCCGGTCCGGTGCTCGTCGTCCCGTCCGGGACGGCCGGGCAGCGGCGTTGGCGCGGCGGCGAACGGACCGGCCGGCGTGCGGCCGCCCGGGTCGGCCGCCCAGCGGTACGCGAGCGTGAGCAGGGCCAGCCGGGCCCGGGACCCGGCCGGGTCGACCACCGCAGGCGCCACGCCCAGCCGGCGGCTGCGCGCGGCGGCCCCGGCCAGCACCTCGCCCGGCACCCCCAGGACCGTCGCCAGCCAGGCGGACCAGAAGTCGCCGGGAAGCCGCAGCTGGCGCTCCCAGCGGGACACCTCGTTGCGGGTCAGCGTGGGCACGCCGGAGGCGGCGCACAGCTCGGCGGCCAGCCGCTGCTGGCTCCAGCCACGGGCGGCCCGCAACTCGGCCAGCAGCGGCCCGAGCAGGCGCGGGCCCGGCGGCGGGGACGGGATCATCGGAACCTCCGGGGCGACGGCGCGGATGGCGACGCGGACGCCCGGCCAGTGGTGGCGCCGGCGCGTCGCCGTCGTGGCGACCCCCGCGCGGGCCCCCGGAACGGCCGTCGGCCGCCCCACCGCGCTGCCGCATTTCTACCCCCGGGGTACGACGTCGCGCCGGGACAGGTGTTCGCGGGCTGGGAAGATTCCCGATGCGGCGTGCCGTCCCGGTTACAGTCGGTCTGTGGCGCTCGGTCTTCCCTCGGTCCTTCCCAATCCCCAGCCGGCCATCGGGGAGCTGATCCGTGACGGCCGCCCCACGTTCTCCTTCGAGTTCTTCCCGCCGAAGACCCCGGCCGGGGAGAAACTGCTCTGGCAGGCCATCCGCGAGCTGGAGTCGCTGCGGCCCTCGTTCGTGTCGATCACCTACGGCGCGGGCGGCTCGACCCGCGACACCACTGTCGCGGTGACCGAGCGGATCGCCACCGAGACGACGCTGCTGCCGATGGCGCACCTGACCGCGGTGAACCACTCGGTGGCCGAGCTGCGGCACGTGATCGGCCGGCTGGCCTCGGTCGGGGTGCGCAACGTGCTGGCCGTGCGGGGTGACCCGCCGGGCGACCCGGGCGGCGAGTGGATCGCCCACCCCGAGGGCGTCCGGTACGCCGAGGGCCTGGTCCGGCTGGTCCGCGACAGCGGCGACTTCAGCGTCGGCGTGGCCGCGTTCCCGTACAAGCACCCGCGCTCGCCGGACGTGGACAGCGACACCGCGCACTTCGTCCGCAAGTGCCGGGCCGGCGCGGAGTTCGCGATCACCCAGATGTTCTTCGACGCCGACGACTACCTGCGCCTGCGCGACCGGGTCGCAGCCGCTGGCTGCGACACCCCGATCCTGGCCGGGGTGATGCCGGTGACCCAGATCGGCACCATCGAACGCTCGGTGCAGCTGTCCGGCGCGCCGTTCCCGCCGGCGCTGGCCGAGCGGTTCGAGCAGGTGGCCGACGACCCGGAGGCGGTCCGCCGCCTCGGCGTCGAGCAGGCGAGCGAGATGTGCGAGAAGCTGCTCGACGAGGGCGTGCCGGGGATCCACTTCATCACGCTCAACCGGTCCACTGCGACCCGGGAGGTGTGGCAGCGGCTGCGCGCCGCCGCACGGGTGTGACCACCCGCCACACGACACCCGCGCCGTGCTTCTACGGTTGATCCGTGGTGGGCACACAGCTGAACTGGGACCAGTACGCGACCGCGTGGGCGCGGCTGCACGGCGGCTTCGATCCGCGTACCGCCGCGCCGGTGGTGCGCGCCTGGCTGCGCTTCGCCTACCACGTGGGCTACGTGCTGGGCCGGCTGCGCGTCGGCCCGACCCCGGTGACCGTGTTCGGGGTGCTGCTCTGCTTCTGCGTACCCCTGTTCGTGGAGCGGCCCGGCAACGGGCCGTTCCTGGGCGCGTTGTTCGTGCTGCTGGCGGCCGTGGCCGACAGCGTCGACGGCGCGGTGGCGGTGGCGACCGGCCGGACGACGCGCCTGGGCTACGTGTACGACTCGGTCGCCGACCGGCTCGGCGAGGTGGCCTGGCTGGTCGCGTTCTGGCTGCTCGGCGCGCCGGGCGCGCTGGTCGCGGCGGCCGGTGGGCTGTCCTGGCTGCACGAGTACGTGCGGGCGCGCGCGGTCTCGGCCGGGATGCGGGAGATCGGCGCGGTGACTGTGGGGGAGCGGCCGACCCGGGTCTGCGTCGCGCTGGTCGGGCTGCTGGTCGCCGGGCTCACCGGGCTGATCGACGCCGACCTGACCGCCGGCACCATCACCATGGCCACCACGGTCTGGGTGCTGCTCGCCGGGTTCGGCCTGGGGCAGTTGCTCTCCGCCGTCCGCCGCGCCCTGGTCGACGCCGGCTGACCGCCGCGCCCGCGCCCGCGTAGCCGGCGCGGCGGTCAGCCCGTGTTAAGAAGGGGCCCTTCCTCTACCGGAGGCGTTAAGAAGGGCCCCCTCCTTACACCCTCACCAGGCCGGGCCGACCGCCTCGGCGACGATCTCCGCGGACAACGTGACCATGGGCAGCCCGCCGCCCGGGTGGCTGGAGCCGCCGACCAGCCAGAGCCCGGCCGCCGGACCCCGGTTGGCCGGGCGCAGCAGCCCGCCCGCGGTGCCGTAGATCGCTCCGCCCGGCGCGCCGGTGGCCGCGTCCAGGTCGGCCGGGGTGCGGATCTCCCGGAACACCAGCCGGTCCCGCACGTCGGCACCGCGTTCGGCCAGCACGTCGAGGATCCGGTCCGCGTACGCCTCGGCCAGGCCGGGCCGCCGCCAGTTCACGGCGCTCGCGGCGGTGCCGTGCCGGGGCGCGTTGACCAGCACGAACCACGCCTCGTGGCCGTCCGGGCGGACCGCCGGGTCGTCGGCGGCGGTGACGAACACGGTCGGGTCGGGCGCCGGGCGGGCTCGCACCCCGCGACCCGGGTCACCGAACACGGCGTCGAACTCGGCGTCGTAGTCGCGGGGGAAGAAGACGGTGTGGTGGGCCAGCCCGGAGTCGCCGCGTACGCCCAGCAGCAGCACGAACCCGGCCAGGCTGCGGTCGGTGAGCGCGGCCAGGCGGCGCGGGTCGGGCAGCAGGTCCCGGTAGACGGTGAGCGCGTCCACGTTCGCCACCACCACGTCGGCCGGGATCGGTGCGGCCGCCCCGGCCACGCGTACCCCGTGCACCCGCCCGCCCGCGGCGTCGATCCGGGTGACGGTGGCGTCGGTGCGCACCACCACGCCCAGGTCCAGGCAGCGCGACAGCAGCGCGTCGGCGAGCGTGCCCAGCCCGCCGCGCAGGTACCAGCCGCCGTACGCCAGCTCGGCGTAGGGGACGGCGACGAGCGCGGCCGGGGCGCGGCGCGGGTCGGCGCCGGTGTACGTGGCGTACCGGTCCAGCAGCATCCGCATCCGCGGGTCGGACAGGTGCCGGCGGCCCAGCCCGCGCAGGCTGCGGCCGGGGCCGATGGCGGCCAGGTCGCCCAGCCGCCAGGCCAGCGCCGCCAGGTCGCGGGGCGAGTCGACGGTACGGCGCAGGATGTCCCGGTGCGAGGCCGCCCACACCCGGCCGGCGCGCCGCCACAGCCCGCGCCAGTCGGCGGCGGACCGGTCCCCGAACGCGGCGCCGATCCGGGCGGCGAACTCGTCCGGGTCGGCGCAGGAGTCGAGCGCCTGCCCGCCGCCGGGGAAGACGTGCCGCACGATCGGGTCCAGCGGGACCAGGTCGAGGTATTCGTCGAGCTTCGCCCCGGTCGCCTCGAACAGGTCGTGGAAGACCTGCGGCAGGGTGAACAGGCTCGGCCCGGTGTCGAAGTGCCACACCCCCTCCGGGGTGTGGTGGGCGTACCGGCCGAGCTTGCCCCCGACCGTGCCGGCCCGTTCGAGGACGGTGACCTCGTGCCCGGTGACCGCGAGCCGGGCGGCGGTGGCGAGCCCGCCCACCCCGGCGCCGATGACCACGATGCGCGCCATGGCGTGCCCCTCCTAGGTGACCGGGCGACCCCGCCAGGTGAGCCGGCGTCGCTTCCGCAGATGGTACGACCGGACGGTCAGCCAACCGAGGACCACGACCGACACGGGGTGGCCCAGCGCGTCGGGCCACGCCCGCCCGCCGGTGGCGCGGGCGCTGACCACCCGCCCGGCGACGCCGGCCAGGTAGGCCAGGAACGCCACGGCGGCCACCGCCGGCGCGCCGGCGAGCAGCGCCCCGGCGGCCAGCAGCGGCGGCGCGACGTAGAGCGCGAACAGCAGCGCCAGCACGGCCGCCGCCGCCGTGGGGTGCCCGAACGTCGCCCACAGCGACTTGGTGTAGCCGTCGCGCAGCTGCGGCCAGGTGTCGTACATCCGGCAGGACGCCAGCCGGGAGCCGTCAGCGAGCGCGATCCGCCCGCCGGCCCGCTTCACCGCCCGGGCCAGCTCGATGTCCTCCAGCACCTTGTCGGCCACCGCCGCGTGCCCGCCGGCCCGCAGGTAGCCGGCCCGGTCCACGACCAGGAACTGCCCGCCCGCCGCCGCGAGGGAGGGCCGCCGCGAGCGTTCCATCGCGCGCAGCGGCAGGAACGTGAGCCACAACCACTGCAACAGCGGCTGCACCAGCCGGTCGCCCGCCGTCCGCACCACGATCCGGGGGTACGGCGACAGCAGCGCCGCGTCAGCCGCGCGCAACTCGGTCACGGCCGCCGCCACCGCGTACGGGGTGAGCACCACGTCGGCGTCGACGAAGGCCAGCACGGCCGGTTCCGGGCCGGTACGGGTGGCGAGCTGCCAGCAGGCGTGCGGCTTGCCCAGCCAGCCCGGCGGCGGGGCGACGCCGGTGAGCAGCGTGACCCGGGGATCGTCACCGGCCACCGCGCGGACCACGTCGGCGGTGCCGTCGGTCGATCCGTCGTCGAGCACCACGATCCGCAGGTCCGGTACGCCGCGCTGGGCCAGCAGCGCGCGCAGGCACGGGGTGACCCGTTCGGCCTCGTCGCGCAGCGGCAGCAGCACCGCCACCGGCTCGTCCACCTCGGCCGGGCCGGTGGCCGGGCGGCGCAGCCAGGCGAGCGCGTTGACGAGCGTGTGCCCGGTGAGCGCGGCGACCGCCACGGCCAGCGCGAGGGCGGCGATCATGCCGGGGCGTCGACGCGCGGCTCCGGCTCCGGCGTGCCGGTCCGGTCCTGACGGGCCCGCCACAGCGTCACCGCCAGCGGCACCGCCGCCACCGCCATCCCGGCCGCGCCCCACAGAGCCGACGCGGGCAGCCGCAGGAACACCGCGTGCGCCAGCACGCTGGAGGCGTACGTCCAGAGGTAGAGCGCGAACATCGGGGCGTCCCGGCCGTCGACCCGGTCCGCCGACGGCCCGGCGAGCGGGCGCAGCGCGACTGCGAGCAGCACCGCGAAGCCCAGCCAGCCGAGGTAGTTGCTGACCGGGATGCCGGGTAGCCCGGGCAGCGCCGGGGTGGCGTCGAGCCAGGTCCAGTAGCCCTCGGCCACCATCTGCGGGTCGAGGAACAGGTCCCAGGCGGCCAGTCCGACCGCCGAGAGCGCGATCCGCGCGATGCGGGAACGGACCAGCCGGACTGCGGTGAGCCAGGCCGGCCAGGCCATCCAGGTCCAGGCGAGCGGGATGATCAGCGGCACCCCGGCCAGCTTCGGGCCCAGCTCGCCGGAGTAGTCGTAGCTGCCGAACGGGAACCCGGTGGCCACGCCGATCGCCTCGACCGCGAACCCGCCGCCGGTGACGACCGCGACCAGCGCGACGGCGGTACGGACGCCGCGGGTGAGCAGCGCGTGGCCGACCGAGAGCAGCCAGCCGAGGACCACGGTGGCCACCGTGAGCCCGGCCCGGGTCGCGCCGCCGGTGAGCGGGTAGCAGATCTGGGCGAGCACCAGCACGGCCAGCAGCGCCCAGGGCAGCCGGGCGGCTTTCACTGTGCCGCCTTTCGTTCGCGACTGCGGGGCTCGCAAACCCGGCTCACTCCTCGCGCTCACGGTGTCGCCCTTTCGTTCGCGACTGCGGGGCTCGCAAACCCGGCTCACTCCTCGCGCTCACGGTGTCGCCCTTTCGTTCGCGACTGCGGGGCCCGCAAACCCGGCTCACTCCTCGCGCTCACGGGGCATCCGGCGGGGGCAGCGGCAGGTCCCGGCCGAGCACGCCGAACGGCCGCTCGTCGCCGGGGAAGTGGAAGTGGCGCAGGACGTCGACGAAGCCGAACCGGCGGTACAGCCGCCAGGCCCGGGACTTCTCCTCGTCGGCCTCCGGCGTGGACAGCAGCGTGGTGTCGCCCTCGGCCACGGCGAGCAGCGCGCGCAACTGGCGGGCCCCCAGGCCGTGCCCCTGCGCGGGCGGGCGGACGTGCAGCTCCACCACCTCGAACGGGTGGGCCAGCCAGCGCTGCCGGGCCTGCGCGTTCAGCGCCCGGTGCACCTGGTCGTGCCACCACTGCCCGGTGGCGCCCCGGTAGCCGTACCCGAAACCGGCCAGGTGTCCCTCGTTGGTCAGGCTGGCGACGGCGCGGAAGCCGGGCCGGCGGACGTGGGTGGCGATGTAGCCGCGGCGGGCCTCCAGCAGGTCGGGCCGGTAGCCCATCGCCTCGCCGTAGACGGCCACCACGTCGTCCAGCCGCCGGACCAGGTCGTCCGGTGTCCACCGCACCAGCCTCATGCGTGCCCTCTCGCCGTCTCCGGGGCGCCCTCGGCGGCCCAGCCCAGCACCGTACGGTCGCCGACCACGTCGCCCACCGCGAACCGCGCGAACAGTTCCTCCGCGTACCAGCCCTCGGTGGGGGTACGGGTGATCGCGGCGCGGTGCTCCGGGGAACGGTACGCGAACGCGACCAGGTCCGCCGGGTCGCGCCACACGCTCACAGTGCCCTGCCAGCCCAGCGGTGCCTCGCCGACGCCGAACCGGGCGAGCAGGCCGGGCGCGGCGTGCAGGGCGCCGGCGACCGGCGGGATCGCCCGCCAGAACGTGGCCGCGCGGCGGGCCCGCAGCCGGGCCCGGGTCAGCGCCAGCACCGGCCCGGTGACCCGTCCGCCGGACGGCGTGCCGAACGGCTCGCGGCCGGACCACCGGCCGCGGCTGGTCAGCGGGCGCAGGTCCACCCGTACCGCGGCGCGGGCGATCCGGGCCCAGGAGCGGGCGACCGGGGAGGCGTCGAAGCCGGCCGCGTCGGCGGGGGAGTCCCAGACCACGAGTGCGGCCCACCGGGTCAGGTCGGCGTCGCCGGGGCCGAAGCCGGTGCCGGTCCCGGTGCCGAGCAGTTTGGCGAAGCGGACGCCCGGCAGCCGGCGCAGCCGTGCCGGGTGGGTGGCCATCCGGCCCAGCACACCGGGTACGGCCCGGCGGGGCACACGCCACACGTGCAGCGTGACGAGTCCGGGGTTCACGCCACCTCGGCCGGGGTGCCGGCGGTGATCCGCAGCAGTTCCGCGTACGTGGTGGGGAACACCGCCCGGGGTACGCCGCCTGCGGCCCACACCTCGTCGTACCCGGCCAGTGCGGTGTCCACGACGGTGCGCAGCGGAGCGGGGTGGCCGACCGGTGCGACGCCGCCGATCACCTGCCCGGTGTGCTGCTTGACGAACTCCGGGGTGGCCCGGCGCAGGTGGGTCACGCCCAGCGTGGCGGCCAGCCCGGCGGTGTCCACCCGGTGCGCGCCGGAGGTGAGCACCAGCAGCGGCGCGTCGTCCGCGTCGAAGATCAGCGAGTTGGCGATGGCGCCGACGGCGACACCGAGCGCCTCGGCCGCCGCGGCGGCGGTGTGCACCGCGTCGGGCAGCAGTCGGACGAGGCTGGCCTCGCCCGATCCGTTCCGCGCGCCCGCGTCGTCGAGCGCGCGCTGCACCGCCTGCACGTTCGGGTGTGGCTGCATGTACCCATTCTTCCCCCACCCCGGGATGGCCTCGCCGGGGGCCGTCGCCCTCCCGTGCGTCCCCGGCGCGTCACACGTTGCGTTTTCGTCGGTGGGGAGGTGTACTGTCAGGGTAGTTAGAACGAGTGTTCGATTCCGGCTCGAAGTCAGGTTCGCTCGACGTTCGGTTCGACCCGAACGGCAAGCGGCTCAGCTCCCCGGCTGGCCCGGCCTGATCCGAGCCGGTCGCGCACTCGTCGAACGCTCCGGAAGCGGTGTTTCGCGGCACCGGCTTCCGGGAGGTGCGGCACCGCGGGCCGCACCGGGTCTCGGACAGTCGCGAGTCCGGGCCCGTCAGGCAGGTCGTCGCCCGCCGCCCACGACCCCCGGGCGGCGGGCGACGGACCCGCCGGCACGCCGGCCGGGTGTGGGTGTGGGTGTGGGGAAGCGTCCACATCCGGCCGGCCGCCACCTGAAAGGTGCGTCTTCCTCCGCACCGACCGCTCCGGGCGACCGGGCGACGTTCCCCGTCGCGCGACCGCCCGCCCCGGCCACACGCGGAGGAGAGACCCATGCCGATCAGTCCGGCCCAGGCGCCCACGGTGCCCGCGCACGTGCTGCCGCACCGCACCCCCGCCCAGTTGCTCGCGGTGGCCCGCGACGGGCTGGCCGAGGCCGCCCGCACCCGCCCCGACGGCCTCCGGTACGCCGCCGCCCACCTGGCGGCGCTGCGCGCCGCCGCCGCCGTGCTCGCCGCCCGGGCCCGTCCCGCGCCCACCCGCCGGCACCGGATCACCAGCGTCTGGGTGCTGCTCGCCACCGTCGCCCCCGAGCTGGACGAGTGGGCTGCCTACTTCGCCGCCGGCGCGAGCAAGCGGGCTGCCGCCGAGGCCGGCATCCCCCGCGTGGTCACCGCCCGGGAGGCCGACGACCTGCTGCGCGCCGCCGAGGAGTTCGTGACGGTGGTGGAGACCGCCCTCGGCCTGGCGCACCAGCCGGCACTCGACGGCCTGCCCCGCCCGCTGCGGCTCGGCGCCTCCGACTCACCGCCCCGGCCCGGAGCAGCCGCCGCCTGATTCGTGGCGCCCGGCCACCACCGGCGGGACCCCGGGTGGCCGGGCGCCGCACCCACGGCACACGCGTGCCGCGCACGACACGATCCACAGCACCATCCACGGGCGAGGCCCGTGGCGAAACACGACGGGGGGTTGGTCCGATGGCGGGCCGCATGGTGGTCGGTTCCGCCGCCCTGGCCGATCTGGTCCGTCCGGCGAGCGCGCCCGACCCGGCCGGCGGTCACCGGGTGCTGCCCGTCCGGGCCGAGCTGACCGGGCTGCTGCCCAACCGCGGTCTGCGGCGTGGCAGCACCGTGGCGGTCGGCGCCGGCCAGCCCCGGCGCAGCGGCGCCACCTCGCTGATCCTCGCGCTGCTCGCCGAGGCGTCCCGGGCCGGCTCGTGGTGCGCGGTGGTCGGTGTACCCACATTCGGGGCGGGCGCCGCAGCCGAGGCGGGCATCGCCCTGGACCGGCTGGCCCTGGTGCCCGACCCCGGCCCGGAGTGGCCCACGGTGGTCGCCGCGCTCATCGACGGGGTCGACGTGGTGGTCACCGCCGTGCCGGCCACCGTCTCCGCCTCGGTCGCCACCCGGCTGGCCGCCCGCGCCCGGCAGCGCGGAAGCGTGCTCGTCCCGTACGGGCGGTGGGACGGCGCGGACGTCACACTCCAGGTGGTCCGGGGCGTCTGGCAGGGGCTCGGCGCCGGTCGCGGGCGGCTGCGCCGCCGCGAGGTGACCGTCTCGGCCCGGGGCCGGGGCGCCGCCGCCCGTCCCAAGGAGATCAAGGTGTGGCTGCCCGGCGACGAGCTGACCCGGGTGATCCCCCGCTCGGCCGGGCTCGGCGCCCCGTCCGCCGCGCCGTCGCGCCGGCTGCGCGTGGTCGCCCCACCCGCCCGTACGCTCGCCGCGGCCGGTCCGGCGTGAGCGGCGTACCGCAGCGGACGCTGCTGCTCTGGTGCCCGGACTGGCCGGTCCTCGCCGCCGAGATCGTCGACGGGGTGCCCGCCACCGACCCGGTCGTGGTGCTGCACGCCAACCGGGTGATCGCCTGCTCCGAGCGGGCCCGCGCCGAGGGCATCCGGCGCGGGCTGCGCCGCCGCGAGGCGCAGGGGCGCTGCCCGCACCTCACCGTGGTCGACCACGACCCCGGCCGGGATGTGCGGGCGTTCGAGCCGGTGGTGGCCGCCGTGGAGGAGGTGGTCGCCGGCGTCGAGGTGATCCGGCCCGGCGCCTGCGCGACGGCGGCCCGGGGGCCGAGCCGCTACCTCGGCGGTGAGGAGGCGGCGGCCGAGCGGATCGTGGAGCACGTCGCGCAGAGCTGCGCGGTGGAGAGCCAGGCCGGCATCGCCGACGGGGTGTTCGCGGCCGGGCTGGCCGCCCGGGAGGGCCGGATCGTGGCCCCCGGCGGCACCCGCGAGTTCCTGGCCGCCCGGCCGGTCGAGGCGCTCGGCCGGCCCGCGCTGGCCGACCTGCTGCGCCGGCTCGGCGTCCGTACCCTCGGCGAGTTCGCGGCGCTGCCGGCCGGGGACGTGCTTGCCCGGTTCGGTTTCGACGGGGCGCTGGCGCACCGGCTCGCCGGTGGCCGGGACGACCGTCCGCTGGCGGTCCGGCAGCCGCCCGCCGACCTGACCGTCACCGCCGACTACGACGAGCCGGTCGACCGGGTCGACGCCGCCGCGTTCGCCGCCCGCATGCTCGCCGAGCGGCTGCACGAACGGCTGGCCGGGTACGGGCTGGCCTGCACCCGCCTCGGCATCGAGGCGGTCACCGCCCACGGCCAGGAGCTGCACCGGGTCTGGCGGCACGACGGCCTGCTCACCGCCGCGGCCATCGCCGACCGGGTCCGCTGGCAGCTCGACGGCTGGCTCTCCGGCAGCAACGGCCGGGGCGGGACGCGTCCGGCCCGGCCCACCGCCGGGATCGTCCGGTTGCGACTGGTGCCGGACGGGGTGCTCGCCCAGGCGGGCCTGCAACCCGGGCTGTGGGGGGAGACCGGTGAGGAGCGGGAGCGGGCGCACCGGGCGCTCAGCCGGGTGCAGGGCATCCTCGGCCCCGAGGCGGTGGTCACCGCCGTGCTCGGCGGCGGGCGGTCCCCGGCCGACCAGGTGCGCCTGGTCCCGTGGGGCGACGAGCGGGCGCCCGCACGTCCCGGCCCGCCACCCCTGCCGCCCGCCGGGGCCGCTCCGGGTGCCGTGTCCGCCCCTGTCGTCGTACCCGCCGGGGGTGGTGCGGGGCGACGGGCCGGGCGGGGCCGGGCGGTGGCCGAGCCGCCGTGGCCGGGGCGGATTCCGCCACCGTCGCCGGCCGTGGTGCTGCCCACCCCGTTGCCGGCCGACGTGCGTGACGCCGCCGGGGAGCCGGTCGTGGTGAGCGCCCGGCTGGCGGTCAGCGCGGCGCCGGCCCGGCTCACAGTCGGCGACGGCCGCCCGGCCGAGATCACCGGGTGGGCCGGCCCGTGGCCGGTGGACGAACGCTGGTGGGCGCCGGCCGAGGCGCGCCGCCGGGCCCGGTTCCAGGTGAGCCTGGCCGACGGCGCCGCCCTGCTGCTCGCGGTCGAGGGCGGGCAGTGGCTGGTGGAGGCGATCTATGACTGAGCGCCGGGGGAGCGCGGGGTGAGCTTCCACAACCCGAAGATGCCCTGGTCGAAGCTGGAGCAGGTGCTCTCCGGCCGGGCCGGGGGCGAGCGGCACCTGCACGTGGTCGACCCGCTCGCGGTCGACGCCGACGGCGGCGACTCACCGGCCTGGAGCCGCAAGCGCCAGGAGTACCGGCCGCCGGAGCTGGCCCGCCCGGACGGCGTGGTGCCCTACGCGGAGCTGCACGCGCACTCCAACTTCAGCTTCCTCGACGGGGCCAGCCACCCGGAGGAACTGGCCGAGGAGGCGGCCCGGCTCGGGCTCACCGCCCTCGCCGTCACCGACCACGACGGCTTCTACGGCGTGGTGCGCTTCGCCGAGGCGGCCCGCGCGCTGCGGCTGCCGACGATCTTCGGCGCGGAGCTGTCCCTCGGGCTGCCCGGCCCGCAGAACGGCGAACCCGACCCGCTCGGCCGGCACCTGCTGGTGCTCGCGCACGGCCACGAGGGGTACGCGCGCCTGGCCGCCACCATCTCCCGGGCCCAGCTGCGCGGCGGGGAGAAGGGCCGCCCGGTCTACGGCGAGCTGGAGGAACTCGCCGCCGAGCTGCGCGACCACGTGCTGGTGCTCACCGGCTGCCGCAAGGGGCACGTGCCCGCGGCGCTGCTCACCGAGGGCGTCGACGCGGCGGCCCGGGAACTGGACCGGCTCACCGCGCTGTTCGGCGCGGAGACGGTGGCGGTGGAGCTGACCGACCACGGCCATCCGGTCGACGCCGACCGCAACGACGCGCTCGCCGACCTGGCCGCCGCGGCCGGGCTGCCCACCGTCGCCACGAACAACGTGCACTACGCCACCCCGGGACGGCGTCGGCTGGCCACCACCGTGGCGGCGGTCCGGGCCCGGCGCAGCCTCGACGAGATCGACGGCTGGCTGCCCGCCGCGGCCACCGCCCACCTGCGCAGCGGCGCGGAGATGGCGGCGCGGTTCGCCGCGTACCCGGGCGCTGTGGCGCGGGCCGCCGAGTACGGCGCGGAACTCGCCTTCGACCTTCAGCTCGTGGCGCCGAGGCTGCCGGCGTACCCGGTGCCGCCCGGGCACACCGAGATGAGCTGGCTGCGCCGGCTGACCATGGACGGCGCCCGCGAGCGCTACGGCCCGCCCGAGGCGCATCCGGAGGCGTACGCGCAGCTCGAACACGAGCTGCGGATGATCGAAGACCTCGGTTTCCCCGGCTACTTCCTGGTGGTCTACGACATCGTCGCGTTCTGCCGCGCGCAGGACATCTACTGCCAGGGCCGGGGCTCGGCGGCCAACTCGGCGGTCTGCTACGCGCTGCGCATCACCAACGTGGACGCGGTCCGGCACCGGCTGCTGTTCGAACGGTTCCTCGCCCCGGAACGCGACGGCCCGCCCGACATCGACGTGGACATCGAGTCCGACCGCCGGGAGGAGGTGATCCAGCACGTCTACGCCCGCTACGGCCGGGAACACACCGCCCAGGTCGCCAACGTCATCTCGTACCGGCCCCGGTCGGCGGTGCGGGACGTGGCGAAGGCGTTCGGCTTCTCACCCGGCCAGCAGGACGCCTGGAGCAAGCAGATCGACAGGTGGGGTTCGGTCGCCGCGGTCGACGTGGCGGACATCCCGGAGCAGGTGGTCGCGTACGCCAACGAGCTGCAGACGTTCCCCCGGCACCTGGGCATCCACTCCGGCGGCATGGTGATCTGCGACCGGCCGGTGATCGAGGTGTGCCCGGTGGAGTGGGGCCGGATGCCCGGCCGCAGCGTGCTCCAGTGGGACAAGGACGACTGCGCCGCCGTGGGCCTGGTCAAGTTCGACCTGCTCGGTCTCGGCATGCTCTCGGCGCTGCACTACGGCTACGACCTGATCGGTTCCCGCCTCGACCTGGGCGACATGACGCTGGACGACCCCGAGGTCTACGACATGCTCTGCCGGGCCGACTCGGTGGGCGTGTTCCAGGTGGAGAGCCGCGCCCAGATGGCCACGCTGCCCCGGCTCAAGCCGCGCGAGTTCTACGACCTGGTGGTGGAGGTGGCGCTGATCCGGCCCGGCCCGATCCAGGGCGGCTCGGTGCACCCGTACATCAGGCGCAAGAACGGCCAGGAACCGGTCACGTACGCGCACCCGCTGATGCGCAACGCGCTGGAGAAGACGCTCGGCGTACCGCTGTTCCAGGAGCAGCTCATGCAGCTCGCCATCGACCTGGCCGGGTTCGACGCGGCCGGCGCCGACCAGTTGCGCCGGGCCATGGGGGCGAAGCGGTCGGTGGAGCGGATGGCGCAGATCGCCGACCGGCTCTACGCCGGGATGGCCGAGCGGGGCATCACCGGCGAACTGGCCGACGACGTCTACCGCAAGCTCACCGCGTTCGCCAGCTACGGCTTCCCGGAGAGCCACGCGATGAGCTTCGCCTACCTGGTGTACGCCAGCTCGTGGCTCAAGCGCTACCACCCCGGCCCGTTCCTGGCCGCGCTGCTGAACGCCCAGCCGATGGGCTTCTACTCGCCGCAGACGCTCGCCGACGACGCCCGCCGGCACGGCGTCGAGGTACGCCGGCCGGACATCAACGCCAGCGGCGCCAAGGCGGTGCTGGAGTCCACCCCGGAGACCCGGTGGGGAAGCGTGCCGGGCGAGCCGCCGCACGCCTGGGGACTGGGCGGCCCGGCGGTACGGCTCGGGCTGGGCAGCGTCCGTACCCTCGGCGAGGACGTGGCCGAGCGGATCGAGGCGGAACGCGCCGCGCACGGGCCGTACCGGGACATGCCGGACCTGGCCCGCCGCGTCGGTCTCACCGCCGCGCAGCTGGAGGCGCTGGCCACCGCCGACGCGTTCGCCTGTTTCGGGCTGACCCGGCGGCAGGCCCTCTGGGCCGCCGGCGCGGCGGCCCAGGACCGGCCCGGCCGGCTGCCCGGCACGGTGACCGGCGCGGACCCGCCCACCCTGCCCGGCATGGCCGCGGTGGACCGCCTGGTCGCCGACGTCTGGGCCACCGGCCTGTCCCCGGAGAGCCACCCGGCCCGGTTCATCCGGGACCGCCTCGACGAACTGGGCGCGGTGCCGATCGCCCGCCTCGGCCAGGTGCCACCCGGACAGCGGATCCGGGTCGGCGGGATCGTCACCCACCGGCAGCGCCCGGCGACCGCCGGCGGCGTCACGTTCCTCAACCTGGAGGACGAGACCGGGATGCTCAATGTCACTTGCTCCCCGGGGTTGTGGCAGAGATACCGTCGAATCGCCCGCACCAGCGGAGCACTTGTGGTGCGGGGCCGGCTGCAGCGGCACGAGGGCGTCACGAACCTCACCGCGGACCGGCTGGACGCGATCGAGCCCCCCGTCACACCGGCATCCAGGGATTTCCGTTGATGGAGTGATCCACATTACGGTTTCTCCGAGCCGGAGGCGGGAGACTCCCGACGCGGGTGGGCAGAGTGGCCCACCCGGGGTATGGGGGATGAACCGATGACCTTTCACCGCACGAACGCCGGTGGCGTGGCGAACGCCCGACGGACCCGCCTCGGTGCCGACTGGGCGCCCACCCACGAGGCCGAGCCGCGGGAATACCAGGTGACCGACGGCCCGGTGGCCAACCACCAGCGTTCCCGCGCCGAGGACGACCCCGCCGGCGGCGGCGAGTCCTGAACCCGGGCCGGGGGGTGACTAGGCTCGGCGCGTGGAGCAGATCCGAACCCTCACCCCCCGCACCGCCGTCATCTGGTCGGTGCTCCGGGCCGAGCTGGACCGGCGGGCCGGCGAACGACTCTCCGTGCTCGACGTCGGCGGCGGGACCGGCGGCTTCGCCGTCCCGCTCGCCGAGGCCGGTCACCGGGTCACAGTGGTCGACGCCAGCCCCGACGCGCTCGCCGCGCTGACCCGCCGGGCCGCCGAGGCCGGGGTCGCCGATCGGGTACGCGCGACGCAGGGCGACGCCGACGCGCTCACCGGCCTGGTCGAGCCGGCCACCGTGGACCTGGTGCTCTGCCACTCCGTCCTCGAGGTGGTCGACGACCCGGAACCGGTGATGTCCGCGCTGGTCACCGCGTTGCGCCCGGATGGCGCGGCGAGTGTGCTGGTCGCCGGCCGGGCCGCCGCCGTGTTCGGCCGGGCGATGAACGGGCAACTGGACGCCGCCGCCGCGCTCGCCGCCGACCCGCACGGCACCACCGGCGGCCGGGACACGCTGCGCCGCCGCTACGACGCCGCCGACGCGAGCGCGCTGCTCACCGCCGCCGGCCTCGTCGTGGAGGAGATCCACGGGGTACGGGTGCTCGCCGACCTGCTCCCGGCCGCGGTGGCCGACGGCCAGCAGACCGCACTGGTGGAGCTGGAGCGCGCCCTCGCCGCCCGGTCCCCGTACCGCGATCTCGCCGCCCAGTTGCACCTGTTCGCCCGCCGCCCGGCATGACCGGTCCGGCTCCCGATCCGACGCCCGGTCCGACGCCCGGCCCGACGCCCGGCCCGACGCCCGGTCCGCTCGACCGGGTGGCGCCGCGCTACGACGGCGGCAGCATGATCGACGTGCTGCCCAGCGCGCTGGCGCTGCTCGGCGTACCGGGCGCCGCCGACCGGCTCGGCCTGGCCCCGCGCCTGGCCGGGGTACGCCGGATCGCGGTGCTGCTCGTCGACGGCCTCGGCTGGTACCAGATCCCCACCGCCGCCCCGTACGCCCCGACGCTCGCCGGCCTGGCCGCCACCGTCGGCCGGCCGCTCACCACCGGCTTCCCGTCCACCACCCCGACCAGCCTGGTCAGCCTCGGCACCGGCACCCCGTCGGGCGCGCACGGCGTGCTCGGCTTCACGGTCCGGGTGCCCGGCACCGATCGGGTGCTCAACCACGTCGACTGGACCGGCGACCCGGACCCGGCGAGCTGGCAGCCGGTGCCCACCTGGTACCAGCGGGCGCGCGCCGCCGGGGTCGCGGTGACTGTGGTCAGCCGTCCCGAGTTCGCCGGCAGCGGCCTGACGCTCGCCGCCAACCGGGGCGGCGACTACCGGGGTGCGGCAGGCGTTGACGCGCTCGCCGCCCGGATGCTGGCGGCGCTGGCCGCCGGGGACGGGCCCGCGCTCGTCTCCGGCTACCACCCCGACCTGGACCGGCACGGGCACCTCAGCGGCGTCGACTCCGCGCCCTGGCGGACCGCCGCCGCCGAGGTGGACGTACTGCTGGCCCGGCTCGTCGACGGGCTGCCGCCGGACGCCGCGCTGCTGGTCACCGCCGACCACGGCCAGCTCGACGTGCCCGCCGGGCACCGGATCGACCTGGACACCGACCCCCGGCTGCGCGCCGGGGTACGGGTGGTCGCCGGTGAGCCCCGGGTCCGCTACCTGCACGTCGAGCCGGGCGCCGAGGCCGACGTGGTGGCCGCCTGGGCCGAGGTGCTGGGCCCGGCCGCGCAGGTGCTGACCCGGGCCGAGGCGATGGCGACCGGCTGGTTCGGGCCGGTGCCCGAGGCACACCTGACCCGGATCGGCGACGTGGTGGTGGTCTGCCGGGACACGTACGCGGTGGTCGCCACCCGCTCCGAACCGCCGATGGCGTCGCGGCTGGTGGCGTACCACGGTGCGGACACCGCCGCCGAGATGACGGTCCCGCTGCTGGTGGTCCGGGGCTGATCCCGGTTCGTCCGTGCTGGTGGCCGCGGGTCCGGGTCGGCCCCGCCTCGTGCGGGGTCGGCGGGCGGTGGGGTTGTCGGACCGGCGGGCTAGCCTGCTGGCATGGGCCGCAGCCAGTCGTTGCCCCGAGGCGGTGACCCCCGCTTCGGGCCGGACGCCGACGACACCGGCTGCACCATCCTGCACGTCGACATGGACGCGTTCTACGCCTCCGTGGAGGTGCGCCGCCGCCCCGAGCTGCGCGGCCGGCCGGTCGTGGTGGGTGGCGTCGGCCCGCGCGGCGTGGTCAGCTCCGCCAGCTACGAGGCCCGGCGGTACGGCGTCCGCAGCGCGATGCCCACCGCCCGCGCCCGGGCGCTCTGCCCCGGCGCGGTCTACCTCCCGCCCGACTTCACCGCCTACACCGAGGCGTCCCGGGCGGTCATGCGGATCTTCCGGGACGTCACGCCGCTGGTCGAGCCGCTGTCTCTGGACGAGGCGTTCCTCGACGTGGCGGGCGCCCGACGGCTGTTCGGTCGGCCCGCCGACATCGCCGCGCTGATCCGCCGCCGGGTCGCCGAGGAACAGCGGCTGACCTGTTCGGTGGGCGTGGGGCCGAGCAAGTTCGTGGCGAAGCTCGGCTCCACCCGGGCCAAGCCCGACGGCCTGCTCGTGGTCCCGGCCGCCCGGGTGCTGGAGTTCCTGCACCCGCTGCCGGTGTCCGCCCTGTGGGGCGTGGGGGAGCGTTCCGCGGACGCGCTGCGCCGCCTCGGTCTGCGCACCGTACGCGACCTCGCCGAGGCACCGGCCGGCCTGCTGCGCCGGGCGGTGGGCGAGGCGTCCGCCGCCCACCTGCACGAGCTGGCCTGGGGGCGTGACCCGCGCGGGGTCACGCCCGAGCAGGTGGAGAAGTCGATCGGCGCGGAGGTCACGTTCGACACCGACGTGAGCGACCCGGACGAGATCCGGCGGTCCCTGCTCGCGCTCGCCGACAAGGCCGGCGCTCGGCTGCGGGCGGCCGGGCAGGTGGGCCGTACCGTGTCGCTCAAGGTCCGCTTCGCCGACTTCCGGACGATCAGCCGCTCCCGCACGCTCGCCGTGCCCACCGACACCGCCCGGGAGATGTTCGACACGGCCTGGGCGCTGTGGGGCGCGCTGGCCCCCGGCGAGCCGGTTCGGCTGGTCGGGGTCCGGATGGAAGGTCTCGCCCCCGCAGGGGAGACCCCGCAGCAGCTCACCCTGGGTGCGCCCGAGCGCGGCTGGCGCGAGGCGGAGGCGGCGGCCGATGCGGCGGCTGCCCGATTCGGGCGGTCCGTCATAGGTCCGGCCAGTCTTCTCGGCCGTCGTGATACACGACAAGTCGAAAAACCGACCCGGCCGTAGGTCGTCCCGCTTTCCGACGCGCGGGGGCCCTCGTAGACTTGCGGGTAAGCAGCCGGTTGGCTGCCACGGTCTGTCGGCCCGCCCGGGCCGACCAACGTGACCGGGGAGGAGTGCCGTGCCGCTCTCGGAGCACGAGCAGCGGCTGTTCGAGCAGATCGAGCGGTCGCTTGCCGAGGACCCCAAGTTCGCCTCGGCCGTGCGCGCCAGCGACCCGCGTTTCCACGCGCGGCGTCGCGTGCTCGTCGCTGCCGGCGTGGTCGTCGCTGGTCTGGCCCTGTTGATCTACGGTGCCGTGATCAAGATTCCCGCGGTGGCCGTGGCGGGTTTCGTCGTCATGCTGGGCTCGTTGGGCTACGCGGTGCAGTCGCACCGCCGATCCCAGTCGCCCGACCTGCACGTGGTCGGCGGCACAACGAGCCGGCGTCGTCCCCGTGGCCGCAGTGGTGGTGGTCGCCGGGGCTCCTTCCTCGACCGGATGGAGGACCGCTGGCGGCAGCGCCCGGAGGGCCACCGCTGACCGCGTCCCGCCCCTGACCCGGGGCGGGAAACCGGCGGCGCCTCCGTAACAGGCCGGCAAGCGCCGCCGGGGTGACCTGCTGCCGGTCGCCGTGGCAACGCGGGCGAGAGCCCGCGCTCAACCGTGCCCGCAATCGGTCCCACCGTCCGCCACTCACCGTCCGGACCGCCGCTCGGCGCGCCCCCGGCGGTCCGCCTCCTCTGCACACCGCCGGCGCCTCCGTCAGCACATGGTGCCCGGATCGCCCCGCACGTGAGCGTGTGCACCGCGCCCGGTTCGCGCCGCACGTGAGCGTGTGCACCGCGCCGGATCGCCCCGCCACGTCAGCGTGTGCACCGCGCCCGGGTCGCGGCAGAGCAGCTCACCCCCTCATGCCCAAGCCTCCCCGCCTCAGCGCACGGCGAGCACCTCCCCGCCGCTCACCAGCAGGCGCACACCCGCCCTCACCCGCGATCTTGCACTTTCGGCCAGAGCGGTGCTCAGAATGTCCCGTTCACCCGGGCACAAACTGCAAGATCGCCGAGGTGGGGCGGGTGTCCAGCTCACCTGATCAGCCCTGCTCGCCCGGCAGGCGGGATGCGCTTCCCGTATCCCGGGAGCCGCCGTAGATCTTGGAAGGAAAGCGCCCCTATGGGGGCCATTTCGTACCAAGATCTCGGGCGCATCCGGCCCAGAAACGGTGATCAAGGAGTTTGTGTCTTCAGCAGGGCTGGATTTGGACACAAACTCCTTGATCAACGCCGTGGGGGTGGGCGGGACGGGGAGGGGAGGGGAGGGCAGGGAGAGGTGGGCGGGCGGGGGTCAGCGGGCGGGGCGGTGGGCCAGGAGGCGGCGCGGGCTCCAGCGCGACATGCGCTGCCGAATCTGGCCGCTCGTGGTGACCACCCTCGCCGACCGCTCGGCCAGGCCGGTACGCCAACGCTGCAGCACCGACGGGGGCAGCAGCGCGGCCAGCAGCCGGGTACGGCGGTCCGCGCCCGCCGCCAGCGCGCCCCGGACCGTACGCAGCGCCGGCTGCAACTCCGTGTCGGTCAGCGGGTCACGGGCGTAACGGGCTCGTTCCTCGGCGCGGCCGAGCAGGCGTACCCCCGTTGCGGCGTCCCCCCTCTCGGCGAGCGCCTCCCGGGCCAGCCGCTCGGCGGTGGCCCGTGGGGTCTCCGTGCGGTCCACCCGGACGTGGAAGTCGACGAGCGTGTCGAGCAGTTCGTCCCAGGCGGCGTGCGCGTCGGCGCGGGCCGCCTCGGCGTCCACACCGACGACGACCTGCCGTGGTTCGCCGCGCTGGCCCGGCACCGGCAGCGCGGTGGCCGCGGGCGTGACCGCCCGGACGCGCCGGCGGCGGCGCAGGGCGGAGCGGCGCAGGGCCGGTACGGCGAGCAGCGCCAGCAGCGCCAGCGCACCGGCCAGCCACCACGGCCAGACCGGGCTCTCCTCGGCCGGGCCGCCCTGGTTCAGCGTCAGGCCCTGGTCGGTGTCCTTGTCGAGCCGGTCCGCCTCGTTCGGCCCGGCCGACGGGCCGGCCGCGTCGGGAGCGCTGGTGCTGCCGGTCGAGGGGGTGACCTCCTCGGGGGCGTCGATGTCCGGCGCCCAGGCCGAGCGGACCGAGCCCGTCACGGCCGCCGCCGGGGTGGCGTCGAACGGCACCCAGCCGATCCCGCTGAAGTTGACCTCGGTCCAGGCGTGCAGGTTGCGGTTGGTCAGCACGTACGTGCCGCTGTCGGCCTTGCTGCCGTTGGTGAACCCGACGGCGACCCGGGCCGGGATGCCGGCGGCCCGGACCAGCCAGGCCATCGCCGCGGCGTACTGCTGGCAGTAGCCGACCTTGGTGGCGAGGAAGTCGGTGATGTCCTCGCCGCTGCTGCCGTTGCGGGTGGACAGCGCGTAGGTGAAGCCGTTCTCCACGGAGAAGTAGTCGTAGATCGCCCGGACCTTGTCGTAGTCGTTCGACTTGCCCTTGACCAGCTGCGCGACCAGTTCCTCGACGGCCGGGACGGACGGCCGCTCGGTCTGCTGCCGCATCACCGGGCTGTCCGAGGGCAGCGACGGGGCCGCGCGCAGCGCCGCCGGGCTGAATGTGGACCGTACGTAGTCGAACGAGTAGCTCTTGCCGCGGGCGTTGTCCCGGTTGGAGAAGACGACCTGCTGGTTCGGGTCGTACAGCCAGTTGCCGTTGAGGTCGTCGGTCTTGACCGGCTCGGCGTAGACCGGCATCAACGGCATGTTCAGGTTCTTCGTCACCTCGACCGTGGCGCGGTAGCGCTGCTGGTCGACGCCGCGCGGGGCGCGTTCCCCGGGGTCGGGCAGCGGGCGGGTGATCGGCCGCCCGGTCGGCACGCGTGCCTGGAAGCCACTGGGGCGCAGGTCGTCGACGACACCCAGGCGCAGGTAGAACGGCGTCGTCTCGTTGGTGCTGACCTTGACCAGATCGAGTTCCTCGCTCTGGTTGAGCTGGCCGCTGAGCGCCGCGAACAGGTCGACCCGGCCGGAGCTGCCGCCCTGGCCCGGCCGCCCGCTGCCGTCGCCGGGCCCGGCGCCGACGTTGTTCAGCAGCCCGCCGGTCATCCCGGGCACTGCGAGCGGCAGCGCCACCGCCACGATCACGCCGACCACTGCGAGCCGCCGTCCGGCCGCGGCCAGCGGGGACGCCTCCCAGACGTCCACGTCGCGGCCCTCGCCGGTGAACCGGCGGCCGAACCGGCGTACCCGGTCGACGTTGTCGGTGACCAGCAGCCAGAGGTAACCGGCGGCGCCCACCACGAACGGGGTGGCCGGGACGCTGTCCACGTAGACCGCGACCGGCACCGAGTAGATGGCGAGCATCGGCAGGCCGGCCAGCGCCGGACGGCGCAACCCGACCGCGAGCACGTCCACCACCACAGCGACCGCGCCGATGCCGAGCACCGCGAGGAACAGCAGCGAGTCGACGTCCGGCACCTTCACGCCGTACGAGCGCATGTCCTGCAACGACGTCTGGAGCAGGTCGCCGAAGTGGGCGAACGTGGCCGGGGTCGGTACGAACGCGAGCAGTTCGGTGCCGCCGGGGAAGACCCACGTCAGGCCCAGGGTGAGCCCGGCCAGCATGGCCAGCACCTGCCCCCACAGCGGCATCCGGCCCAGCCGGCTCAACGCGGCCGAGCCGGCCACCACGGCGACCACGACGGCGGCCTGGATCAGCCAGGTCCAGCGTTCGAAGATCGCCGACAGTGGGGCCGCCGCCAGCAGCGTCGCCGCCGCGGCGACGAACCCGATGTTGCGGTGCGGGGTCACAGGACCATCCCTCCGGTCATCGTCGTCCGCCGGCCACCGTCTCGGCCATGGCCGCCCGCAGCGCGAAGCCCTGCGAGCCCCGCCCGGCCTGCGGCCACAGCATCGGCAGGCGGGTGCCGTGCTCCACCCCGATGACCCGCCAGCCGCTCTGCAGCAGCGCGAGCGCGGCGGCGCCGTGCGCCCGCTCCGCCTCGGTCCGGGCGTTCGGGGGCAGGTTGAGCCAGGTGTTGCTGTCGAGCAGGAACGCCACGCAGGTGGCCCCGTTGCCGCGCAGCCCGGCCAGCAGTTCCGCCTCGGCGGTGCCGAGCGTGCCGAGCAGCGCGATGATCAGACCGCCGTCGGCCCGCTGCCGGACCTGCTGCACCAGCGTGGTGATCTCGCCGCGCCGGTCCAGGTGCACGTCGGCGAGGTGGTCGAGCAGCAGTCCCTCGCCGCCTGCCTCGGCGGCGCCGACGTCGGCGCCGTTGCCGGTGACCAGCCGGAGCTTGTAGCCGGCCTCGCGCAGGTGCACGGCGATGCTGGCGGCGGCCGAGACCGCCCACTCGAAGCTGGCCGTCGGGCCCTCGCCCCGGTGCCCGGCGGCGCGGGTGTCCAGCACCACCGTCGCCCGGCTCTCCCACGGCTGCTCCTCGCGGCGCACCATCAGCTCACCGGTGCGGGCGGTGGACTTCCAGTGCACCCGGCGCAGGTCGTCGCCCATCCGGTACTCCCGGGTGGCGGCGTCGTCCTCGCCGTGCACCGCCACCGAGCGGGCCCGGCTGTCGCCGCTGCCGGCGTACTCACCGGGCAGCCGGACCGACGGCAGCGGGGTGACCTGCGGGATCACCGTGAGGTGGTCCGTGCTGGGGAACGACCGGGTCAGCTCGCACAGGCCGAACGGGTCGGTCAGCCGGATCACCAGCGGCCCCACCTCGTAGCGGCCGCGCACGTCCGCGCGGACCGTGTACGCCACCGAGCTGGCCTGGTGCGCGCCGAGCCGCTCCAGCACCACCCGGGGCCGGCTGCCCAGCGCGTACGGCAGGCGGTCCTCCAGCAGCAGCGTGCCGGTGGGCAGCCGGGACAGGTTCTGCAGCCGCAGCACCACCCGGGAGCTGGCGCCGACCGGCACCCGGTGCGGCTCCAGCGACCTGTTGCAGGCCAGCTTGTACCGGCTGCGCCCGACGTATGCGGCGGCCAGCAGCGGCAGCACGGCGAGCAGGACCGCCACCCGGAGCAGGTCCTTCTCGCCGAGGATGCCGGCGGAGATCGCGGCGGCCACCGCGGCCGCCAGGAAGGATCGGCCGCGGGTGGTCAGCCCACGCAGGCCGTCGCGCACGTCACGGCCTCCGCGGCTCGTACGGCCCGCGGCCGTTGTTGCCGCCGCCGGGGCGGGTGTCGTACGGCGACCGCTGCCGGTCGTGCGGCAGCGGCAGGCGGTGCACCAGCTCGGAGACGATCGCGTCGGTGGTGCGCCGGGCCAGCTGCGCGTCGGCGGTCGGGATGATCCGGTGCGCCAGCACAGGCACCGCGAGGACCTGGAGGTCGTCCGGCAGGACGTAGTCGCGGCCCTCCAGGGCGGCCACCGCGCGGGCGGTGCGCAGCAACTGGAGCGTGGCCCGGGGGGACGCGCCGAGGCGCAGGTCGGGCGCCTCCCGGGTGGCGGTGACCATGTCGATCGCGTACTGCTTGACGGCGTCGGCGACGTGCACCTGCCGGACGTGGCCGATCAGCCGGCGGACGGTGGCCGCGTCGGAGACCGGCCGCAGCCCCGGCAGCGGGTCGGTGGCGCCGTGCCCGTCGAGCATGGCCAGCTCGGCGCGCGGGTCCGGGTAGCCCATGGCGATGCGGGCGGTGAACCGGTCGCGCTGCGCCTCGGGCAGCGGGTAGGTGCCCTCCATCTCGATCGGGTTCTGCGTCGCGATCACCATGAACGGCGTCTGCAACTGGTAGGTGACCCCGTCGACCGTGACCTGCCGCTCCTCCATGCACTCCAGCAGCGCCGACTGGGTCTTCGGCGAGGCCCGGTTGATCTCGTCGCCGACCACCAGGTTGGCGAAGACCGCGCCGGGGCGGAACTCGAAGTCGTGCGTCTCCTGGTTGTAGACGCTGACGCCGGTGACGTCGCTGGGAAGCAGGTCGGGGGTGAACTGGATCCGCCGGACCGAGCAGTCGATGGACCGGGCCATCGCCTTGGCGAGCTTGGTCTTGCCGACGCCGGGCACGTCCTCGATGAGCAGGTGACCCTCGGCCAGCAGCACCGCCAGGGCGAGCCGGACGGTGGCGGTCTTGCCCTCGATGACCTGCTCGATGTTGGCCACGATGGCCTCGCTGGCGGCGCGGAACTCGTCGTGCGGCAGCAGACCGCCCACCTCGTCCCAGGTCTGTTGTGTCACGGGCCTCCTCCTCGTCGCCTGGACGGCAGCTCTTTATAGAGCACCTGGACCCGCCGTTGGGTTCGCGACGCCGAGCCTCGTCTGCCGCAGAAATCTCATTGGTATCTCAGGCTAACCATGTTTGTCGTTACTGCCGACTCCCGCAGGTGGTCGGTCGGTTACGCCCGGAATATTCGCCGGACCGGGGGACCGGCCGCCGCGGGTGGAACGGGCGCGCCGCCGCCGAGGGGTGCGAGGTACACTGCCTGCATGGCCGGGTTCTTCCTGCTTCTTACCGAGCCGTGTTGATGCGCTGAACGCGCGACAGCACGGCCGCCCCTCCTGCGCGAGGGGCTTTTTTGTGCCCGCAGCAGACCGCCCACAATTTTTTCGAATCGATCCGCGCCGAGGAGACGCCATGAGTGAGGCAGCCGCACCGGCGACCGACATCCCCCCGTTCCGGTACACCGCCGCCCTGGCCGACGAGATCGAGCACCGCTGGCAGGACACCTGGGCGCGGGAGGGCACCTTCCACGCGCCGAACCCGGTCGGTCCGCTGGCCGACCCGGGCCACCCGCGGGCGGGCGCCGAGAAGCTGTACGTGCTGGACATGTTCCCGTACCCGTCCGGCGCCGGCCTGCACGTCGGGCACCCGCTGGGCTACATCGGCACCGACTGCTACGCCCGCTACCAGCGGATGGCCGGGCGCAACGTGCTGCACGCGATGGGCTTCGACGCGTTCGGCCTGCCCGCCGAGCAGTACGCGGTGCAGACCGGCACCCACCCCCGGACCACCACCGAGGCCAACATCGAGCGGTACCGGGAGCAGCTGCGCCGGCTGGGGCTGGGCCACGACGAGCGGCGGTCGGTGGCGACCATCGACACCGAGTTCTACCGCTGGACGCAGTGGATCTTCCTGCAGGTCTTCAACTCCTGGTACGACGCGGACGCGTGCAAGGCCCGGCCGATCGCCGAGCTGATCGCCGAGTTCGAGGGCGGCACCCGCGCCACCCCGGACGGGCGTCCGTGGGCCGAGCTGTCAGTGGGGGAGCGGCGGCGCGTCGTCGACGACCACCGCCTGGCGTACGTCTCGGAGGCGCCGGTGAACTGGTGCCCGGGGCTGGGCACCGTGCTGGCGAACGAGGAGGTCACCGCCGACGGCCGTTCCGAGCGCGGCAACTTCCCGGTCTTCAAGCGCAACCTGAAGCAGTGGATGATGCGGATCACCGCGTACGGGGACCGGCTGCTGGAGGACCTGGACACACTGGACTGGCCGGAGCCGATCAAGCTGCAGCAGCGCAACTGGATCGGCCGGTCGACCGGCGCGCACATCGACTTCCCGACCGCCGCCGCCCCGGTGCGGGTGTTCACGACCCGGCCGGACACCGTCTTCGGCGCCACCTACATGGTGCTGGCGCCCGAGCACGAGCTGGTCGACGTGCTGACGCCGGCCGCCTGGCCGGAGGGGACGAAGGACGCCTGGACCGGTGGGCACGCCGGCCCGCGTGAGGCCGTCGAGGCGTACCGGAAGGCCGCCGCGGCCAAGACGGACGTGGAGCGGCAGGCGGACAGCAAGGAGAAGACCGGCGTCTTCGTCGGCGCCTACGCCACCAACCCGGTGACCGGCGGGCAGATCCCGATCTTCATCGCCGACTACGTGCTGGCCGGGTACGGCACCGGCGCGATCATGGCGGTGCCCGCCCAGGACGAGCGGGACTGGGACTTCGCCGAGGTCTTCGAGCTGCCGATCGTGCGGACCGTGCAGCCGCCGGAGGGCTTCGACGGCAAGGCGTACACCGGTGACGGCCCGGCGATCAACAGCGCCGCGCCGGAGCGCGGCATCGACCTGGACGGCCTGGGCGTCACCGACGCCAAGGCGCGGATCATCGAGTGGCTGGAGGCGAACGGGCACGGCGCCGGCGCGGTCACCTGGCGGCTGCGCGACTGGCTGTTCTCCCGGCAGCGCTACTGGGGCGAGCCGTTCCCGATCGTGTACGACGAGTCCGGTGCGCCGATCGCGCTGCCCGAGTCGATGCTGCCGGTCGAGCTGCCCGAGGTGGAGGACTTCTCGCCGAAGACGTTCGACGCCGACGACGCCGACAGCAACCCGGAGACCCCGCTGTCGCGGCGGCGCGACTGGGTGGAGGTGGAGCTGGACCTGGGCGACGGGCCCAAGCGCTACACCCGCGAGACCAACGTGATGCCGCAGTGGGCCGGCTCCTGCTGGTACGAGCTGCGCTACCTGGACCCGACCGACCCGCAGCGTTTCGCCGACCCGGAGAACGAGGCGTACTGGATGGGTCCGCGCCGCGACGGCGACTGCGGTGGCACCGACCTGTACGTCGGCGGTGCCGAGCACGCGGTGCTGCACCTGCTGTACGCGCGCTTCTGGCACAAGGTGCTGTACGACCTGGGCCACGTCTCGTCGTTCGAGCCGTTCCGCCGCCTGTTCAACCAGGGCATGATCCAGGCGTACGCGTTCGTCGACCCGCGCGGCGCCTACGTGCCCGCCGAGGAGGTCGTCGAGGTCGACGGCCGCTGGTTCCACGGCGAGACCGAGGTGCGGCGCGAGTACGGCAAGATGGGCAAGTCGCTGAAGAACGTGGTCACCCCGGACGACATGTGCGCGGCGTACGGCGCCGACACGTTCCGGGTGTACGAGATGTCGATGGGCCCGCTGGAGGTGTCCCGCCCGTGGGAGACCCGGGCGGTGGTCGGCTCGTACCGGTTCCTGCAGCGGGTCTGGCGCACCGTCGTCGACGAGCAGACCGGTGAGCTGCGGGTCACCGACGAGCCGGCCGACGAGGCGACCCGGCGGCTGCTGCACAAGGCGATCGACGGGGTCCGCGCCGACATGGACGGGATCCGGTTCAACACCGCCATCGCCAAGCTGATCGAGCTGACCAACGGCCTGACCCGGCTGGCGCGTACGCCGCGCGAGGTGGCCGAGCCGCTGGTGCTGATGGTCGCCCCGTTCGCCCCGCACATGGCCGAGGAGCTGTGGCGCAAGCTGGGCCACGACACGTCGCTGGCGTACGCGGACTTCCCGGTCGCCGACCCGGCCCTGCTGGTGGCCGAGTCGGTCACCTACCCGGTGCAGGTGAACGGCAAGGTCCGGGGCCGGGTCGAGGTGCCCGCCGACGCGTCCGAGGAGACCGTCCGCGCGGCGGCGCTGGAGGCGGTCGCCGGCACGCTGGGCGGCAAGGAGCCGCGCAAGGTGATCGTGGTGAAGGGCCGGATGGTCTCGGTCGTCGCCTGACGCCCGCAGGTGGGCGTGTCCACTTCGGGGACACGCCCACCGACGGTCAGGGCGCGCGACGCCGTCGTTCGGCCCGCCACCAGCGGTGGATGATCAGCACGCTGGCGATCAGGCCGAGGCTCGCAGGCGCGGCCGCGTACCAGTTGATCGAACCGGGTGTGGTCACGGCCGCGCCGATCGCCGCGTAGCCGATGGCGGTGGGCGCGGAGGCGATCACGCTGCCGGCCAGGAACGGCATGACCCGGGCCGCGGTGGTGCCGTAGCCGTAGCTGACCAGCCCGAACCCGGCGATCGGCAGCAGCCGTACGGTGACCACGCCGAAGACGCTCTGCCGGGCGAACCAGCCGTCGAGGCGGGCCAGCCGGCCGCGTACCCGCTCGGCGACGAAGTCGCGGCCGAGCACCCGGCCGACCGTGAAGCCGATGGCCGCAGCGAGCAGCGCCGCGCCGAGCGCGTACGCGGCGCCCTGCACCGGCCCGAAGATCGCGCCCGCGGCCAGCGTGACGAACGTGCGGGGCACCAGCGCCACCAGCAGCAGCGCGCCGCCGACCACAGCCGCGGGCGGCCCGTAGCCACCCAGCGAGTCGGCGAGCCGGGGCAGGTCGGCCGGGTCCGGCCGGGGCACCAGCAGCAGCGTCACGCCGAACCCGGCGAGCAGCAGCAGGAGCAGCCCGAACCGGCGCGCCGAGGGCTGCCGCAGCAACCCGGCGAGCCGGCGGGCCACCGGTCGCCGCCCCGGCCGGGCGGCGTCGGTCACGGCCTCGGTGCGGCGGCCACCGCGGTGCGGCGCTCGGAGCGGAGGCGGTCGGCCCAGGTGTCGTCGAGCGGGGGGAGCTGGTGGATGCCGGTCGCCCAGCGCAGCAGCAGGTCGGCCAGGTCGGGGTTGCGCGCCAGCGCCGGGCCGTGCGAGTAGGTGCCGAGCAGCTTGCCCCGCCACGCGCCCTCGGTGGCCCCGTCGTTGCCGACCCCGGTGGTGACCCGGGCCAGCGGGGACACGCCCGGACCGAGGTGGGTGCGGCCGCCGTGGTTCTCGAACCCGGACAGGTGCGGGATGCCGAGCCGTGGGTCGACCTCGCCGGCCAGCTCGCCCACCGCCCGGGTGGGCCCGCGGTCGGAGGAGAGGTCGAGCAGCTCCAGGCCGGCGCAGCGGGTGCCCTTGGCGAAGAACGAGGTGCCGAGAAGCTGGTAGCCGGCGCAGACGCCGAACACCACCGAACCCTGGGCCACCGCCCGGTGCAGGCCGCCGTCGGCGATCAGACGCTGGGCGCCGAGCGCCTGCGGGCCGTCCTCGCCGCCGCCGAGCAGGTAGATGTCGGCGGTGGCGGGCAGCCGCTGGTCGGAGCGGACCTCGAGCACCTCGACCGGCATGCCGCGCAGCTGGGCCCGGCGGGCCAGGATCAGCGCGTTGCCCCGGTCGCCGTATGTGGACAGCAGGTCGGGATAGATCCAGACGATGCGCAGGCTCTCAGTTGACACGGTCCAGCTCCGCTCGGATGTCCTGGAAGGCGGTGTAGTTGGCGATGACCTCCAGCCGGCCCGGCGGCACGGCGCGGACGGCCTCGTCGAAGCTGCGGACGTGCTGGAACGGCACGCCGTTGACCTCCAGTCGCACCGCCAGGTCGTACGCCCGGTCGCCGGTGATCAGCACTTGCCGGCCGGTCAGCGGGGAGAAGTCCACGTCGAACAGCCACGAGGTGTCCAGCCCGTCGGGATCGCGGGCGTTGATGGACAGCAGTGTCGGCGCGACGTCGGCCATGTCGAACGCCTCCAGCCAGCTCGCCGGGTTCTTCGCCAGCAGCAGCCGGATGTTGCGCCCGTCGCGGTCCACCTGGGCGTAGCGGCCGGCCACCGAGGTGACGGTGCCGAGCCGGGACACCGCGTCCACCGGGCGTACGCCGAACTCGGCGGCGACGGCCAGCGCGGTGGCCGCGTTGCCGAGGTTGACCTTGCCGGGGAGCTGGAGCTGGATCTTGTGCCAGGCGCCGGTGGGGTCGAGCACGCCGTCGTCCTCGACCGTCCAGTGCGGCTCGGGGCGACGCAGCGGGCAGCCGGTGCACCACCACTGCTCACCGGAGCGCTGGATGGTGGAGCCGCACTCGGGGCAGACCCAGGAGTCGTCGTGCCAGCGCTGCCCGGCGCTGAACCAGGTGACGTGCGGCGGCACGTGGCCCTGGGCCGGGTCGGCCGGCGGGCAGGCGGCCCACACCACCATCGGGTCGTCGGCGTTGGCGACCACCCGTACCCGCGGGTGCCGGACCAGGGCGGCGCGCCAGAGCTGCGCCATCATGGCGACCTCCTTGGCGCGGTCGAGCTGGTCGCGGGAGAGGTTGAGCAGCGCCACCACGTGCGGCTCGGTCGCCTCCAGCACCTGGGCGAGGTAGTGCTCGTCCACCTCCAGCACCGCGTACGGCGTGCTGCCGGCCTTTGCGAGCGCCGAGGTGTGGCCGGTGGGCATGTTCGCGCCGAAGGAGTTGGTGGCGACCCGGCCCAGCACGCCGACCGCGGCGGTGGTGAGCCGGGTGGTGGTGGTCTTGCCGTTGGTGCCGGACACCAGGGCGATGGCGCGCCCGGCCGAGAGATGGGCGAGCAGGTCCGGGTCGATCTTGAGGCCGATCCAGCCGCCGATCACCGAGCCGTCGCCACGGCCCGCGGCCCGCGACAGCGCCGCGGCGGTGCGCGACACGGAGCTGGCCACCTTTGCCCGCAAGGGCATCTTCGCGTCCGTCACCCGAGCGAGGTTACCGGACCGCCACCTCCACCAGATCGCCGCCGACGGCGAACCGTTCGGCCGGGGACGGCCCGGCGGACGGGCGGAGCGCGCGGGGCCGGACGGCGGCGGTCGATGTCGGGTAGCGGACGGTGTGGGGCGCGCCCCACCCCCTCCACTCCGCCCCACCCGCGTTGACGTGCGGTTTTGCGCGCGGAAACGCCACGCCGCGCGGGCGATTCTGGTTGCAGGTGGAGGGAAGTGGAGTAGAGTGGGGCGCGATGGTGAGGCCGGGAGGGCCACACCGGCCCGGGGGGTCAGCGGCGCCGCGAACGCCGCTCAGGGCGAGGGGGTTGGGCCGATGTTCCTCGGCACCCACACTCCGCGCCTGGACGACAAAGGCCGGTTGATCCTGCCGGCGAAGTTCCGGGACGAACTGGCGGGGGGTGTCGTGATCACCAAAGGGCAGGAGCGCTGCCTCTACGTCTTCCCGATGCCCGAGTTCCAGCGGATCGCCGACCAGTTGCGCGCGCAGCCGATGACGAGCAAGGCGGCCCGGGCCTACAGCCGGGTCTTCTTCGCCAGCGCGCACGACGAGGTGCCGGACAAGCAGGGGCGGGTCACCATACCCGGCCACCTGCGGTCGTACGCGGCACTGGACCGGGATCTGGTCGTGATCGGAGCGAGCACCCGGGTGGAGATCTGGGACAAGGCGGCCTGGGAGGCCTACCTCGCGGAGAGCGAAGACGACTTCGCCGACATCGAGGAGGGGGTGCTGCCCGGCGGTCTGTAGGGCGTGACGGCGCCCGACGTACTGCGAGATCTCCAGCCGCTTTCGAGTTCCTGGCACCCCTTCCCCGGTGCCAGGCGCACGATCCGACACGGAGGGCCGCGGCCTCCGGCGGGCGGGAGCGGATGGGGATCTGGCGGTATGGCGAGGCGTCGTGGCGACGACGGACACGTGACGGAACGGTTGGCGAACGGGGTGGGGGTCGAGATGGGGGAGCTACGCGGCACGCACGTGCCGGTGCTGCTCGAGCGGTGTCTCGAGCTGCTGGCCCCCGCACTGGGCCGGCCCGGTCGCACCGTCCACGTCGACGCCACGCTCGGCCTGGCCGGGCACGCCGAGGCAGTGCTCTCGGCGCATCCGGACACGGTGCTGATCGGCCTGGACCGGGACACCGAGGCGCTCGCCCACGCGCGGGTCCGCCTGGCCCGGTTCGCCGACCGGATCCACCTGGAGCACGCCGTCTACGACGAGCTGCCCGAGGTGCTCGACCGGCTCGGTTACCCGGCGATCGACGGGGTGCTGTTCGACCTCGGCGTCTCGTCCCTGCAACTCGACGCGCCCGACCGCGGGTTCGCGTACGCGCAGGACGCGCCGCTGGACATGCGGATGGACCAGACCCGGGGGGTGACCGCCGAAGAGGTGGTCAACACGTACTCCCACCCGGACCTGGCCCGCCTGCTGCGGGTGTACGGCGAGGAGAAGTTCGCCGGGAAGATCGCCTCGGCGATCATCCGGGAACGGGAGCGCAACCGGATCACGTCCTCGGCCCGGCTGGCCGAGCTGGTCCGGGACGCCATTCCGGCACCGGCCCGACGAACCGGTGGACACCCGGCAAAGAGAACGTTTCAGGCTTTGCGGATCGAGGTAAACAGAGAACTGGCAGCGCTGGAGACGGCGCTGCCGGCTGCTCTGGACAAGCTCACAGTGGGCGGCCGCATGGTGGTCCTGTCCTACCACTCGCTGGAGGACCGGCTCACCAAGCAGGCGCTCGCCGACCGGGTCCGAAGTAAGGGCCCGGTCGACCTCCCGGTCGAACTGCCCGGGTCGGGCCCGACGTTCCGGCTGTTGAGCCGGGGCGCCGAGCTGCCCGGGGAGGCGGAGGTGGCCGCGAACCCGCGTGCCGCCTCGGTGCGGCTGCGGGCCGCGGAACGGCTCGACCCGGAGGCGGCCCGGCAGGGGCGTACCGACCGCGAACGGTACCGCCGCCGGGTGAAGGCGATGCACCAACCGGGGACGGGGTCACCGGGGTCCGGCAAGGACCCGCGGTCGGCCCCGGGGGACGCGAACGGGACGGACGAGGAGGGGGAGGGGACATGAACGTCGAGAAGCGCGACGGCCGGGGAGCCGTCGGGCAGCGCGCACCGCGGTCGGGGGGCCGGACCGCGGCGCAGCGCACCACGCGGGACACGACGGCGACCGACCGCCGGGAGGCAACTCGCGCCCGGGGGGCGCGCGAGTTCCCGACGCAGGGCAGTGCCGCCCTGCGGCCGGCCGAGCGTACCCGGGTCACCGGTGCGCCCACGCCGCGCCTGCGGGTCGCCCCGCCGGCGCCGATCCGGGTGCCCCGGGCACCGTTCGTCGCGCTGATCCTGGTGCTGGTGGTCGGCGGGGTGCTGGGCATCCTGGCGGTCAACACCAAGATCAACGAGAACGCGTTCAAGCTGGAGAAGCTCCAGCAGCAGCAGGCCAAGCTGGACGTGGACGAGCAGGAGCTGAAGAAGGAGATCGCGAAGCAGGAGGCGCCCGGCAACCTGACCGCCAACGCCCGGCGGCTCGGCCTGGTCGAGTCCGAGGACCCGGCCTACATCCGGCTGCCGGACGGGCAGACCATCGGGGTGCCGCACCCCGCGCAGGGTGCCCCGTCGGTCACCAGCCAGCAGGGCAACGGAGGCTGAGCGATGCCGCCGAGATCGGATGATCCGCGCCGGGACGCCACGGGCTCCCGGCGCGGATCGTCGCGGGGGTCGGAGCCGCGCGAGCCGGGCCTCGGCGGGATCTCCGACGCCCGCGCGTACACGCCGCGCGGGCGGACCGTGCGCGAGGGCGGCGGCGCGGAGCAACGGCGTACCCCCCGCAGCAACCGGTCCGGCGACCCGTTCCGGCCCGCGTTGCAGGTGCTCGACGGCGGCCGGGCGGGGCGTGCCGGCACGCGCGAGCCCGCGACCGACGGCGCCCGGTCCGGCCGCCGGTCCACCGCCGCGGGCGGCCGGGCCGGCGTGGTGCGGACCGTCTCGTCCCGGCCGGTGCGGGAACCGTTCGACGACGACGACGAGGACGCGCCGCCGCGCCGCCGGTCCCAGCCGCGCCGCCCCGCCGCGCAGCCCCGCCGGCCGGTACGCAAGCCGCGCCGGCCGCCGCGACTCGGCGACCCGCGCCGGCGGCTGCGGCTCGGCACGGTGCTGGCGCTGGCGTTGTTCGCCAGCATCGGCGTGCGGCTGGTCTACCTCCAGACCGTGGACACCCCGGCGTACGCCGACGGCGGCCTGCCCAACCGGCTCGCCGTGGTCGAGCTGCCGGCCCCGCGCGGGGCGATCCTCGACCGCGGCGGCGAGCCGCTGGCGCACAGCGTCGAGGCCCGGTACGTGTTCGCCGACCCCACCCGGGTCAAGGACCGGTTCGCCACCGCGCGCCTGCTCTCCCCGCTGCTCGGCGTGCCCGTGTCCGACCTGGCCGAGAAGATGCGCAAGCGCACCCTGCCCGGCACCGACACCCCGTTGCAGTTCGTCTATTTGGCCCGCGGTGTGGAGATCGGCACCGCCAAGCGGATCATGGAACTCGACCTGGCCGGCATCAACGTGCACCGCGACGAGCGGCGCGAGGTGCCCGGCGGCGACCTGGCGGCGAACCTGATCGGCTTCGTCAGCCAGGACATGAACGGCCTGGAGGGGCTGGAGGCCAAGTACGACGACGTGCTGCGCGGACAGGCCGGCAAGCGGACCTACGAGGTGGGCCTCGGAGACCTGGCCGCGCCCATCCCCGGCGGCTACAGCCGCACCACCCAGCCGCAGCCGGGCAGCTCGCTGAAGCTCACCGTCGACCGGGACCTCCAGTTCATGACGCAGCGGATCCTGGCGAAGCAGACGGCCAAGGTGAAGGGCAGCGTCGGCGCCGCGGTGATCATCGAGGTGCCGAGCGGTGAGGTGCTGGCGCAGGCCAGCCAGCCGACGTACGACGCGGCCAACCCCACCAAGGTCGGTTCCCCGGCCGACCGGGACGACGCGGCCACCACGTTCGTGGTCGACCCCGGCTCGATCCACAAGGCGATCACGTACGGCGCGGCTCTCCAGGAGGGCGTGATCACGCCGGACACCGCGTTCCCGGTCGCCGACACGATCGTCCGGGGCGGCGTCACCTTCCGCGACACCCACCCGGTCGGCGGTCGCACCATGAGCATCCCCGGCATGCTCGCCTTCTCGTCGAACGTCGGCACCATCGAGATCGCCGAGAAGCTGGGCAAGGACCGGCTGTTCGACTACCAGAAGCGGTTCGGGCTGGGCCAGGCCACCGGTGAGGGCATGCCCGGCGAGGCGGCCGGCCGGCTGCTGCCGCCGGACCAGTGGAGCGGCTCGGCGTACGGGTCGGTGCCGATCGGGCACAGCGTGGACGCCACGCCGCTGCAGATGGCCGCCGCGTACGCCACCATCGCCAACAACGGCACGTACGTGCAGCCGCACCTGGTCAAGGAGACCATCGGCGCGGACGGCGAGCGCAGCCCCGCCGCGGCGCCCACCACCCGCTCGGTGCTCAGCCCGGCCAACGCAGCGGCGCTGCGCCAGATGATGGAGGCGGTCACCACGGTCGACGGCCCGGGCGGCCGGGCGACCGGTCTGGCCGCCGCCGTACCCGGATACCGGGTGGCCGGCAAGACCGGCACCGGTCTGCGCTACGACGGCGGCAAGCAGCAGCCCGGCGAGGTCGGCTCGTTCATCGGCATGGCCCCGGCGGAGAACCCCCGGTACGTGGTCGCGGTGTTCGTGTGGAGCCCCGGCGGCGGGGGCGGCGCGGTCGCCGCGCCGGCTTTCCGGGAGATGATGGGCTTCACTCTCCGCCACTACCGGGTGCCGCCGTCGCTCACCAACAAGTCCCCGAAGTTCGAGGTCTTTCCGCGCTGAGCGGGGACGGCGGGACATCATCGGTGAGTGGCGACGAACCACCGGGGCGGCTGTGCGGTCGGAACCGGACGACCGGGTAGGGTCTGACGCCGTGCCCGGCAATCCACGTCCCACAACCGTGCGTCCCGTACGGCTCGGCGACCTCGCCGACCGCGTGGCGGCGACCCCGCCGGAGGAGGCCGCCGACCTGGCCGTCACCGGCGTGACCCACGCCAGCCAGGAGGTACGCCCCGGCGACCTGTACGCCGCCCTGCCCGGTGCCCGGCGCCACGGCGCGGAGTTCGCCGCAGCGGCGGCGGAGGCGGGCGCGGTGGCCCTGCTGACCGACCCGGCCGGTGTGGCGCTGGCCGCCGGGACCGGCCTGCCCGTGCTCGTCGTCGCCGACCCGCGCGACGCGCTCGGCGAGGTGGCCGCGACCGTCTACGGCGACCCGACCGCCGGCCTGACCGTGATCGGGGTGACCGGCACCGCCGGCAAGACCTCCACCAGTTACCTGGTCGAGTCGGGGCTGCGGGCCGCCGGGCACATCACCGGGCTGATCGGCACCGTGGAGACCCGCCTCGGCGACCTGGTGATCGACAGCGTCCGGACCACCCCGGAGGCCACCGACCTGCACGCCATGCTCGCGGTGGCCCGCGAGCACGGGGTGGACACGGTGGTCATGGAGGTGTCCAGCCACGCCCTCGCCATGGGCCGGGTCGGCGGCGTCCGGTTCGACGTCGGCGGCTACACCAACTTCGGCTCCGACCACCTGGACTTCCACGCCGACGAGGCGGACTACTTCGCGGCCAAGGCCAAGCTGTTCGACGGCCGCTGCCGGGTCGAGGTGCTCAACCACGACGACCCGGCGCTGCGTCCGCTGCACAAGCCGGGCACCGTCACCTACTCGGCGGCCGGCGACCCGGACGCGACCTGGTGGGCCGACGGGATCGACGGCGAGGGCTACGCGCAGCGCTTCACGCTGCACGGCCCGGACGGGCTGACGCTGCCCACCGGCGTGGCGCTGCCCGGCCGGCACAACGTGGCGAACGCGCTGCTGGCGGTCGCCCTGCTGGTCGCCGTCGGGGTGGACCCGGAGACTGCGGCGCGCGGCGTGGCCGCCTGCGGTGGCGTGCCCGGCCGGCTGGAACTGGTCAGCGGCGACGCCCCGGTGCGCGGGGTGGTCGACTACGCGCACAAGGCCAACGCGATCGAGGCGGTGCTCATCGCGCTGCGCGACCTGACCGAAGGCCGGCTGATCTGCGTGCTGGGCGCCGGCGGCGACCGGGACCGGGGCAAGCGGCCGGTGATGGGCGGCGTGGCCGCGCGCGGCGCCGACGTGGTGCTCGTGACCGACGACAACCCGCGGACGGAGGACCCGGCCGCGATCCGGGCCGAGGTGCTCGCCGGCGCGTACGCCGCCGCGACCCCGGCCCGCGTCATCGAGGTGCCCGGGCGGCGGGCTGCGATCGAGGAGGCGGTCCGGGTGGCCGAACCGGGTGACGTGGTGGCGGTGCTGGGCAAAGGCCAGGAACGCGGCCAGGAGATCGGCGGCGAGGTGCTGCCGTTCGACGACCGGGTGGAGCTGGCGGCGGCGCTGCGCGCCCGCTTCGGTGACCTGGTGGGTCAGCGGTGATCCCGCTGACGCTGGCCGAGGTGGCCGCCGCGGTCGAGGGCCGGCTCGTCGGCGCCGACCCGGACGCCCGGGTCACCGGCACCGTGGAGTTCGACTCCCGCAAGGTGAACCGGGGCGGGCTGTTCGTCGCCTTCCCCGGCGAACGGGTGGACGGCCACGACTACGCGGCCGGCGCGATCTCCGCCGGCGCTGTCGCGGTGCTCGGCACCCGGGAGGTGCCGGGCGTGCCGATGGTGCTCGTCGGTGACGCGCTCGACGCGATGGGCCGGCTGGCCCGCGCGGTGGTGGACCGGCTGCCCGGGCTGACCGTGATCGGGCTGACCGGCTCGTCCGGCAAGACCACCACCAAGGACCTGATCGCCCAGCTCGCGGTCCGGCTCGGCCCGACGGTGGCGCCGCCCGGCTCGTTCAACAACGAGCTGGGGCATCCGTACACGGCGTTGCAGGCCACGCCGGAGACCCGCTACCTGGTGATGGAGAAGGGCGCCCGCGGGGTCGGGCACGTCCGCTACCTGTGCGACGTGGTGCCGCCGCGGATCTCCGTGGTGCTGAACGTGGGCGTGGCGCACCTGGGCGAGTTCGGCTCGGTGGAGACCATCGCGCTGGCCAAGGGCGAGCTGGTCGAGGCGTTGCCCTCCGACGGGCTGGCGGTGCTCAACGCCGACGACCCGCGGGTCGACGCGATGGCGTCGCGTACCCGGGCCCGGGTGGTCCGCTACGGCGAGTCGGAGCGCGCCGACGTACGCGCCGTGGACGTGACGCTCGACGGCCGGGGACGGCCCTCGTACACCCTCGTCACCCCGGAGGGCAGCGCGCCCGTGCGGCTCGGGCTGACCGGCCGGCACCAGGTCTCCAACTCGCTCGCCGCCGCGGCTGTCGGCCGGGAGCTGGGCCTGCCGCTGCCGGACCTGGCGGCGGCGCTGAACGAGCTGGGCCTGGTCTCGACCCGCCGGATGGACGTCTTCGAGCGTCCCGACGGGGTGACCGTGATCGACGACTCGTACAACGCCAACCCCGCCTCCACCGGCGTGGCGCTGCGGGCGTTGGCCAGCATGCGTGGCGAGGGGCGTACCGTCGCGGTGCTCGGCTACATGGCCGAGCTGGGTGACTTCGAACTTCAGGGGCATCAGCAGGTCGGCCGGCTCGCGGCCGAACTGGGAGTGGACCGGCTGCTCGTGGTGGGCGAGCCGGCGGCGCCGATCCACGAGGGCGCGACAGCGGTAGGTAATTGGGGAGGAGAGTCGGTGCTGCTCACCGATCAGGCGGCGGCCGTCGAGGTGCTGCGGAGCGAGCTGCGTCCGGGAGACGTGGTGCTGGTGAAGGGCTCCCGGTACCGGACCTGGGAGGTGGCCGACGCGCTGCGCGCGGACGCCCGGGAGGGTGCGACGGAGGGCGGCGCCGCATGAGGGCGGTCATCGTCGCCATCGGGGTCGCGTTCCTGATCTCGCTGTTCGGCACCCCGATCGCGATCAAGGTGTTCGCCCGGCTCAAGGCCGGCCAGCCGATCCGATCGAACCTCGGGCTCGCCAGCAACGAGGGCAAGAAGGGCACGCCGACCATGGGCGGCGTGGTCTTCATCCTGGCCACAGTCATCGCGTACGTGGCCGGGCACCTGGCTCTGACCACGCTGCCGGACGCGCAGATCGCCCAGGTCGAGCCGACCATCACGGCGCTGGTGCTGCTGGGGCTGATGGTGTTCTCCGGCGCGGTCGGCTTCATCGACGACTTCCTGAAGGTGCGCAAGCGCCACAGCGGCGGTCTCAACAAGCGGGGCAAGCTGGCCGGGCAGATCCTGGTCGGCGCGGTCTTCGGCGCGGTGGCGGTCTACTTCCCGTCCAGCATGACCGACGCCGGCGGCAACGCGACGAACACCGAGACCGTGGGCAGCACCACGCTGAGCTTCATCCGGGACATCCCGGCGCTGGAGATCGGCAAGATCGGCGCGGTGATCGTCATCATCATGGTGGTCATGGCGGCCACCAACGGCGTCAACCTCACCGACGGCCTGGACGGTCTGGCCACCGGCGCCTCGGTGATGGTGCTGGCGGCGTACGCGCTGATCGCGTTCTGGCAGTACCGGCACTGGTGCGCCGACCCGAACTACACCGAGTCGTACTGCTACACCGTGCGTGACCCGCTGGAGATCGCGTTGATCGCCGGCGCGGCGGCCGGCGCCTGCGTGGGCTTCCTGTGGTGGAACACGTCACCGGCGCGGATCTTCATGGGCGACACCGGCGCGCTCGGGCTGGGCGGCCTGATCGCCGGCATGGCGATGTCCACCCGCACCATCCTGCTGCTGCCGATCCTGGGCGGCCTCTTCGTGATCATCACGATGTCCGTGGTCATCCAGATCATCTCCTTCCGTACCACCGGCAAGCGCGTGTTCCGGATGTCGCCGTTGCAGCACCACTTCGAGCTGGCGGGCTGGAGCGAGGTCAACATCGTGGTCCGGTTCTGGATCATCGCCGGTATCGGCGTGGCCATCGCGCTGGGCCTGTTCTACAGCGAGTTCCTCGCCGCGGTCAGCTGACGCCTCGGGTGTAAGGAAGGGCCCCTTATTAACAGACGTCTGTTAATAAGGGGCCCTTCCTTCAGATCCGACACGCCGACCGGGCGGTTGCGCCACGGGCGCGCGGGTCGAGCGGCCATGATGGGCCTGTGGGGGAGGGACGAGACATCCAGGTGACCAGCGACCCGCCGGCCCGCCGTGCCCCGGCGGCCACGCCACCGGCCGACCCGCCCGCGGCGCGCTGGGATCCGGCCGGTGGCCTGGCCGCGCTGCGCGGCCTGCTGGCCCGGCCGCTGGCCTCCTACTACCTGCTGCTGTCCAGCGCCGGCCTGCTGCTGCTGATCGGCCTCACCATGGTCTTCTCCGCCACGAGCGTGAAGGACTTCGCCGAGGGCGGTGACGCGTCCGCGTCGCTGACCAAGCAGGCCGTGTTCGCGGTGATCGGCATCGGCGCGTTCTGGGCCTGCCAGCGGCTGCCCGCGCGCACGTTCCGGGCGGTGAGCCGCCCGGCGCTCGGCGTGGCGGTGGCGCTGCTGCTCACGCTCAACCTGTTCGTCGCGCTGAACTCGCTGTTCGGGGTGACGTCGATCGGGCCGCTGCGGGCCGAACTCCTCTCGCTCTCCCTGGGCCCGATCTCGCTGCAACCGGTCGAGGTGGCGAAGTTCGCGCTGGTGCTGTGGGCGGCGCACGTGCTGGCCCGCAAGGGCGCCTCGCTGGGCTGGTGGAAGGAACTGGCGACACCGCTGTTCCCGGTGGTGGGCCTGCTGTTCGTGCTGGTCGGCTTCAACGACCTGGGCAGCATGCTCTGCCTGCTGGCGCTCGTGGTCGGGCTGCTCTGGGCGGCCGGCGTGCGGGGCCGGGTCTTCGCCGCGCTCTCCGCGATCGGCCTGGCCGGCATCGGCCTGCTGGTGGCCGCCGCCTCGCTCGGCGCCGGCTCCGGCTCCCGGGACGCGGACAACTACCGGCTCGGCCGTCTCACCATGTGGCTCGACCCGCCGGATCCGAAGACCTGCTTCGAGCAGAAGCTGGACTACTGCTACCAGCTCGTGCAGGCCCGCTACGCGATCGGCAACGGCGGCTGGTTCGGCGTCGGCCTGGGCCAGAGCTCGCTGAAGTGGAACTACCTGCCCGAGGCGCACAACGACTTCATCTTCGCCATCGTCGCCGAGGAACTGGGCGTGGTCGGCTGCACAGTGGTCCTGACGCTGTTCGCCGTGCTCGCGTACACCGGGATGCGGATCGCCCGCCGGGTCGAGGACCCGTTCCGCCGGCTCGCCGCCGCCGGCGTGACCGCCTGGCTGGTCGGCCAGGCCGTCATCAACATCGGTGGCGTCACCGGGCTGCTGCCGCTGACCGGCGTACCGCTGCCGTTCATCTCCGACGGCGGCAGCGCCCTGGTGGTGACGCTCGCCGCGATCGGCATGCTCGCCTCGTTCGCCCGCGCCGAGCCGGACGCGGCGCGAGCGCTGCATGCCCGTCCGCCCGCCCGATGGGTCCGACTAGTGTGGGCCCCGTTGCCGCCGCTTCCCGGCCGGCGCCGCAGACCGGCGCCGCCCCCGGCCGACCGAGGGTCCGTGCCCCGGTCCCGGCAGCGGCGGCAGGACGATCAGGCCGCGCCCCGCGGCGCCCGGTCCGACCGGGCGCGCACCGGCGCGGCGAGCGAGAGGAGACGCTGATGGGTCCGCTGCGTTCGGTGGTGCTCTGCGGAGGGGGTACGGGCGGGCACATCTACCCGCTGCTCGCCTTCGCCGACTGCCTGCGCCGACACGACCCGAGCGTCCGGATCACCTGTCTGGGCACACCCAAGGGGCTGGAGAACGAGCTGATCCCGCCGGCCGGCTACGACCTGCGGCAGATCCCGGCCTACCAGCTTCCCCGGTCGGTCAACATGAGCCTGGTGCGTACCCCGGACCGGATGTGGAAGGCGGCGCGCGCCGCGGGCAAGGTGATCGACGAGGTCCAGGCCGACGCCGTGGTCGGCTTCGGCGGGTACGTCTCGGTGCCCGGTTACCTGGCCGCGTGGCGGCGGGAGCTGCCGATCGTCATCCACGAGGTGAACGTGCCGCCGGGCGTGGCGAACCGGCTCGGGATGAAGTTCACCAAGAACGTCGCGGTGGGCTTCCCGCACCAGCCGGCCCAGGCCGAGGCGCTGCGCGACGCCCGCGTGGTCGGCGTGCCGCTACGCCGGGGCATCGCCGGGCTGGACCGGGCCGCGCTGCGCGACGCCGCCCGCGCCCACTTCGGACTCCGTCCCGACCTGCCGGTGCTGTTCGTCGCCGGCGGCTCGCAGGGCGCCCGCTCGATCAACCTGGCCGTCTCCGGCGCGGCGAAGGAGCTGGCCCGCAACGGTGTGCAGGTGCTGCACGTCATCGGCGCCCGCAACGAGCCGGTCTCCGTGCCGACCGACCTGCCGGTGCCGTACGTCACGCTGCCGTACCTGTCCGAGATGGAGCTGGGTTACGCCGCCGCCGATCTGATGCTGGCCCGGGGCGGCGCGATGACCTGCGCCGAGGTGGCCGCGATCGGCCTGCCCACCATCTACGTGCCCTACCCGCACAGCAACCAGGAGCAGAAGCGCAACGCGCTGCCGGTGGTGGAGGCGGGCGGCGGTCTGCTGGTCGACGACGCCGAGATGACCCCGGCGTGGCTGGAGCGGACGGTGATCCCGCTGATCCGCGACCCGCAGCGGCTGTACGCGATGAGCCACGCCGCAGCCGGGTACGGCCGCCGCGACGGCGACGTGGCGTTGCTGAACTTCGTCTACGAGGCGGTGGCCCGCTGATGAGGGGCACCGCGACGGGAAGGTACGTCTGATGAACACCGCGCAGTTCACGCCCGCCGGCACCATGACGGCGGAGGACCTGGGCCGGATCCACCTGATCGGGGTGGGCGGCGTCGGGATGGCCGGGCTGGCCCGGCTCTTCCTCACCCGGGGTCTGCCGGTCTCCGGCAGCGAGCTGCGGGAGTGGCCGTCGCTGGCCGGCCTGCGGGCGCTCGGCGGCACCATCCACTCCAGCCACGAGGCGTCGAACCTCGACGGGGTGGACACGGTGGTCTACTCCTCCGCCATCCCGCAGGACCACCTGGAGATGGTCGAGGCGCGTCGCCGGGGCCTGCGGGTGCTGCACCGCTCCGAGGCGCTCGCCGCCGCGATGACCGGGCGCCGCACGGTGGCGGTGGCCGGCACCCACGGCAAGACGTCCACCACGTCGATGGTCACCATGGTGCTCCAGCAGGCCGGCACGGACCCGTCGTTCGTGATCGGCGGCGAGATCTCCGAGGTGGGTTCCGGTGCGCACCACGGCACCGGCGAGCACTTCGTGGTCGAGGCGGACGAGAGCGACCGCTCCTTCCTCATCTACCGCCCGTTCGTGTCGATCATCACGAACATTGAGGCGGACCACCTCAACACCTACGGCGACCTGGCCACGCTGGAGGCGGCGTTCGCCGAGTTCGCCCGGCTCACCGACCCGGCCGGCTTCGTGATCACCTGCGCCGACGACGCGGGCGGACGCCGGCTGGCCGAGACGCTGCGCGCCGAGGGCCGCCGGGTCTGGACGTACGGCGAGTCCGCCGACGCGGACCTGCGGATGAGCGAGGTCGTCTCGTCCGCGCACGGGGTGCGCTACCAGGCCGAGGTCGAGGGCCGGCCGCTGGGTGAGATCCGGCTGCCCGTACCGGGCCGGCACATGGCGCTCAACAGCGCCGCCGCGGTGCTCGCCGCGTACCTGCTGGACCTGCCGGTGGCCGCGGCGGAGGCCGCGCTCGGCGCGTTCCCCGGCGTGCGGCGCCGCTTCGAGCGCAAGGGCGCGGCGGACGGTGTGCTGGTCTACGACGAGTACGCCTACCACCCGACCTCGATGACGCTGGCGTTGCAGACGCTGCGCGAGGTGGCCGGCGACGGCCGGCTGATCGTGGTGTTCCAGCCGTACCGGCTCTACCGCACCCGCGACAACCAGGCGGAGATCGCCGCCGCGCTCGGCATCGCCGACGAGGTGGTGCTGCTGGAGGTCTTCGGCCCCGGCGAGACGCGCCGTCCCGGCGAGGGTTCGGCCGCGCTGATCCAGGAGGTGCCGCTGCCGGCCGAGCGCAAGGTGTTCGTCGAGGCGTGGGACGACGTGCCGGGCGAGGTTGCCCGGCGGGCGCGGACCGGCGACGTGGTGGTGACGATGGGCGCGCCGCCGATCTCGCTGATGGGTGACCAGTTGCTCGACGCCCTGCTCGCCCGCTCCGCCGGGGGCACGGGGCTCGGCGCCGGCGTCGACCCGGACGGCGCGGCGACCCCCGCCGGATGAGTCCCGGTCCGGCCCGCGGCCGTACCCCCGGACCGGACGGCGGGGCGGGGCGGCGCAGCCCGGCCCGGCGCTGGCAGCTCGTGCGGGCGAACGCGGACGCCGTGCCGCCGTCGACCCGCCGGTTCATGGCCCGGGCCCGGCAACGGCGGATGCGGGCCGCGCTGCCCTGGGCGGTCGCCGCGGCGGTGCTCGCCGTCGCGGGCCTGGTCGCGTGGACGGTGCTGGGCACCGGCCTGTTCGGCGTACGCGAGGTGCGGGTGGTCGGCGCGCAACTGGTCACCCCGGTGCAGATCCGCGACGCCGCGGCGGTGCCGGACAACGAGCCGCTGGCCCGGGTGGACCTGGACGCGACCGCGCGCAAGGTCGGCACGCTGCCGCCGGTGGCCCGCGCCACCGTGGAGCGCCAGTGGCCGGACACGCTGGTGATCCGGGTGCAGGAGCGCACCGCGGTGGCGGCGGTGCCGCAGGGCGACGGCTTCGTGGTCGTCGACGGCTCGGGTGTGGTCTTCCAGCGACTGGACCGGGCGCCGGACGGGTTGCCGCAGGTCCGGGTCGCCCGGCCCGGCCCCGACGACCCGGGTACGCGGGCCGGGCTGGCGGTGCTCGCCGCGCTGGGGGAGAAGCTGCGCGCGGAGCTGGTCGCGGTGGACGTGGCCGGCCTGGCCCGGATCACGCTGCTGCTGCGCGGCGAGCGTCAGGTCTTCTGGGGCGACGCCTCCCGCGGCACCGACAAGTCGACAGTGGCCACCTCGTTGCTGAGCCGCAAGGCGGACCGGATCGACGTCAGCGCGCCGGACGTGGTCACGTTCGAGTGACCCGTGGCTCAGCGAGCCCGCGCTGTGTCCCCTGTCGCTCGGTCGGCGACACGCCGGAACAGGTCCTTGGCTCCTGGCGCGGCGGCGCATACGTTGCCCCGAAGAGATCAGTGGTTGACATAACTCTAAGCCTCTAGTAGAGGGTGAGAGTTCAGCCGTCGGAGGCCACGGGGGAGTGCTCGACCGCTGATCCGGCCAAGCCGTGTGGGGTCGGCCCATGCCAATCTCGAAGGGAAAGGACCGGAGATGACACCTCCGCACAACTACCTGGCGGTCATCAAGGTCGTCGGCATCGGGGGCGGCGGCGTCAACGCCGTCAACCGGATGATCGAGGTTGGGCTCAAGGGCGTCGAGTTCATCGCGATCAACACCGACGCGCAGGCGTTGCTGATGAGCGACGCCGACGTCAAGCTCGACGTGGGCCGGGAGCTGACCCGGGGACTGGGCGCGGGCGCCAACCCGGACGTCGGCAAGAACGCCGCCGAGGACCACCGCGACGAGATCGAGGAGGTCCTCAAGGGCGCCGACATGGTGTTCGTGACCTGCGGCGAGGGCGGCGGCACCGGCACCGGCGGCGCGCCGGTCGTGGCGAACATCGCCCGCAAGCTCGGTGCGCTCACCATCGGTGTGGTCACCCGGCCGTTCTCGTTCGAGGGCAAGCGCCGGCAGGTCCAGGCCGAGGCGGGCATCGAGGAACTGCGCAACCAGTGCGACACGCTCATCGTGATCCCGAACGACCGGCTGCTCGCGCTCGGCGACCGCAACATCTCCATGATGGACGCGTTCCGCACCGCCGACCAGGTGCTCCTCTCCGGTGTCCAGGGCATCACCGACCTGATCACGACGCCGGGTCTGATCAACCTGGACTTCGCCGACGTGAAGAGCGTGATGAGCGGCGCCGGAAGCGCGCTCATGGGCATCGGCAGCGCGCGGGGCGAGAACCGCGCCGTCGAGGCGGCCGAGGCGGCGATCTCCAGCCCGCTGCTCGAGCAGAGCATGGACGGCGCGCGCGGCGTGCTGCTCTCCATCGCCGGCGGATCGGACCTCGGCCTGTTCGAGATCAACGATGCGGCGCAGCTGGTCACCGACGCGGCCCACCCGGACGCGAACATCATCTTCGGTGCGGTCATCGACGACGCGCTCGGCGACGAGGTGCGGGTCACCGTGATCGCGGCGGGCTTCGACGGGGGCACGCCGGCGTACAAGGCGGTGGAAGCGCCGCGCAAGAGCAACCAGAACCCGCCGGCCCAGCCGAACGCGCCGGTGAGCCCGCCGGCCACCATGCCGGCGCCGCAGCAGCCGTCGCGCCGGGTGCTCTTCGACGACGTCGACGTGCCCGACTTCCTGAAGAACGGGTCCTGAGCCGCGCCGATGACGGAGTCACAGACGGCGGTGCGGCCCGAGCGGCGTGCCGAACTCGCGGCCGGCCTGGCCCGGGTCCGGGCCCGCATCGCCGACGCCTGCGCGGCGGCCGGGCGGCAGCGCGACGAGGTCACACTGGTCGCGGTGACCAAGACGTACCCGGCGGCGGACGTGGTCGCGCTGGCCGGGCTCGGCGTGAGCGACGTCGGGGAGAACCGCGACCAGGAGGCGGCGCCGAAGGCGGAGGCGGTCGCCGCCGCCGGGGCCGCGCCGCGCTGGCACTTCATCGGCCAGTTGCAGCGCAACAAGGCCCGCTCGGTGGTCCGGTACGCCGACGTGGTCCAGTCGGTGGACAGCGTCCGGCTGGCCGCCGCGCTGGACGCCGCGGCCGGCGCGGTCCGGGACCGGCCGCTGGACGTGCTGGTGCAGGTGAGCATCGACGGCGACCCGGCCCGGGGCGGGGCGCTGCCCGGCGCGGCCGATCCGCAGCGAGGGCTCGACCCGGTGGCCGCGGCGGTGGCCGGCGCCGACGGTCTGCGGCTGGCGGGCCTGATGGCGGTGGCGCCGCTGGGCTGGGAGCCGGACCGGGCGTTCGCCCGGCTGGCCGAGGTGGCGGCGGCACTGCGGGCCGACCATCCGGACGCGACGGTGCTGTCGGCGGGCATGAGCGGAGACCTGGAGAGCGCGATCGGGCACGGCGCGACACATGTCCGTGTCGGCAGCGCGTTGCTCGGAATGCGCCCTGCGCTGCGGTAGCCTCACCACGACGGAAGCAAATTACATCAGTGTTGTTCAGGACGGCGTTCCCGTAGCCGGGGGCCGTGACGGGCGGACCGCGAACCGCGCGTCAGGGGATTGCCGATCCGGTCCGGTGGGCATGATCGTCCACTCGTGATCAAGCGACACGGCACGGGGGCGCGTGCCGCACGGCGGACGGAAGGGCGCGGGGATGGGTGCACTGCGCAAGGCGGGGGTCTGGCTCGGTCTCGTCGAGGAGGACGACGAGCGGGCGTACGAGGACGGTGGCTACGACAAGGGTGGCTACCGGGAATCGTCGCGCTACCGGTCGAGCCGGTACGCCGAGGAGTTCGCCGACGAGGACGACGACGAGGCCGAGGAGCCGCCGACGACGCGGAGCCGGCTCGGCGACCGGGGCCGGCTGTCCGAGCGCGCCTCCAGCCGCGCGGTCGACGCCGACCGGGCCGAGGCCGAGCGCCCGGAGCGGGCCGAGCGGTCCAGCGTCCGGTCGATCACCCGGTCCTCCGCCGGTGACACCTCGGGCGCGCTGACCTACCACACCCGGGACAATCTCGCGCTCGCGCCGCAGGCCCAGCCGCGGGAGCGGGAGCGCGTGGCGCCGGAGGACGAGCAGCGCTACCAGATCACCACGCTGCACCCGACCACGTACCGCGAGGCGCGGACGATCGGCGAGCACTTCCGCGACGGCGTACCGGTGATCATCAATCTCACCGAGATGGACGAGGCGGACGCCCGCCGGCTCGTCGACTTCGCCGCCGGGCTCGCGTTCGGTCTGCGCGGTACGATCGAGCGCGTGACCAACCGGGTGTTCCTGCTCTCACCGGCCAACGTCCAGGTCACCGCGGAGGACAAGGCCAAGATCGCTGAGGGCGGCTTCTTCAGCCTGAGCTGAGCCGCACGACCGAGGGACGTCGCCTGCCGTGTTGTCGATCCTGTTCCAGGTGCTCTACCTGCTGCTGTACATCTTCCTAATTGTCCTTTTGGCGCGATTTGTCCTCGGGGCGGTGCTGGCCTATGGTCGCCGCTGGCAACCGGGGCGGGGAGCGTCGGCGGGACTGGAAGTCGTGTGGAGCGTCACTGATCCGCCCCTGCGAGCGTTGAGGCGTGTGATCCCGCCACTGCGAATTGGTACCGTGAGCATCGACCTGGCCTCCCTTGTGCTCCTGGTTATCCTGTTCGTGCTGATGGAGTTCGTGTTTAGGCGCCTGATCTTCGCGTTTGCCTGACCAGAGCGCTTTCGCGGCCGCAACTGACCCGAGGAGTTTCGATGCCGCTGACCCCGGCCGACGTTCACAACGTCGCCTTCAAAAAGCCGCCGATCGGCAAGCGGGGGTATGACGAGGAGGAGGTCGACGCCTTCCTGGACGAGGTCGAGCGCGAGCTGGCCCGTCTGATCGAGGAGAACAACGAGCTGCGCGCCCAGGTGGAGCGCGGCGGTCGGGGTGGCGCTCCCGCCGGCCCCGGCGGTGACGCCCGCCTCGCGGCGGAGCTCAACGACGTCAAGGCCCAGCTCGACCGGGTGCAGCGCGACAAGGCGGCCGCCGAGCAGGCGGCCCGCGCGATGCAGGCCGAGCTGGAGCAGGTGCGCACGCAGGGCGGCCCGGCCGGCGTGACCGGTGACGGCGAGCAGCAGGCGCTGCGGGTGCTCATGATGGCCCAGCGCACCGCCGACGACCACGTCTCCGACGCCCGTCGCGAGGCCGACCAGCTGCTCTCCGAGGCCCGTTCGAAGGCCGAGGAGGTCACCCGGGAGGCGCGCGCCAAGGCCGACGCCCTGGAGCGGGACGCCCGCCAGCGGCACCAGGAGGCCATGGGCGGCCTGGACGCCAAGCGCACCGCGCTGCAGAAGCACATCGAGGAGCTCAAGCAGTTCGAGCGCGAGTACCGCACCCGCCTCAAGGCGTACCTGGAGAGCCAGCTGCGTGACCTCGACGGTCGCGGCCAGGGCCTCGAGGTGGAGATGAACCGCGCCGAGGGCACCCGTGCCGCCGGCAGCAACGGTCTCGCCGCGGCCGGTCTCGCCGGCTCCTACGGCGGTGGCCGCGCGGGCTCGCTCGAGTCCGGCCGCTGATCCCGCGTCGGTGGCCGTCCCCGTGACGGCCACCGACCGCCCAGACCGACACGACGCGGCCGGGGGTGAGCCGTGGTAGCCGCCAGCATCCTGCTCATCCTCGTCGCGGTCGTGCTGCTGATCGCCGGCCTCGCCGGCGGATCCAGCCTCCTGCTCATCGTCTCGATCGCGGCCAGCCTGCTGTCCGCCGTCGCCTTCGTCGCGTTCGCCCGCCAGGCCGCCGCGGCGCGGGCCACGGCCGGCCGGGAGACCGGGCCGCGACTGCGGACCGCGCACACCGTCCCGTCCCCGGACGAGCCGGTGATCCCGGTCCCGCACCACACGTCCACGTTCGGCGCCGGCGGATCCGGGTGGCGGCAACCGCCCGGGTCGCCGGTGACCGAGCCGGACGACGCCCCGCCGCCGGCCGCGTACTCACCGCCGGCCGAGCCGTTCGACGCCGGGCCGTACACGTCGGCGTCCGACAGCGAGCCTGCTGCCGGGCCGTACACGTCGGCGTCCGGCACCGAGCCCGCTGCCGGGCCGTACACGCCGGCGTTCGACGGCGAGCCCGCCGCCGGGCCGTACGCGGCGCAGGATCCGGTGGTCGCGGACGCGGTGCCCTACTCGCCGCCCGGCCCGCGCGTGCCGGAGACCGCACGGCCCACCTCGCCCGCACCGGGCGAGGCGTTCGACGGCGACCCGCCGGCCGAGTTCCTCTCCACGGGTGAGGTCGCCCGGCTGGTCCGGCTGCCCGACGAGGTCCTGGTGGTCGACGGCCATCCCCGCTTCCACCTGCCCGGCTGCCCGCACCTGGTGGGCCGGGAGGACGAACCGCTGCCGGTCGCCGAGGCGGTCGCGCTGGGCTTCACCCCGTGCGCGCACTGCGCCGCCGCCACCACCCTGCTCACCGAGGCCCGGCCGCGCTGACCATGACGATCGCGGACACACTCACCGTCGCGGTGCGGGTGAAGCCCGGGGCGGCCCGCGCCCGGGTGGGCGGGCGGTTCGACGGGCCGTACGGTCCGGCGCTCGTCGTCGCGGTGCACGCGCCCGCGGTGGACGGCCGCGCCACCGAGGCGGCCCGGCGCGCGCTCGCCGACGCGCTCGGCATCCGGCCGGCGACCGTGTCGCTGCGGTCCGGCGCGGCCAGCCGGGACAAGCTGTTCCTGGTCGAGCGCCCGCACGACGGGCTGCCCGAGGTGCTGCGCCGGCTGCGCGACGGCAGCACGGCGTGAGGTCCGGTCCGGCCGGCCGGCGATGACCCCGGGGCTCGACGTCGCGCTGCTCGTGGGCGCTGCCGTGCTGCTGGTCGCGGTGGGCGCGGTGCGGTTCTCCACCCGGCTCGGCGTACCGAGCCTGCTGGTCTACCTGGCGCTGGGCGTGCTGCTCGGCGAGGCCGGCCTGGGCATCCGGTTCGACGACGTCGAACTGACCCGGGTGCTCGGCTTCTGCGCGCTCATCGTGATCATCGCGGAGGGCGGGCTGACCGCGCGGTGGAGCACGCTGCGGCCGGTGCTGGGCCTGGCCGCGGCGCTGTCCACGGTCGGCGTCGTGGTCAGCATCGTGGTCGTCGGCGTGGTGGTGCACGTGCTGCTCGGCCTGGACTGGCGGCTGTCGCTGCTCTACGGCGCGGTGCTCTCCTCCACCGACGCGGCGGCCGTGTTCGCCACGCTGCGCCGGTTGCGCCTGCCGCCCCGGCTGGTGGCCGCGCTGGAGGCCGAGTCCGGGGTGAACGACGCCCCGGTCGTGCTGCTGGTGCTGCTGCTGTCCCGCGCCGGGGTCGAGGCCGCCCACCCCTGGTGGTACGAGGTGCTGCTCCTCGGCTACGAGCTGAGCGCCGGCGCGGCGGTCGGTGTCGGCGCGGGCCTGGCCGGCCGGTACGCGCTGCGCCGGGCCGCGCTGCCGTCGGCCGGCCTGTACCCGATCGCGGTGGTCGGCTTCACCGTGCTGGCGTACGCGGCCGGCTCGGTGCTGCACGCCTCGGGCTTCCTCGCCGTGTACGTCGCGGGCGTGCTGCTCGGCAACTCGCGGCTGCCGCACCGCCAGGCCATCCTCGGTTTCGCCGACGGGCTGGCCTGGCTGGCCCAGATCGGCCTGTTCGTGCTGCTCGGCCTGCTGGTCTCGCCGAGCCGGCTGGACGCGGCGGTGCTGCCGGCCGTGATCACCGGGCTGGCCCTGCTGCTGCTCGCCCGGCCGCTGTCGGTGGCGGTCTCCGCGCTGCCGTTCCGGGTGAACCTGCGCGAGCAGCTGTTCCTGTCCTGGGCCGGGCTGCGCGGCGCGGTGCCGGTCGTGCTGGCGACCATCCCGCTGTCGCTGCACGTGCCGGGCGCGGCCCGCCTGTTCGACGCCGTCTTCGTCCTGGTGGTGATCTTCACGTTGCTCCAGGCCGGGACGCTGGCGCCGGCGGCCCGCCGGCTGGGGGTGACCGCGCCGGCCGAGGCGAGCGAGATCCTGCTGGAGACCGCCCCGCTGGAACGGATGCGCGCCGACCTGCTCCAGATGGAGGTGCCGGCCGGGTCGCGGCTGGCCGGGGTGCACGTGGACGAGCTGCGGCTGCCGGTCGGCGCGGCGGTGACGCTCGTGCTGCGCGACGGTGCCGGTTTCGTGCCGGGCGCCGACACCCGGCTCAAGGTCGGGGACAGCCTGCTCATCGTCGCCACCGCGGGCGTACGGGACGAGACCGAGCGGCGGCTGCGGGCGGTGAGCCGCCGGGGCCGGCTGGCGAGGTGGTTCGGGGAGTACGGCGAGGAGCCGGCCCGCTGATCTGCTACCGTTCCTTTTGCCCCGATTGATGGCAGTCCGGGGCGGATACGTGGGACGACGGTGCGGCACGTTGTCGGACGCCTGTACGTTCCGTATTCTTGCCAACCTCCGGAGTGCACGGCGGGCCCGCTCGCCGTGCACCCTTCCGTACGCGGACGACGCCGACGATGGCGTCCCGCCCACGCACCGCTGACCGCCGCGCCACGCGGCTGAGGGAGCTGACGATGGCGAAGCCAGCCGACACCAGGACCGCCGGTCGCAAGCCGGTGGCGAAGGCCACCCGCAGCGCGGCGGAGACCGAGAAGATCCGGGCCGCCCTGGCGGCACGGCGGGACGAGCTCAACGCCGAGTACGATCAGACGCTGAGCGAGATCACCGAGCTGCAGCGCGACCGGCTGACCGACTCGGCCGGGGACGACCAGGCCGACACCGGCACCAAGACGTTCGAGCGGGAGCAGGAGATCTCTCTCGCCAACAGCATCAAGGAACGGATCACGCAGGTCGAGCGCGCGCTGGAGCGCCTCGACGAGGGTGGCTACGGCTGGTGCGAGCGGTGCGGCAACCCGATCCCGGTGGAGCGGCTCGCCGCGTTCCCGTCGGCCACCCTCTGCGTGACGTGCAAGCAGCTGGCGGAGCGGCGCTGATCACCGCTCCCCGGCGGCCGTACGGCAGACGGTGACCACGCCGTCGCAAGCGTCGATGGGGAGCAGATGACCGCAGCACCGCCCGCCGGGTCCGGCACCACCGAGACGGGCGCCGGCGCGCCCCGCCGTAAGGCCGTCGGCCTGCTGCTCGGCGTGTCCCTGTTCTCGCTGCTGGCGGACCTCGGCACGAAGCAGCTCGCGCTGGCCGAGCTGACCGGCCGGGAGCCGGTGTCGCTGCTCGGCGGCGCGGTCTACCTCAGCCTCACCCGCAACAGCGGCGCGGCCTGGAGCATCGGCTCCGACCACACCTGGATCTTCCCGATCATCACGTTCGTGGTGATCGGGTGGATCACCTGGATGGCGCTGCGGCTGCGCTCGCTGCCGTGGGCGGTGTCGCTGGGCCTGGTGCTGGGCGGCGCGCTCGGCAACCTGATCGACCGGATCTTCCGCGCTCCAGGGCACTTCGTCGGCCACGTGGTCGACATGATCAGCCTCTTCGACCCGTACGGCCAGGTCTGGCCGGTGTTCAACCTGGCCGACAGCTCACTGGTGTGCGGCGTGGTGCTCGCGGTCTTCCTGGAGCTGACCGGCCGGCAGCGCGACGGCTCCCGGCTGCGCGACGAGAAGCGCGACGACGCCGCCCCGGCCGAGCAGCGGGAGAGCGCGTGACCTCCGCGTTCGCCGCCGGCGGCGACACCCGTTCCCTGCCCGTGCCGGACGGCCTCGACGGCATGCGCCTGGACCAGGCCGTGTCCCGCCTGCTCGGGCTCTCCCGTACCGCCGCCGCCGGCCTGATCGACGCGGGCGACGCGCTCGTCGACGGCGTGGCCCGGCCCAACTCGTACAAGGTCAAGGCGGGTTCGTGGCTGGAGGTCACGCTGCCGGCGCCGGCCGCGCCGCCCGCCGTGGTGCCGCAGGCCGTGCCCGGCCTGACAGTGGTGTACGCCGACGACGACATCGTGGTGGTCGACAAGCCGGTCGGGGTGGCGGCGCACCCGAGCCCGGGCTGGACCGGCCCCACAGTGATCGGCGGGCTGGCCGGCATCGGCCACCGGATCTCCACGAGCGGCGCCGCGGAGCGGCAGGGTGTGGTGCACCGGCTCGACGTGGGCACCACCGGGATCATGGCGGTGGCCAAGAGCGAGCGCGCGTACACCGCGCTGAAGCGGGCGTTCAAGTACCGCGAGGTGGAGAAGCGCTACCACGCCGTGGTGCAGGGTCACCCGGATCCGCTGCGCGGCACCATCGACGCGCCGATCGACAGGCACCCGCACCACGACTACCGCTGGGCCGTGGTCTCCGGCGGCAAGCCGAGCATCACGCACTACGACACGCTCGAGGCGTTCCCCGCCGCCAGCCTGCTCGACGTGCGGCTGGAGACCGGGCGTACGCACCAGATCAGGGTGCACTTCTCCAGCATGCGGCACCCCTGCGTGGGCGACCTGACCTACGGCGCGGACCCGACGCTGTCGGCCCGGCTCGGGCTGTCCCGGCAGTGGCTGCACGCCCGCTCGCTGAGCTTCGCGCACCCGGGCACCGGCGACGAGGTGACGTTCGTCAGCGAGTACCCGGACGACCTGGCCCGGGCGCTGGAGATCCTGCGCGACTGACGTGAGTGACGACGCCGCGCGGCCCCGCCGGTCCCGGTCCGCCGCGCTGACCTGGCTCGCGCTGGCCTGCGCGCTGGTGGTGCTCGTGGTGGCGGTGGCACAGCGGCGGGACCGCCCGGTGAGCGACCGTACTGTGGGCGAGGTGACCCGGGTCGGTGTGATCGACGGCGCGAGCATCCCGGCGTACCTGCGCGCCGCCGGGGACGAACTGGCCCGCCTCGACGCGCCCGACGGCTACGCGCTGGTCTCGTTCGACGGTTACCTGACCCCGGCGCGGGCGGCCGCCACGCTGGACGGCACGCGGGTCTCGGCGGTGGTGGCACGGGTGCCGCTGCCCGGCCGGCAGACCGAGATCGTCCGGATCGCGGCGCTGACCCTGCCCCGGGACGTGGTGGCCGGGATGGCCGGCGTCGCGACGCGCAAGGACCGGGAGACCGCGGACTACCGGTCCCGCGCCGCCGCCACCGCCGATCCGGAACTGCGCCGGGTGTACGACAGCGGCGCCGAGGTCGCCGCCCGCGAGGCGGAGGCGTACCGGACGGGCTGCGCCTGCGTCTACGCCGCGGTCGTCAGTGCCCCGCCGGACGCCCTGCGCGGGCTGGCCGGTCGTCCGGGCGTGCGGGTGGTGGACCCGGCGCCGGAGGTGACACGTCTGGACCGGACCGTGTTCACCCCGCCGCTTCCCGAGCAGCGTGACGTGGTCCGGCCGCCGGCCGACACCGGGCCGGCCGAGGCAGGCGGAATGGGCGATTCGTCGGAAGCCGCACGGACGGTGAGCGGACCTTCACCCACCGCCCCCGGGTCCGTCACCGGCTCCGGGGCGCCCAATCCCGCTCCCACCTCCTGAGACATCGGGGCACACGGCGACCGGGCCGATCCCATGGTGCGGCGGGCCACCGGGCGATGTGCGGCGCGGGGAGTGGTCCGAATAGGGTTTCGTTCGTAGCCTGTCAGGCGGAGATCGATGGGCTGGGGGAGGGCGAATCCTTGGACGGCAGCGAGACCGGCTGGGGTCGGCAGGGCGAGCCGGCACCGCGGTGGCGGGCGCTGCTCGACCGGGCCCGGCTCGGCGGTCGCGGCGCGGAGCACGCCGACGCCGACCGGCACGTCGAGGAGCAACCGGCGCCGCCGCCCGACCCGCTGCCCCGCCGTGGCGCGGGCACCGGGTGGACCGGCCGCGCCACCGCCGTCGGCCGCGCCCCCGACGGGTCGTACGGCGCCGAGCCCGCTTACCGGGCCGAGGCCACGTTCCGGGTCGACCCGGCCTTCCGCGCCGATCCCCGGCACGACGGCGAGCCGGCCTACCAGGCCGAACCGGCGTACCGCAGCGACCCCGAACCGTCCTGGCGCGCCGGGCAGCCCTATCCGCCCGACCCGTCCTGGCGCGCCGACCCGTCGTTCGCGCCCGACCCGCGCCCCGAGCAGCCGTTCACCGCCGAGCCGCGCCCGGAACCGTCCTGGCGGCCCGACCCGGCCCGTCCGGAGCCGCGCGGCCGGGCCGAGGCGCCGGCCGAGTCCCGGTACTCCCTTCTCGACGGCGGCTACCGGCCCGCGCCGCCGCCGCCCGAGTCCCGCTACGCGCTGCTCGACCGGGGCCGCTACCGGCCGGACACGCCGCCCGCCCCGGAGCCGGTGGTGCCCGCGCCCCGCCGCCCGCTGGAGGGCCGCTCCGGCCGGGTCGACGCGGCCCAGGTGCAGTGGCGCGCCCCGGAGCCGGACCCGGAACTGGAACGGGCCACCAGCGTGCTGCGCCGCGAGCTGGGCACCCCGCGGGTGCTCGCCTTCGCCAACCCCAAGGGCGGGGTGCACAAGACCACAGCCACCGTGCTCGCCGCCGCGACGGTGGGCAGCGTCCGCGGGCGCGGCGTGCTCGCCTGGGACGACAACGAGCTGCGCGGCACGCTCGGTCTGCGGGCCGGCAGCGCCCGGCACGCCCGCACCATCCGCCACCTGATCCACGACCTGGCGCAGATCGAGATCCTCGAAGGCAACACGCTGCTGTCGCACCTCGACGACTACCTGCGGCATGCCTCCGACGGCTCGTACGACGTGCTGGCCGGCGAGGAGAGCCCGCGCTTCGCCCAGCGGCTCGACCAGTTCACCGTCAAGCGGGTGCTGGAGCTGCTGCGCCGCACCCACGAGGTGGTCTGCGTGGACACCGGCAACAACGTGGAGAGCCCGAACTGGCGCACCGTCATGCAGGCCGCCGACCAGCTCGTGGTGACCACCGTGCCGCGCGAGGACGCGGCGTTCAGCGCGGACTGGATGCTCGACCTGCTGCACGAGGTGGGCATGGGCGAGCTGGCCGACAACGCGGTCACGCTGATCTCCTGCCCCACGCCGGGGCGTACCTCGTTGCAGGACGACCTGGAACGGCACTTCGCCACCCGGACCCGGGCGGTCGCCGTGGTGCCCTACGACCCGGCGCTGGAGACCGGCTCCTCGATCGAGTACCACCAGCTCCAGGCCGAGACCCGCAACGCCTGGCTCAAGGCGGCAGCGGTGATGCTGGAACCGTTCGCGCGCTGAGCGCCGACCACCGCCCCGAGCCGTGCCCGGGCCTGAGAGGATCAACGGGTGAGTCCGGACACCCCTGAGCCCGAGCGGGCGCGCGAGCGCACCGACGGCACCGACGCGCGCACCGACGGCACCGACGCGCGTACCGGCGACGCGGCCCCGCTTCCCGGCGGCGCGTGGCCCGAGCGCGAGCAGCCGCCCGGCTGGCCCGGCGGCCTGCCGGTACCCGCCGGCACGCCGGTCACCGCGCCCGGCGCCGACCCGCTCGCCGGATACCCGGGCGTGGTGGCGGAGCTACCCGGCGCCGACGCCACCCGATCCGGCCGCCCGCTGCTCACCACGCTCGGCGTGGTCGCACTGCTCACCGCGCTCGGCGCGCCGCTGGGCCTGCTGTGGGCATGGGCGGCGCCCGCCACCCCGGTCCGGCAGACCCCCGCCGGCACGGTCTACGCGACCACGCAGCCGGAGCAGCCGATCGCCGCGGACGGCTGGTTCAGCCTCCTGACGCTCGGCTTCGGCGTGCTCGCCGCGATCGCCCTGTGGGTGCTGCTGCGCCGCCGGCGCGGCCCGGCCGGCCTGCTCGCGGTGACGCTCGGCGGTCTCGGCGCGGCGGTGGTGGCCTGGCAGGTCGGCCGCCGGATCGGGCTGTCGACGTTCCAGCGGCTGGTGGAGACCGCGCCGCCGGGCACCGCCTTCACCAAGCCCGTCGACCTGCGCGCCGGCGGCGTCGACTGGTACGGCCCGCTGCCGGTGCCGCACGGGAACCTGCTGCTCGCCGCGTTCGGCGCCGCCGTCACGTACACGCTGCTGGCGGGCTGGTCGCGGTGGCCGTCGTTGCGGCCGGAGCCGGAGCCCGACGCGGCCTGGCCGCCGCCCCCGCCCGGGTTCAGTTCGGCGCCGGGGGACCAGCCAGCTCGCTGAGCGGCACCGGCACCGCGCGCACCTGCCGCAGCAACGCCGTCTCCCGGTTGAGCAGGCGCAGCTCGGCGCGCAGCCGCCCGGCGGTGTCGTCGACGGCGAGCAGCCGCTGCCGGTCGGCGACGGTCAGCGCGGCGGTCGCGGCGACCAGGTGCGACAGGACCGTCGGATCCTCCGGCAGCTGCTCGGTGATCTCCTGCTGGTCCGGCCGGATCAGGCCCAGGTATTGCCGGAACACCGAGATCACCCGGGCCGCCAGCAGGTCGGAGACCTCGTCCGGGCCGTCCGGCTCCGGCAGCCACTCCACCTCGGCGGTCAGGTACGGCTCGGCGGAGGCGTCCACCTCGGCGACCCGGAACCGCCGCCGCCCGACGGTGACGATGTCGAAGCCGCCGTCGGCCAACTCGGTGACCTGCCGCAGCTCGGCGGTGCAGCCGACCTCGTGCAGCGTGACGTCGCCGCCGGGCGGCCCGGAACGCCCCGGCGGCCCGGCCTCCCAGCCGGCCTGGATCGCCACCACGCCGAACTCGCGCGGCGCGCCCTCGGGCAGGCCCACGAGGTGGCGCACCAGCGCCTTGTAGCGCTCCTCGAAGATGTGCAGCGGAAGGACCAGCCCGGGGAAGAGGACGGTCCCGAGCGGGAACACCGGCAGCCGTGCGCTCACGTGATCGAGCGTATCGCCAACCCGCCCGCCCGCGCGTGTCCCGGCTCACCGTCCCGGCGTGCGGGCGGCCCCGGCCGGTGACACCGGCGGCGGCCTAGACTCGCAGGCGTGCTGAATCGGATCGACCTGCGCGGCGGGGCCCGTGACCCGCGCCGCCTGCTGCCCCGTGCCCAGCTCGACGTCTCCGTGGCGGTCGAGCGGATCCGCCCGCTCGTGGAGGCGGTCCGGGACCATGGGTACCCGGCGATCCGGGAGGCGAGCGAACGGTTCGACGGCGTCTCGCCGGAGCGGCTGCGGGTGCCGGTCGAGACGATCCGCGCCGCCGAGGACGAGCTGGACCCGCAGGTACGCGCCGCGCTGCTGGAGTCGATCACCCGTGCCCGCAAGGTCCACGCCGACCAGCGCCGCACCGACCACACCACGACTGTGGTGCCCGGCGGCACGGTGACCGAGCGGTGGGTGCCGGTCGACCGGGTCGGTCTCTACGTGCCCGGCGGCCTGGCCATGTACCCGTCGACGGTGGTGATGAACGTGGTCCCGGCCCAGGCGGCCGGGGTGCGCTCCCTGGTGGTGGTGAGCCCGCCGCAGAAGGACAACGACGGGCTGCCGGACCGCCGGGTCCTCGCCGCCTGCGCGCTGCTCGGCGTGGACGAGGTGTACGCGGTCGGCGGCGCCCAGGCGGTCGCCATGCTCGCGTACGGCGCGAGCGTCGACCCGGCCGGGGACGAGCGCTGCGAGCCGGTCGACATGATCACCGGTCCGGGCAACATCTGGGTCACCGCCGCGAAGCGGCTGCTGCGCGGCGTGGTCGGCATCGACGCCGAGGCCGGCCCGACCGAGATCGCGATCCTGGCCGACGACACCGCCGACCCGGCGCACGTCGCGGCCGACCTGATCAGCCAGGCCGAGCACGACCCGCTGGCCGCGAGCGTGCTGGTCACCCCGTCCACGGCGCTGGCCGACGCGGTCGACGCGGAGCTGGCCCGGCAGGCGCCGGCGGCCAAGCACGCCGAGCGGATCGGCACCGCGCTGCGCGGCGAGCAGAGCGGCGTGGTCCTGGTCGACGACCTGGAGGCAGGGCTGCGGGTGGTCGACGCGTACGCGGCCGAGCACCTGGAGATCCAGACCGAGAACGCCCGCGACTGGGCGCTGCGGGTCCGCAACGCCGGGGCGGTGTTCGTCGGCGCCTGGTCGCCGGTGTCGCTCGGCGACTACTGCGCGGGCTCCAACCACGTGCTGCCCACCGGCGGCTGCGCCCGGCACTCCTCCGGGCTGTCCGTGCAGTCGTTCCTGCGCGGCGTGCACCTGGTCGAATACACCCAGGACGCGCTGCGCGAGGTGGCGCCGCACGTGGTCACGCTGGCGACCGTGGAGGACCTGCCCGCGCACGGCCAGGCGGTCAGCGTCCGGTTCCCCGGGGGCGGCCCGTCGTGACCACGCTCGACGACCTGCCGATCCGCGACGACCTGCGCGGACGGACGCCGTACGGGGCGCCGCAGCTCGACGTGCCGGTGCGGCTGAACACCAACGAGAACTCCTACCCGGTGCCCGAGCCGGTGGTGGCGGCGATCGGCAAGGCGGTCGCCGCCGAGCTGCGCGACCTCAACCGCTACCCGGACCGGGACGCGGTGGCGCTGCGCGCCGACCTGGCCGCCTACCTCGGCCACGGGCTCACCGCCGACCACGTGTGGGCGGCGAACGGCTCCAACGAGATCCAGCAGCAGCTGCTCCAGGCGTTCGGCGGTCCGGGGCGCACCGCGCTCGGGTTCACCCCGGCGTACTCGATGCACCCGCTGCTGACGCTCGGCACCGGCACCCGGTGGGTGCCCGCCCGGCGCGGCGAGGACTTCGGGCTCACCGCCGGCGAGGCGGTGGCCCAGGTCCGCGAGCACCGGCCGGACGTGGTGTTCCTCTGCTCGCCGAACAATCCGACCGGCACCGCGCTCGACCCGGCGGTGGTCGCCGCCGTGCTGGACGAGGCACCAGGCATGGTGATCGTGGACGAGGCGTACGCCGAGTTCGCCCGTCCCGGCACGGTGAGCGCGCTCGCCGTGCTGCCCGGTCACCCGCGGCTGGTGGTGACCCGCACCATGAGCAAGGCGTTCGGGTTCGCCGGCGGCCGGCTCGGCTACCTGGCGGCCGACCCGGCGGTGGTGGACGCGGTGCAGCTGGTCCGGCTGCCGTACCACCTGTCCGCACTCACCCAGGCCGCCGCCCGCGCGGCGCTGGCGCACCGGGACGCTCTGCTCGGCACCGTGGCCGCGATCAAGGAGCAGCGGGACCGGATCGTCGCCGAGCTGCGCGCCCGGGGCCACCGGGTGGCCGACAGCGACGCCAACTTCGTGCTGTTCGCCGTCGAGGGGGACCAGGCGGTGGCCTGGCGTACCCTGCTCGATGCCGGCGTGCTGGTGCGCGACGTCGGCCTGCCCGGCTGGCTGCGCGTCACCGCCGGAACCCCGACCGAGACCGACGCCTTCCTCACCGCGATGGAGACAGTTTCATGAGCCGGATCGCCCGGATCGAGCGGGTCACAAACGAGACGAAGGTGCTCGTCGAGATCGACCTCGACGGCACCGGCAAGGCCGACATCGAGACCGGCGTCGGCTTCTACGACCACATGCTCAACCAGATCGCCCGGCACGGCGGCTTCGACCTGACCGTGCACACCGTCGGTGACCTGGAGATCGACGCGCACCACACGATGGAGGACACGGCGCTCGCGCTGGGCGCGGCGTTCGACCGGGCTCTGGGTGACAAGGCCGGCATCCGGCGGTACGGCTCGGCCACCGTCCCGATGGACGAGGTGCTGGTCCGGGCCGCGGTAGACCTGTCCGGCCGCCCGTACGTGGTGCACGACGAGCCGGCGCTGGCCCCGTACATCGGGCCGGTCTACCCGACGAGCATGACCCGGCACATCTGGGAGTCGTTCGGCCAGTCGGCCCGGATCACGCTGCACGTGGACGTGCTGCGCGCGGCTCGTCCCGGCGGCCACCCGGACGCCCACCACGTGGTCGAGGCGCAGTTCAAGGCCGTCTCCCGCGCGCTGCGCGAGGCCACCGCTATCGATCCGCGTAACGCGGGTGTGGTGCCGTCGACGAAGGGCGCTCTCTGATGAGCGCGAGGAACGCAGCGCAGCGGAGTCCCGCAGTCGCGAATGGAAGGTGGCTCTGATGAAGGTGCTGCCCACGCTTCTGTTGATCCTGGCCGGCCTGCTGGTCGGCGGGACGTGGTCGCTGCTCAAGCAGGGCGCCCCTCGCGCCGCCGTGGTGATCACCGGTCTGCTGGCCCTGCTGGCGACCGCTGCCGGGGTGCTCTGGCTGCTGCCGGGGGAGAGCTGATGACGCGGCGGGTGGTGGTGCTCGACTACGGCTCGGGCAACCTGCGGTCGGCCGAGCGCGCGGTGGCGCGCGCCGGCGCCGACGTGACTGTCACCGACGACCTGGACGCCGCCGCGTCGGCCGACGGCCTGGTGGTGCCGGGCGTGGGCGCGTTCGCCGCGTGCATGGCCGGGATCGAGGCGCTGGGCGCCGGGCCGGTCATCGCCGACCGGGTCGCCGCCGGGCGGCCGGTGCTGGGCATCTGCGTCGGCATGCAGATCCTGTTCGGGCACGGCGAGGAGCACGGCGTGGTCACCAAGGGGCTCGGGCTGCTGCCCGGCGGCGTGACCCGGCTGCCCGCGCGGCGGCTGCCGCACATGGGCTGGAACACCGTGCGGCCGCCGGCCGGCTCGACGCTGTTCGCCGGACTGCCGGCGGGCACCCGGTTCTACTTCGTCCACTCCTACGGGGTGACCGACCCGGCGGCGCTGGCCGAGGCGGGGGCCACTGTGACCACCTCGCACCACGGCGCGGACTTCGTCGCGGCGGTGGAGCGGGGGCCGCTGTCGGCCGCGCAGTTCCACCCGGAGAAGTCGGCCGACGCCGGTGCCGCGCTGCTGCGCAACTGGCTCGGCACGCTGTGACCGGCCCGCTGGCGGGCACGCGGGCGTCCGCGTGAGCAAGGAGCGGGCCCGCCGCCGCGCGGCGCGCGAGGCCGAGCAGGAGCGGGCGCGCGCCGTCCGCGCCCGCCGGGTGGCGCGCCGGGAGCGGCGTCGTTCTCTGGTACACCGGCTGACGCCATCGCTGCGGCGCGGCCGTACCGGCCGGCTGCGCCGGCACACCCGCCGCGAGCGGGCGACGATCCTGGTGCTCACCGTGGTGGCGGTGGCCGCCATCTGGAATCTGGTGGACGACCTCGCGCTGCGGCTGGTGCTGGTCGTGTTGTTGTTGCTGGTCCTGCCCGCGATCGTGGTGATCGCGCTGGACCGTCGTTGAGGATCCGAGGAGAGAAGCGTTGAGCCTCACCCTGTTGCCCGCCGTGGACGTCGCCGACGGCCAGGCCGTCCGGCTCGTGCAGGGCGCCGCCGGTAGCGAGACCGCGTACGGCGACCCGCTGGACGCGGCGCTGGCCTGGCAGTCCGACGGCGCGGAGTGGATCCACCTGGTCGACCTGGACGCGGCGTTCGGGCGGGGCTCCAACGCCGCGCTGCTCGCCGAGGTGGTCGGCAAGCTGGACGTGAAGGTGGAGCTGTCCGGCGGCATCCGTGACGACGAGTCGCTGCGGGCGGCGCTCGGCACCGGGGCGGCCCGGGTCAACATCGGCACCGCCGCGCTGGAGGATCCGCAGTGGTGCGACCGGATCTGCGGCGAGTACGGCGACCGGGTGGCGATCGGGCTGGACGTGCGCGGCCGTACCCTGTCGGCGCGCGGCTGGACCCGCGACGGCGGTGACCTCTACGAGGTGCTGGCCCGGCTGGACGCCGCGGGCGCGGCGCGGTACGTGGTCACCGACATCACCAAGGACGGCACCATGCGCGGGCCGAACCTGGACCTGCTGCGCGAGGTGTGCGCCCGCACCGACGCCCCGGTGATCGCCTCCGGTGGTGTGTCCACGCTGGACGACCTGCGGGCGCTGGCCACGTTGGAGCCGGTGGGGGTGGAGGGCGTGATCGCCGGCAAGGCGCTCTACGCGGGCGCGTTCACCGTCGCCGAGGCGCTGGCGACGCTGCGGGCCGGCGCGTGACGGCCGAGCCGGCCGAGAGGCCGGTGGACGCCGGGGTGGTGACCCGGCTCGGCTCGGGCGGCCCGTGGGAGGCGCTCTACGGCTACTCGCGGGTGGTCCGGGCCGGCGCACTGGCGATCACGGCCGGCTGCACGTCCACGGTGGACGGCCGGGTCGCGCACGCCGGCGACGCGGCGGCGCAGACCGCGCAGGCGATCCGGATCGGCCTGGACGCGCTGGCCGAGGTCGGCGCCGGGCCGGGGGACGTGGTGCGGACCCGGATGTACGTGACGGACCGGATCTACGCCGACGAGGTGGGCCGGGCGCACAACGCGGTGTTCGGCCCGGTGCGCCCGGTCGCCACGATGGTGGTGGTGGCCGGGCTGATCGACCCGGATCTCCTGGTCGAGGTCGAGCTGGAGGCGTACCTGCCGGACCGCTGAGCGGTGCCGGGTGACCGGCGCCGCACCGCTCCACGCCCCGATAAGTTGTGCACAACTTGATTGCGCGCTACGGTTCAGGGCGTGACCGATGATCTGGTACTGCGCCGGCAGGTGTGCTTCGCGCTCTACGCGGCGTCGCGCGCCCTGACCGACGTCTACCGGCCCATCCTCGACGAGCACGGGCTGACCTACCCGCAGTACCTGGTGCTGCTGGTGCTCTGGGAGCACGACGACGACGCCCCCACGGTCTCCGAGCTCGGCGCTGCGCTCCGGCTCGACTCCGGCACGCTCTCCCCGCTGCTCAAGCGGCTGGAGGCGGCCGGTCTGGTGGTGCGTACCCGCTCGGCGGCGGATGAGCGCCGGGTCGAGGTGGGCCTCACCGACCGGGGCCGGGCGCTGCGGGAGCGGATGGGTGACGTGCCGCGGCAGGTGGCATCCGCCACCGGGCTCACCGAGGCCGAGCTGGTCTTCCTCCACGGCATCCTCACCCGGGTCACCGAGACGATCCACCGACAGAAGGAGCAGTGACATGCAGGTGCTCTACACCGCCTCCGCCCGCGCCACCGGCGACGGCCGCGACGGTCACGTCCGGACCTCCGACGGCACGGTCGAGCTGGACCTCGCCGTACCGAAGGAGATGGGGGGCGCCGGCGGCGCGGCCAACCCGGAGCAGCTCTTCGCGGCCGGCTACGCGGCCTGCTTCCACTCCGCGCTGCGCGTGGTGGCCCGTCAGGCCAAGGCGGACGTCTCCGGCTCCGTCGTCGAGGCCGAGGTGGGCATCGGCCCGAACGGCAGCGGCGGTTACGGCCTGGCCGTGACGCTCGTGGTGGACCTGCCCGCTGTCGAGCGCGCGGCTGCCGAGCAGCTCGTCGACGCGGCCCACCAGGTCTGCCCCTACTCCAACGCGACCCGTGGGAACGTCGAGGTGACCCGCACGGTCCGCGAGGCCCTGTGAGCACGAGGAGTGCAGCGCAGCGGAGCCCCGCAGTGCGAACCGAGGAGGCCCGATGAGTGAGGCGCGCGTCAACCGGGAGATCCATCTGGCGTCCCGGCCGGACGGCTGGCCGACGCCGGAGAACTTCCGGCTGGTCACCACCGAGGTGCCGACGCCGGGCCCGGGACAGGTAGTGGTCCGAAACCGGTTCATGTCCGTCGACCCGTACATGCGCGGGCGGATGAACGACGTCAAGTCGTACGTGCCGCCGTTCGCGCTCGACGCCCCGCTGGACGGCGGCGCCATCGGTGAGGTGGTGGCCGGCGAGGCCGGTGGCGTCAAGCCCGGCGACACGGTGCTGCACGGGCTCGGCTGGCGCGAGTACGCGCTGGTGGACGCCAAGGGCGTGCGCAAGGTCGACCCCGGCCTGGCGCCGGTCACCGCGTACCTGGGCGTGCTCGGCATGACCGGGCTGACCGCGTACGCCGGGCTGCTCGACGTGGCGGCGATGAAGCCGGGGGAGACCGTGTTCGTCTCCGGCGCGGCCGGCGCGGTGGGCAGCATGGTGGGCCAGATCGCGAAGCTGCGCGGCGCCGGCCGGGTGATCGGCAGCGCCGGTTCCGCGGCGAAGGTGGAACGACTCACCGCGCTCGGCTTCGACGCCGCCTTCGACTACCACGACGGCCCGGTGTACAAGCAGCTCAAAGCGGCCGCCCCGGACGGCGTCGACGTGTACTTCGACAACGTCGGCGGCGATCACCTGGAGGCCGCGATCGGGGCGATGAACCTGCACGGCCGGGCCGCCATCTGCGGCATGATCGCGCAGTACAACGCCACCGAGCCGCCCGCCGCGCCGCGCAACCTGGCGCTGGTGATCGGCAAGCGGCTGACGCTGCGTGGCTTTCTCGTCGGTGACCACGGTCACCTGCGGGAGCAGTTCGTGCAGGAGGTGGCGGGCTGGCTGCGGGAGGGCCGGCTGTCGTACGACGAGACGATCGTCGACGGCATCGAGCAGGCCCCCGAGGCGTTCCTCGGCCTGCTGCGCGGCGAGAACCTCGGCAAGATGCTGGTCCGTCTCTGACCGGTGCGAACGCACTCCACCGCGGGCGGCGGTGACCGGCCTCACCGGCGGGTCACCACCGCCCGCGCGTTCGTTAGGCTCGGGGCATGACGGTGGCGGTACGGGTCATCCCGTGTCTGGACGTGGACGCCGGGCGCGTGGTCAAGGGGGTCAACTTCCTCGACCTGCGTGACGCCGGCGACCCGGTGGAGCTGGCGGCGGCGTACGACCGGGCCGGCGCGGACGAGCTGACCTTCCTCGACGTCACCGCCTCGTCCAGCGACCGGGGCACCATGCTCGACGTGGTGCGGCGCACCGCCGAGTCGGTCTTCATCCCGCTGACAGTGGGCGGCGGTGTCCGCCGGGTCGCCGACGTCGACACGCTGCTGCGCGCCGGTGCGGACAAGGTCGGCGTGAACACCGCGGCCATCGCCCGGCCGGAGCTGATCGCCGAGATCGCCGACCGGTTCGGCCGGCAGGTCCTGGTGCTCTCGCTGGACGTGCGCCGCGCACCGGACGGCACGACGCCGAGCGGTTTCGAGGTGACCACGCACGGCGGCCGGCGGGGCACCGGGCTGGACGCGGTCGAGTGGGCGGCGCGCGGCGCCGAGCTGGGCGCGGGCGAGATCCTGCTCAACTCGATGGACGCCGACGGCACCAAGGCCGGATTCGACCTGCCGCTGATCCAGGCGGTCCGCGAGGTGGTCGACGTGCCGGTGATCGCCAGCGGCGGCGCGGGCGAGGTGGCCCACTTCCCGCCGGCCGTCGGCGCCGGGGCGGACGCGGTGCTCGCGGCGAGCGTCTTCCACTTCGGCGAACTCACCGTCGGCGAGGTCAAGGACGCGCTGCGCGGCGCGGGCCACCCGGTGCGCTGAGGCGGCGGTCACTGCCGGCCGGAGTGCCCCTCGGGGGAGCGGCGCGGCATCGGGATCGACCGGACCACGTACTCCTGCACGGCGGCGGCGTGGTCGTCCTCGTCGAGGTGCCACTCGGACTCGGCGGGCGGGTGCCGCCGGGTCAGCACGCCCTGCACGGTGTCCACTGTGGTGCCGAGACCGGCGCTGGGCCGGGTGCGCCAGAGCCGCTCACCGTCCGGGGTGACCCGGAACCAGCCGTCGGCCACGCTGACCAGGCCCGCGCCGACGAGCCGCCGGACTGCGCCCTCCACCTCGTGCCGCTCCGGGATGGCCTGGTTGAGGTGGTCGGCTGTGGAGAGGACGTCGGCCAGCCGTACGCCTTCGGGGCGGCGTGTCGCGGCGGCCCGCCGGTGCCGGCCGGCGCCACTGGCGATGACAAGCGCGACGAAGATCCAGGCGTCGCTCCAACGCCATCCGTTCTCCCCCATGCAGGAATGATGCCCGGCCGCGACGGCGGAGGAAACACCTGGTTTCCCGGTTGTGCGTCGTCGCAGCTCAGCGCGTTGCGGTCGGTACCGGGCCGTGGCGGTCGGCCCGGCTGCGGTCACGTAGCGTACGCACCCGCCGCCGGCCGTGCGGGCAGCGCGAAGACCGGGATGAAGAACTGGGCCAGCGGGCCGATGGTGAGCGCGTACGCCACCGTGCCGAGGCCGACGGTGCCGCCGAGCAGCCAGCCGAGCGCCAGCACGGTGATCTCGATGACGGTGCGGACCAGCCGGACCGAGAAGCGGGGGTGGCGGGCGACGAAGCCGGTCATCAGCCCGTCGCGCGGGCCGGGGCCGAGCCCGGCGCCGATGTAGAGGCCGGTGGCGGCGCCGTTGGCGACGATCCCGGCGACGAGCAGCGCGACGCGTGCCGGCATGCCCTCTCCGGGCGGCAGCACGGTCAGGGTGGCGTCGACGACCAGTCCGATCACCACGACGTTGCTGACCGTGCCGAGGCCGGGCCGCTGCCGCAGCGGGATCCAGAGCAGCAGCACGAGGGCGCCGACGGCGATGGTGACGGTGCCGAAGGACAGGCCGGTCTGCCGGGCGAGCCCCTGGTGGAACACGTCCCACGGGTCCAGCCCCAGCTCCGACCGGATCATCAGCGCCATGCTCACGCCGTAGAGGACCAGCCCGGCGTAGAGCTGGGTGAGCCGCCGCACCGGTCGGTGCCGGAGATTGCCAAGCTGTGCCATGCATGCCACCCTAGGGGCCAATCGCGGCTATCAAGGGTGCCAATTTCGGAGGTGTGGCCATGACCAGCCAGGTGCGCGGCGTCCAATTGGCGCGACTCCTCGGCCAGTGGCATGCCCTGCCGGGCCGTCGGCGCAGCCCCGACTACGCCGCGCTCGCCGGCGCCGTCCGCGGCTTGCTCGCCGACGGGCGGCTGCCTCTCGGGGTACGCCTGCCGGCCGAGCGGGAGCTGGCCGAGGCGCTGCGGATCAGCCGGACCACTGTCACCGCCGCGTACCGGGAACTGCGGGAGAGCGGCCACCTGGCCAGCCGCCGGGGCGCGGGGAGCTGGACCATGCTGCCCGGCGGGCACCGGGTGGCCAGCACCGGCCTGTGGACGCCGCTCGACGACCGCGACATGATCGACCTCGGCGTGGCCGCGCTGTCCGCGCCCCCGCAGCTCGTCCCCGCCGCCCGGGCCGCGGCCGAGGACCTGCCCCGCTACCTCGGCGGCGCCGGCTACCACCCGACCGGCATCATCGAGCTGCGCGAGGCGGTGGCCCGCGCCTACACCGAACGCGGTCTGCCCACCAGCCCGGAGCAGATCATGGTCACCAGCGGCACCCAGCACGCGCTGGACCTGGTGCTGCGGCTGGCCCTGTCGCCCGGCGGCGCCGTGCTCGTCGAGTCGCCCACCTACCCCAACGCGCTGGCCGCGCTGTCCGCCCGGCGGGCCCGGATCGCCACGCACGGCCTGTCCGACGAGGGCTGGGACGCCGAACTTCTGCTCGGCAGCCTCCGGCAGACCCGGCCGAAGCTCGCGTACGTGATCCCCGAGTTCCAGAACCCGACCGGCCACCTCATGGCCGCCGACCTGCGCGAGCGGCTGGTCGGCACGGCCCACGCGGCCGGCACCGACCTGGTGGTCGACGAGTCCTTCGTCGACCTGCCGCTGGACGACACCACGCTGCCGCCGCCGGTGGCCGTCTTCGACAGGCACTCCCGGGTGATCAGCATCGGCGGCATGAGCAAGCCCTACTGGGGCGGGCTGCGGATCGGCTGGGTCCGCGCCTCCGCGCCCCAGGTGCAGCGGCTGGCCGCGGCCCGGGTCGGGGTGGACATGGCCAGCCCGGTGCTCGACCAGCTCGTCGCCGTGCACCTGCTCACCGAGGCGCCGGCCATCGTGGCGGCCCGCCGGGCCCAGCTCGTCGCCCAGCGGGACGCCCTGGTCGCCGCGCTCGCCGACCGGCTGCCCGACTGGCGCGTACGCGTGCCGAGCGGCGGTGTCACGCTCTGGGCCGAGCTGGACGGCCCGATCTCCAGCGCGCTGGCCCGCGCGGCCGAGGAGGTCGGCGTACGGCTGGCGCCCGGACCCCGGTTCGGCCTGGACGGGACGCTGGAGCGTTTCCTGCGGCTGCCCTTCACGCTGCCCGCCGACGAGCTGGTGGAGGCGGTCGGGCGCCTCGCGGCGGTCCGCTACGACCTGGACCGCACCAGCCGCCCGCAGTGGCGGGAGCCGAGCGTCATCGCCTGAGCGCGCGGTGCCCGTTCCGGTGGTGAATGCGCCGAACGACGGCTGCGGGACGGACGGTGCCCGCACACTGCCCGGGTGGGGAACGGGAGCGGTGTCCGGCGGTCGTGGACCGTGCGGTCCGCCGCCCCGGGTTCCCGCACCACCCGGCTGGAACTCTTCTACGACCTGGTCTTCGTCTTCGCGTTCCTGAACGTCACCACGCTCACCGCCTCGGAACTCACGCCGGCCAACCTCTACCGCTTCCTGCTGGTGCTGGCGCTGCTCTGGTGGTCGTGGACCGGCTTCGCCCGGATGGGCAACTTCTTCCGCGCCGACCAGGGCGTGCTGCCGCTGGTCGGCTTCGTCACGGTGGCGGCGACGTTCATGCTGGTGCTCAGCGAGCCCAGCGCGTTCGAGGACCTCCCCGGCGGGCTGCCCGGCCCGCTGGTCTTCGCCGGCTGCTACTTCGTGATCCGGATGGCCCAGCTCACCGTCTTCGGCTGGGTGGACCGCGCCGACCCGGTCCGGCGCCGCCGGCTGCTGCTGCGCGCCGCGTTCCCGGCCGCCGCCACGGTGCTGCTGGTCATCGCCGGAACCGTGCCGACGCGGCTGCCGCAGGAGCGGTTCGCGATCCCGCTGCAACTGGCGCTCTGGACGCTGGCGCTGCTCGTCGAGTACGTCGGCGGGGTGACGCTCGCCCGTCAGTGGTGGGTGGTGGTCTCGGCCGGGCACTGGGCCGAACGGCACGCGCTGATCGTGCTGGTCGCGCTCGGTGAGTCGATCATCGCCCTCGGCTTCGGCCCGAAGCACGGGCTGCCGCTGACCGGGCCGGTGGCGGTGTCGGCGCTGCTCGGCATCGTGGTCGTCGCGGCGCTGTGGTGGGCGTACTTCGACACGCTCGCGTTCGCGCTGGAACAGGCGCTGCACCACGCCCGGGACGAGGCCACCCGGCTCCGGTTGGCCAGGGACGTCTACACGTTCATGCACCTGCCGATGGTCGCCGGGATCATCCTCTACGCGCTCGGCCTCAAGGATCTGCTGGCCGAGGCCGCCGACCCGGCCACGCCCACCTGGGGGCTGCCGCTGGGCGACTTCTGGGGCGCGATCCTGTTCGGCGGGGTGGCGTTGCACCTGCTCAGCCTCGCCGGGTGCTGGTGGATCGCGCTGCGCGAGGTGCACCGGCCGCTGCTGCTCACGGTGGTGGCGCTGGTGGTGGTCGGCCCGTTCGTCTTCCGTATCCCGGAGCTGATCGCGCTCGGCGTGCTCGCGGTGATCACCGGCGCCGGTGTCACCTGGGAGACGCGCCGCGAGGACGGCCTCCGGCGCCGGGTACGCCGGCTCGCGCTGGAGGAGCAGATCGCCGCCGAGGCCGAACAGAGCCGGTGGCGGCGGGGGCACCTGTGAACGGCGTGCGGCCGTGCCCCGGGACGGTGGGGCACGGCCGGCGCGACCGTGTGGCGGTACGGGCTACAGCTCGGCGAGCGTGCCCTCGTACATCTTGTCGATCTCGGAGGCGAAGTTCGTCTCCACGCTGCGGCGCTTGATCTTCAGCGACGGCGTGACCTCACCGTCCTCGATGGTCAGGTCGCGGGGGAGGATCGTCACCTTCTTGATCGTCTCCCAGCGGTTGAGCTTGGCGTTCAGCTCGGCCACGTACCCCTCGACCATCTCCCGCGCCTGCGGCGAGGTGACGATCGTGGTGTAGTCGCTGCCCTCCAGCGGGGTGCCGGCGGCCCAGCCCTTGATCGCGTCCGGGTCCAGCGTGACGAGCATGGTGCAGTAGTTGCGCGCCTGCCCGATCACCACGGCCTGTGAGGTGTACGGGCACACCGCCTTGAACATGCCCTCGATGTGCGACGGCGCGACGTACTTGCCGCCGGACGTCTTGACCAGGTCCTTCTTCCGGTCGGTGATGCGCAGATAGCCGTCGGCGTCGAGCGTGCCGATGTCACCGGTGCGGAAGAAGCCGTCCTCGGTGAACGCGGCGGCGGTCTCCTCGGGCAGGTTGTGGTAGCCGCGCATGACCGGCTTGCCGCGCAACAGGACCTCGCCGTCGGTGTCGATCCGGCACTCCAGGTCGCCCATGGCCCGGCCCACGCTGCCGATCTTCAGCCCGTCGGGCGGGTTCACGAACGCGCCCGCGCTGGTCTCGGTCAGGCCGTAGCCCTCGGAGATGGGCAGGTTGGCGGCGGCGAAGAAGGTGGCGATCTCCTTGCTCAGCGGCGCCGCGCCGGAGACCAGCACCCGCATCCGGCCGCCGAGCCGGGCCTGGAGCTTGCTGAACACGAGCTTCTCGGCCAGCGCGTACTTCATCCGCAGCCCGGCCGGGACCGGCTTGCCGGCCTGCTCCAGCGCGACCTTCTCCTTGCCGACCCCGACGCCCCAGGCGAAGATCTTGGCCTTGGCGCCGCCGGCGCCCTGGGCGGTGGTGACGGCCTTGTTGTAGACCTTCTCGAAGACCCGGGGCGCGCCGCACATGAGCGTCGGCTGCACCACGCCGAGCAGTTCGACGAGCTTGTCCACCCGGCCGTCGACGTACGTGGGCAGGCCGACGTGGGTGGCGCCGCAGAGCAGCGTCTTGCCGAACGAGTGCGACAGCGGCAGCCACAGGTATTGCAGGTCGTCGACGCGCAGCAGGCCCAGCTCGGCCTGCGCCACGCCCTCCCAGCACCAGCCGCCGTGCAGCAGCTCCACGCCCTTCGGGCGGCCGGTGGTGCCCGAGGTGTAGATCAGCGTTGCCAGGTGGTCCGGGCCGATGCCGGCGACGAGCATGTCGATCAGGTCCGGCTCGGCGCTCAGCGCGGCGGCGCCCCGCTCCTCCAGCTCGGCCAGGGTGAGCTGCGGGACGGCCGCCGCCGGGTCGGGCGTGCCGTCGAAGAGCACCACGTGGGTCAGCGCGGGCAGGTCCGCCCCGGCGATCTTCGCCGCCTGGGCCTGGTTCTCCGCGAACAGCACCTTCGAGCCGGAGTCGGCGATGATGTAGACCGCGTCCTCGGGCTCGGTGGTGGGGTAGACGGTGGTGGTGGCACCACCGGCGCACATGATGCCGAAGTCGGCGAGCACCCAGTCCAGGCGCGTGTTGGCCAGGATCGCGACCGGGTTCTCCAGGCCGACACCGAGCCCGTGCAACCCGGCGGCGATCGCCTTGGCGCGCTGCCCGACCTGCTCCCACGTCAGCCAGACCGGGCCCGAGTCGTCGGGGGCGGGGTGGGCGAAGGCGTGCCGGTCGGGGGAGTCCGCCACACGCTTGAGGAACATGTCCGGTACGGAACGGTACGGTACATCGAGAGCCATCGCTGTAGCCGCCTTCAGGGGTGGAGGGACGTGACGGGGGTCACGCCGGTCTGCGGTTACCGAAGGGTATTGCGTGCACCCGGCCAGCGGCTAGCCCCGATCGGCCGAGTCGTCAGCGGTCCCGCCTGCTGGAACCGGTCAGGCGTACCGGCTGGCCGCGCGGGACCAGTCGTAGGTGGCCCGGATCCAGTCCCGGCGGGTGTCCAGGAACGCCCGCATCCCCTTATCGGCCACGGCGCTCAGCGCCGCGTCCCGCTCCGCGTACGTGGCGAGGGTCTTGTTGAACCGGTCCGCCGCCGCGTACAGCGCCGCCGACTCGTCCTGCCCGGTCTCGCCCGCGATCGTGGTGACCAGGTTGTGCGCCTCCGGGGTGGCGCCCCGCTCCTTGCCGTAGGAGAACAGGTCGTTGCACCAGCAGATCAGGTCGGTGGCGAGGGCGTCCAGCACGGTGAGCGCCGGCGCGACCCGCTGGTCGGCGCGGGGCGCGGACGGGCGGGCCAGGTCGGTCACAGTGAAACTGGGGCGCACCCCGCCGGTGTGGCGGCGCATCTGCGTGTACTCGGCCACCCCCGGCACCCGCCGGCGTTCCCGGTTGGCGGCCTCCCAGAGCAGCGCCAGCAGGTACTCCCGCAACTGGCTGACCAGGCGCAGCAGGTGGGCCGGCCGGCCCCGGTCGCGGGCCCGCCGGCACAGGTCGTGCAGCGCCAGGGCGATCGGCCCGCCGTCGGCCGGTGCGGGCGCCTCCGGGTCGCCGTGCCGGTCGAGCACCGCCAGCAGCGCGGCCAGCGTGGGCGCCAGCAGCGTGGGCGTCGCACCGAGCCCGTCGTCGTCGCAGGCGTCGTCCACCACGAACAGCCAGTTGATCAGGTCGGTGAGCAGGCGCAATCCGGACGGCGACGCCTCGGGGCAGGCGCGAGCGGCCAGCTCCGCGGCGTGCGCCCCGGCCAGCCGCCGGCGCCCGGCCTGGTCCTCCACCAGGCCGAAGTCGCGGACCCAGGCCGCGCTCTCCGCGGCCGTCTGGTCGACGGCGGGGTGGCGCCGGGAGGGAAAGGGTGGCTCGTGCAGTGCCGAGAGGGCGAAGTCGCGCATCGTCGTCGTCCCCTGTCCGCCGCCCCGCGGGGTCGGGCCGGTGCGCAGGAGCGTACGGGAGGACGTAACCGTTATCGAAGCCGGTCCGTCCACTTTCCACAGTCAGCGAGCGATCGGCTACACACCCTCGGTCAGAGTCCCAGCTCGGCGGTGCGCAGGCGCTCGGCGCGGTCGGCCGGACCGTCCACCTGGACCCGGGCCACCCGCTGCCGTCCGGTGAGGAACAGCACCAGCTCGCCCGGCGCGCCCACCATCCGCAGCCGTTCGCCGCCGCCGCCGGCCCGCAGCTCGCCGTAGCCCGGCGCCTGCACCAGCACCTCGGCCGGGAACCGCCGCAGCGCCATCCGGGCCAGCAGCGCGACCCGCTTCCACAGCACCGCCTGCTGCCCGGCCGGCAGGTCGCGCGGGTGCCAGCCCGGACGGGCGCGCCGCACGTCCTCGTGGTGGATGAAGAACTCCATCCCGTTCGCCAGCTCGTCGGTGAGCGGGTTGCTCACCGGGCTCCACACCGGGGGACGGCGTACCCGGGCGATCAGGTCGGCGTACGGCCCGGCGGCGATCCGCCGACGGACCGACTCGCCGTAGCCGCGCAGCGGCGGCAGCAGGATCCCGCCCGCCGCGTCCGGCCGGCGCTCCCGCACCAGCAGGTGCGCCGCCAGGTCACGAGTGGTCCACCCCTCGTTCACAGTCGGTGCGTCCGGTCCCACTTCCAGCATCAGGTCGGCGAGCGCCTCGCGCTCCGCTCGGGCGTACCGCGGCATGGCCCGATCGTAGGCCGGTCCCGGCCGATCGGCGCGCCACGCCCGGCGCGACCACGCCGCCGGACCGCCTCCGGTCGCCGTCGGCCCAGCTCCGGCGGGAACGTGACGGCGGACATATCCCGGCCGGGTCGGCGGGACGGGCGGCGAGCGGTAAGGATGGGGGAGAAAACTGCGGCTTACGGCGGGGGAGAGCGTGGCGAGCGGGACAAGTCGGGACGTGCTCGGCAGAGGGCTACGGGTGCTTGGCCGGGCCATCCGGGAACAGCCACGGATCTTCGCGGTCGCGGTCAGCGGCAGCGTGCTGTTCGGCCTCCTGGTGATCGCCAGCGCGTACGTGGTCGGCGGGGTGGTCGGCGACGTCGTCGTGCCGGCCGTGGAGCGCGGCGAGGTGGCCCGCGGGGCGCTGGCGCTCGCCGCGACGGCGCTGTTCGGCATCAGCGTGCTGCGTGTCGTCGGCATCTTCGGCCGCCGGCTCGGCGCCGGTTACATGCAGTACCGGCTCCAGGCCGCCTACCGCCGCCGGGTCACCCGCCGCTACCTGGAACTGCCGCTGGCCTGGCACCACCGCAACTCCACCGGCACGCTGCTGTCGAACGCCAACTCCGACGTGGAGGCGGCCTGGTACCCGATCGCGCCGCTGCCGTTCGCGGTCGGCACGCTGGTGATGCTCGTCGGCGCGGTGGCCTCACTGTTCTTCACCGACTGGGCGCTGGCCCTGGTCGGCCTCGCCGTGTTCCCGGCGCTGTTCGCGCTCAACGTGGTCTACTCCCGCCGGATGGCGCCCCGGCAGGCCCGGGCGCAGCGGCTGCGGGCCGAGGTCAGCGGCATCGCGCACGAGAGCTTCGACGGTGCGCTCGTGGTCAAGACGATGGGCCGCGAGGCCCAGGAGACGGCCCGCTTCGCCTCCCGCGCCGGTGAGCTGCGCGACGCGCTGATCTCGGTCGGCCGGCTGCGTGGCGTGTTCGACCCGATGCTGGAGACGCTGCCCAGCCTCGGCACGCTCGCCGTGCTGGTGGTCGGCGCGCTGCGGCTGCGGGAGGGCGCGATCACCGTGACCGAGCTGGTCAGCGTCGCGTTCCTGTTCACCGTGCTGGCCTTCCCGGTACGCGCCATCGGCTGGGTGCTGGCCGAGCTGCCGCGCAGCGTCGCCGGGTGGGACCGGGTCCGCCGGGTGCTCGACGCGACCGGCGAGATGCCGTACGGCACGACGACGCTCGACCCGGCCACCCGCGAGCCGGCCACGCTCGCCTTCGACGACGTGCACTTCGCGTACGAGCCGGCCGAGGCGCACCTGCCCGGCGCGCAGGTGCTCGGCGAGGTGACGTTCACAGTCCCGGCCGGGAAGACGGTCGCCCTGGTCGGCCCCACCGGCGCGGGCAAGTCGACGATCGCGTCGCTCGCCGTGCGCCTGGTGGACCCGGGCGCCGGCCGGATCACGCTGGACGGCGTGGACGTGCGGGAGCTGACCGCCGCCTCGCTGGCGGCCACGGCGGCGCTCGTGGCGCAGGTGCCGTTCGTCTTCGACGACACGGTCCGGGCCAACATCGCTCTCGACCGGGCCGGCATCGGCGACGACGAGGTCTGGGCGGCGCTGCGGCTGGCCGAGGCGGACGGCTTCGTGGCCGCGCTGCCGGACGGGCTGGACACCATGGTCGGCGAGCGGGGCACGTCGCTGTCCGGCGGTCAGCGCCAGCGGCTGACGCTGGCCCGGGCGCTCGCCGGGCGACCCCGGCTGCTGGTGCTCGACGACGCCACGAGCGCTGTCGACCCGCGGGTCGAGGCGGCCATCCTGGCCGGGCTGCGCGCGCCCGCGGACGGCGGCGCCCCGGCGTCGATCCTGGTGGTGGCGTACCGCCGGGCCACCATCGCGCTCGCCGACGAGGTGATCTACGTGGAGCAGGGCCGGGTGGTCGCCCGCGGCACCCACACCGAGCTGCTGTCCACCGTGCCCGGCTACGCCGACCTGGTCACCGCGTACGAGCAGGCCGAGCAGGAACGCGAGCAGAATCGGACGTACGACGAGGTCACGCCGTTGACCTCGGGCCTGGAGGTGGACCGGTGAGCGCGAGGAGTGCAGCGGAGCGGAGCCCCGCAGTCGCGAACGAACGGCGGGCCCGGTGAGTACGACCACGGCCGAGACCACCGAGGCCACCGAGTCGACCTGGCGGACGCTGCGGCGCGGGCTGGCGCTCTCCCCGGAGCTGCGCACCGGCCTCGCCGGCACGCTGGCGCTGGCGCTGGTCTACATGGTCGGCCGGGTGGCCGTGCCGGTGGCGGTGCAGCGGGGCATCGACCACGGCATCGTCGGCGGCCTCGACCTGAACGTCATCTCGCTGACCGTGGCGATCACCGCCGGCGTGCTGGTGGTCACCACCGCCTGCGGGTACCTGATGATGCGCCGGTTGTTCACGGTGAGCGAGACCGCGCTGGCCGGTGTGCGCACCCGGGCGTTCCGGCACGTGCACGACCTGTCCATGCTGCACCAGCAGTCCGAGCGGCGCGGGTCGCTCGTCTCCCGGGTCACCAGCGACGTCGACCAGATCACCCAGTTCCTCCAGTGGGGCGGCGTGATCCTCATCGTCAACCTGGGCCAGTTGCTGGTGACCACCGCCGTGATGCTCGCGTACTCCTGGCAGCTGACGCTCGTGGTGCTCGTCGCGTTCGCGCCCGCGGTGCTGGTGATCCGGCAGTTGCAGCGCCGCCTCGCCGGTGCGTACGGGCTGGTGCGGCAGCGCACCGGCACGCTGCTCGGCGCGATCGGCGAGAGCGTGGTGGGCGCGCCGGTGATCCGGGCGTACGGCATCGCCGGGCGCACCGCGCGGCGGCTGGACACGGCCATCGACGGGCAGCGGGTGGCCCAGCAGCGGGCGATCCGGATCAGCATCATGGGCAGCTCGGTGGGGGAGCTGGCCGCCGGCCTGGCGCTGGCGGGCGTGGTGGTGGTCGGGGTCAGCCTGGGCGTCGACGGCACGCTGACGGTCGGCCAGCTCACCGCGTTCCTGTTCCTGGTCACGCTGTTCATCCAGCCGGTGCAGATCGCCACCGAGGTGCTCAACGAGGCGCAGAACGCGATCGCCGGCTGGCGCCGGGTGCTGGACGTGCTGGACGTCTCCCCGGACGTCGCCGACCCGGGCGAGCAGGGGCGGGAGCTGCCACCCGGGCCGCTGGACGCCCGCTTCGCCGGTGTCACGTTCGCCTATCCGGGCGGGCCCCCGGTGCTGCACGACGTGACGCTGGACATCCCGGCCAAGAGCCGGGTGGCGGTGGTGGGCGAGACCGGAAGCGGCAAGACCACCTTCGCCAAGCTGCTCACCCGGCTGATGGACCCCACCGAGGGGCAGGTCCTGCTCTCCGGGGTCGACCTGCGGCAGGTGCGCTTCGACTCGCTGCGCTCCCGGGTGGTGATGGTGCCGCAGGACGGCTTCCTGTTCGACGCCACGGTCGGGGAGAACGTCCGCTTCGCCCGCCCCGACCTGACCGACGAGCGACTCACCGCCGCCTTCGCCGAGCTGGGCCTCTCGGACTGGCTGGACGGCCTGCCGTCCGGGCTGGACACACCGGTCGGTGAGCGCGGGGAGGCGCTGAGCGTCGGCGAGCGGCAGCTCGTGGCGCTGGCCCGGGCGTACGTCGCGGACCCGGACCTGCTGGTGCTGGACGAGGCGACGAGCGCTGTCGACCCGGCCACCGAGGTCCGCCTGCAACGGACGCTCGACGCGGTGACCCGGGGCCGGACCACGCTCGCCATCGCGCACCGGCTGTCCACCGCGCAGGCGGCGGACGAGGTGATCGTGGTGGACCGGGGCCGGATCGTGCAGCGTGGCCCGCACGAGGAACTGGTCCGCGACGCCGACTCGGTGTACGCCCTGCTGTACGCGTCCTGGCTGGAGCAGACCCGCTGACCTTGGCGGGTCTGCTCGGGAGCGGCGGTCAGCGGGAGTAGAACTCCACCACCAGCTGCTCGTCGCACACCACCGGCACCTCGTGCCGGGCGGGTTCGCGCACCAGCGTGGCGCGCAGTTCGGCCGGCTGCGCCGACAGGTACGGCCGGGGCTGCGCGTCGGCGTGCGCGCCGGTGGCGGCGAGCTGGAACGGCGGCAGCGCGCGGCTGCGCTCGCGTACGCCGACCACCTGGCCGGGCCGCAGCCGGTACGACGGCCGGTCGACCTTGCGCCCGTCGACGGTGATGTGGCCGTGCGCGACGAGCTGGCGGGCCTGGTAGATGCTGCGCGCCAGCCCGGCCCGCAGCACCACCGCGTCGAGGCGTCGCTCCAGCAGCGCGACGAGCGTCTCGCCGGTCTTGCCGGCGCCCCGGGCGGCCTCGTCGAACAGGCGGCGGAGCTGGGCCTCGCTGACGTTGTACTGGTGGCGCAGCCGCTGCTTCTCCAGCAGCCGCACCTGGTAGTCGGAGGTGGTGCGGCGGGACCGGCCGTGCACACCCGGGGGATAGGGGCGCCGCTCGAAGTACCGCACGCACTTGCGGGTCAGCGGGATACCGAGGGCGCGGGAGAGCCGGGCCTTGGGCCGGGGGTGGTTCACGTCGACGTCTCCGATCGTCTAGCCTGCTTCTTAGGTAAGCCTAACCTATGTTGAGGAGGTCGGGATCATGCGGCCCAGCCCGGCGGAGATCGTGCGAACCCTTGTCGCGGGCCGGTTGCCCGCCCTCGTCCACCTGGCCCGGCACCCCGGCCCGCACCAGGTCCGGCACGCCGTCGACCCCGACGGGCGGGTGCTGCTGCTCGTACCCGTGGTCAGTGACCTCGCCGCGGCGCTCGTGCCGCCGGCGGGCGACACCGACGTGGCCACCGTGCTCGACGTGCTCGACCTGCCGCCGGCGGCCGGGGCGCCCTCGCTCGGCCGGGCCTGGGTGTCCGGCTGGGCCGAGCGGCTGGACGGGGACGAGGCGCGCGACGCGGCAGTCGACTTCGCCGCCACCGACCCTGTCGGCGACCTGCTCGACGTGGGCAGCCGCTTCCACCTGCACCGCTTCGAGGTGGCCGAGGCCCGCTGGGAACGCGCCGGGCGCGTGCGCCGGGTCGACCCGGAGGCGTACGCGGAGGCCGAGCCGGACCCGCTGCACCCGGTCGAGGCCGACCTCCTCGCCGACCTGGCCGACCACCACGCCGAGCAGGTCGGCGACTACCTGCGGCGGCGGCTGGACCTGCCCGGCGACCAGACGCCGCAGGTGGTCCGGATCGACAGGTACGGGCTGCTGGTCGCGCACGGGCGGCCCGGCGCGACCCGGCGGGCCCGGCTGGCCTTCCCCCGGCCCGTCGCCGACGTGGCGGAGCTGTCCCGTCTGCTGCACCCGATGCTCTGCCCCCGGGCCGCCGCCTGAGCAGCGCCGGCCCGGCTGCCCGAGCAGCGCGGTCCCGGCCGTCGGAGCCGTCGGCCGGGCCGGCTCAGGTGATGTCGCCGGTGAGGTACCGCTGGACCGTCGGGCCGATGGCTGCCACCAGCGTCGCCGGCTCGGCCGTGGCGACCGCGTCGAGGCGGAGCACGTACCGCATCATGGCCAGCCCGGCGAGCTGCGTGGCGACCAGCCCGCCGCGCAGCGCGCGCTGCGCCGGGTCGACGTCGAGCTGGTCGAGCACCCGGCGCAGCACCTGCGTGACCAGGAACTCGCGCAGCAGGCGCGCGGTCCAGTCGTTGCTCACCGCCGACCGCAGCAGCGCCACCGCCGCCGTGCCGGTGGGGGAGTCCCAGACCTCCAGGAACACCCGGACCATCCGCTCGCCGAGCGCGTCCGGGCCGCCGGCGAGCACCGCCGGCAGCAGCCGTCCCGGGTCGGCCGGGAACGCCGTCGCGGCCCGGAACAGCTCCTCCTTGCCGCCGAAGTAGTGGTGCACGAGCGCCGGGTCCACGCCGGCCGCGGCGGCGATGGCCCGGATCGACGCGGCGTCGAAGCCGCGTTCGGCGAACGCCTCCCGCGCCGCGGCGAGGATGGCCTCGCGGGTGTCCGGAGTGCCGGGCCGCCGCCCGGTGCGCCGCGCGTTCACCCGCTGCGCCGGCGCAGCGTCGCGGCGGCCAGCACCAGCGCCGCCACCGCCGCCCCGGCCACGATCGCCAGGTCCCGCCACATCGTCCCGGTCGGTTCGGCGTGCGCGCCGACCTCCTGCAACGCCTCGACCGCGTACGACAGCGGCAGCACGTCGCTGACCGCCTGGAGCCAGCCGGCCATCTCGCCGCGCGGCACGAACAGGCCGCACAGCAGCAGTTGCGGCGCCACCACCACCGGCATGAACTGGACCGCCTGGAACTCGGTGCGGGCGAACGCCGAGCAGAACAGCCCGAGCGCCACCGCGAGCACCGCGTTCACCCCGGCGATCAGCACGACCAGCCATGCGCTGCCCGCGGTCTCCAGCCCGAACACCCGGTACGCGACGACCGAGGCGACTGTGGACTGGAGCACCCCGGCCAGGCCGAACGCGATGCCGTAGCCGAACAGCAGGTCGAGCTTGCCCAGCGGCGTGGTGAGCAGACGCTCCAGCGTGCCCGTGGTGCGCTCGCGGAGCATGGCGATGCTGGTCACCAGGAACATGATGATGAACGGGAAGAAGCCCAGCATGATCAGGGCCACCCGGTCGAACGTACTGGGCCCGCCGGGCGGGGCGGGCTGGTCGACGTACATGAAGTAGACGAGCGTGAGCAGCACCGACGGCACCACCACGAGCAGCGCCACGGTCCGCCGGTCGTGCCGGAGCTGGCGCAGGATGCGCCCGGTGGTGGCGGCCAGGATCCGTCCGTTCATCGCGCCTCTCCCTCGGCGTCGCGGATCAGGCGCAGGAACGCCTCCTCCAGGTCGTCGGTCCCGGTGGCGGCGCGGACCGCGGCCGGGGTGTCGTCGGCGACCAGCCGTCCCTCGCGGATCAGCAACAGCCGGTCGCAGCGGGCGGCCTCGTCCATCACGTGGCTGGAGACCAGCAGCGTGGTGCCGTTCGCGGCCATGGCGTGGAACCGGGCCCACAGGTCGGCCCGCAGCACCGGGTCCTGGCCGACTGTCGGTTCGTCGAGGATCACCAGCTCGGGTTCGCCGACGAGCGCGCAGGCGAGCGAGGCGCGGCTGCGCTGGCCGCCGGAGAGCGTGCCGACGAGCTGGTCGGCCGCCTCGGCGAGGCCTACGTCGGCCACCGCGCGGTCGGCCTCGGCGCGGCCCCGGCCCTGGAGCACCGCGAAGTAGCGGGCGTTCTCCCGCACCGTCAGGTCGGCGTAGACGCTCGGGGCCTGGGTCAGGTAGCCCACCCGGCGGCGCAGGTCGGCCGAGCCGGCCGGGCGGCCGAGCACGTCGACGGTGCCGGAGCCGACCGTCTGCACGCCGACCACCGCGCGCATCAGCGTGGTCTTGCCGCTGCCGCTGGGCCCGAGCAGCCCGGTCACCGTGCCCCGGGGCACCTCGCAGCTGATGCCGTGCAGCACCCGCCGCCCGCCCCGGTCGACCACCAGCTCGCGGACCGACACCGCGTCGTCCATGCTCGCCTCCATCAATTCATCACCCGTTGAACTCAACGGTAGGTGAATTGCGTGCGCCTGGCAATGAGGGACTTGACTTCGAGTGCGCTCGAACTGGAAGCCTGGAGGGCGTGGACATCAGCACGCGGGAGATGAGCCTCACCGTGGGTGAGGCGGCGGAACGGGTCGGCCTGACCACCTACACGCTGCGCTGGTACGAGCAGGAGGGCCTGGTGGGCCGCGTCGGGCGGGACTCGTCGGGCCGCCGGCGCTACACCGAGTCCGACGTCAACTGGCTGTTCCTGCTCACCCGGCTGCGGCGCACCGGGATGCCGGTTCGCGACATGCGCCGCTACGCCGAACTGGCCCGGCACGGGGACAGCACGCTCGGCGCGCGGCGGGCGCTGTTCGAGGCGCACCGGGCCCGCGTGCTGGCCCGGATGGCCGAGCTGGAGGAGGACCTGAAGGTCCTCGAACACAAGATCGACGCGTACCGCCGGGCCGAGGAGGAATCAGGCTGAACGCCCCAGTGGCGGACAGTGGGTCCGGCAACGGTCATTGCGGTGAAGATCGGATTTCGGCACCATGGCGCCGTGGGTCCAGCGCAGTTGCCCGACACCGCGTTCCTCGACGACTGGGCCGCCCGCCTGCGGCAGGCCGCCGACCGGCCGGTCGTCGGGATCATGCTGCGCGGCAGCCATGCCCGGCGGGCCGCCACCGAGCACAGCGACGTGGACGTGGACGTGCTCGTGGTCGCCGACGACGGACGGACCGCCGGCACGGGCACCCGGCAGGCAGCGTCCCGCCGCGGCACGCCGTACGCGGCCCGGCGGGCGTACCTGACCGAGTTCGCCGGCCGCCTCGTGCACGTGTCGGTGGCCGCCCGTGACGTCCGCTCGTGGGTGCGCCGGCTGGGCCAGCCCGCCGACTGGGCGTTCGGCCTCCCGGTCACCGCGCCCGCCCGGCTGCTGTGGGCCGTACCGGAATGGCGCCGCCGGATCGACCTGCCGGTGCTCTGCCAGCCCGCCGACGAGCCGCGCCTGGAGGAGCTGATCGCGACGCTGGGCAAGGTCGCCGCGGCCCGTGTGGCCGACGACCCGGTCGGGGTCCGGCTCGCCGCGGCCGACCTGGCCCGGCTCTGCCCCTCGGTGCTGCGGCCGGCCAACCCGAGCGTGCGCGTGGTGTCCCGCCGGGCCGCCCTGACCGCCGCGCTGGACCTGCCGGTCGCCCCGTCCGGCTACCGCCACGACATGCTGCTCTGCCTCGGGCTGCGCGCCGGCGACCCGGCCGAGGTCGGCGCCGCCGCCGGACGGCTGGTCACCGGCATCCTGCCGCTGATCCGCCCGTACGCCGACGAGATCGCCGCCACCCACGGGGCGGACCTGGCCGAGGCGCTGGTCGACGGCCGGGTGGACCGCTACCTCGGCCGGTTGGGCCGGGCGCTGGGGACGGTGACGCCCGCCTCCCGGGACACGTCGGCGGTGCCCGGGCCGCGTGCGGGAGAATGGTCAACCGTGCCCGCCCCTGACGCGCCGCTGACCGGCGCCCCCGCTCCCGGACCGGCCCGTCCCTCCCGGCTCGACCCGGCCGTCGCGGCCAAGCTCCGCCGCACCCCGGACGGCCTGGTCGCCGCCGTGGTCCGCGCCCACGACTCGGGCGAGGTGCTGATGGTCGCCTGGATGGACGACGAGGCGCTGCACCGCACGCTCACCACCGGCCGGGCCACCTACTGGTCGCGCAGCCGCGGCGAGTACTGGGTCAAGGGCGCCACCTCGGGCAACCACCAGTACGTCCGCTCGGTGGCGCTCGACTGCGACGGCGACGCGCTGCTGGTCAGCGTGGAGCAGGTCGGGGCGGCCTGCCACACCGGGCAGCGCACCTGCTTCTTCACCGAACTGCCGGTCAGCTCCCCGGAGGCGACCCCGTGACCGACGGCACGGTCAGCCCGGACCGGACCACCTTCGCCGACCTGGCCGCCCGCTGGCGGGTCGTGCCGGTGACCCGGCGGCTGCTCGCCGACGCGGAGACGCCGGTCGGGGTCTACCGCAAGCTGGCCGGCGGCCCCGGCACGTTCCTGCTGGAGTCCGCCGAGCAGGGCGTCGGCTCGGCCGGCACGGCCTGGTCGCGCTACTCCTTCATCGGCGTCCGCAGCAGCGCCACGCTCACCGAGCGCGACGGCGCGGCGAGCTGGACCGGCACGCCACCGGCGGGCGTGCCCACCGGCGGCGACCCGGTCACCGTGCTGCGCGAGACAGTCGCCGCGCTCGCCGGGCCGGGCTGGGATCCGGCCGGTGACATGCCGCCGCTGACCGGCGGCCTGGTCGGCTACCTCGGGTACGACCTGGTCCGCCGCTTCGAGCGCCTGCCCGAGCTGACCGAGGACGAACTGGACGTGCCCGAGCTGGGCATGATGCTCGCGACCGACCTGGTGGTCCTTGACCACTACGAGGGGTCCGCGATCCTGGTCGCCAACGCGGTGCTGCCGCCGCTGGACGACCCCGGCCGGGCGGAGCGGGTCGAGGCCGCGTACCACCACGCCGTCGGCCGCCTCGACGCGATGACCACAGCGTTGTCCCGACCGATTCCGCCCATGGTCTCGACAGTCGGCCGGCCCGGCGTCGGCGAGGTGGTCAGCCGCACCCCGGAGGGCGGCTACCCGGAGGCGGTGGAGGCGGCCAAGGAGGCGATCCGGGCCGGCGAGTGCTTCCAGATCGTGCTCAGCCAGCGCTTCGAGCGCCCCACCGACGCCGACCCGCTCGACGTCTACCGGGTGCTGCGCACCACGAACCCCAGCCCGTACATGTACCTGCTGCGCTTCGACGGCTTCGACATCGTCGGGTCGTCCCCCGAGGCGCACCTCAAGGTCAGCGCCGGGCCGGACGGGCGGCGGCGGGCGCTGCTGCACCCCATCGCCGGCACCCGGCCGCGCGGCGGCTCCCCGGACGGCGACGCGAAGCTCGCCGCCGAGCTGCTCGCCGACCCCAAGGAACGCGCCGAGCACGTGATGCTCGTCGACCTGGGCCGCAACGACCTGGGCCGGGTGTGCCGGCCGGGCACCGTCGAGGTGCCCGAGTTCGCCACCATCGAGCGGTACAGCCACGTCATGCACATCGTCTCCACTGTCGTCGGCGAGCTGCGCGACGACCGCACCGCGTTCGACGCGCTGGCCGCGACGTTCCCGGCCGGGACGCTCAGCGGCGCGCCCAAGGTGCGCGCCATGGAGATCATCGAGGAGCTGGAGCCGGTGCGGCGCGGCGTCTACGGCGGCACCGTCGGCTACTTCGCCTTCGGCGGCGACCTGGACATGGCCATCGCGATCCGGACCGCGCTGATTCGCGACGGCCGCGCGTACGTGCAGGCCGGCGCCGGGATCGTGGCCGATTCCGACCCCGCCGCCGAGGACCAGGAGACGCGGAGCAAGGCCGCCGCCGTCCTCGCCGCCATCGCGGCCGCCGAGACGCTGCGGGCGGCCCGGTGAGCGCGCCCGGCACCACCGCGCCGGCGGCCCGCGGCCGGCGCGAACTCGCGTACGCGGTGCTGCTCTGCCTGGCCGGCGCGGGCCTGGCCTGCTGGGCGGTGACCCGGACCTGGGCGGTGGAGGTGACCGCCCGGGGGTCGCTGCCGTCCGGGCGGGCCGAGCGCACCGGCACGGACCTGCTGCCCTGGGTGCTGGCGCTGACCTACGTGGGACTCGCCGGCGGTGGCGCGGTGCTCGCCACCCGGGGCCGGCTGCGCCGGCTGCTGGGCGTGCTGCTGGCCGGTGTCGGCGTGGCCGTGACGGTCGGCGGCGGGATCGGCCTGACCGAGGCCGGGGTGAGCCGGCAGTGGCCTGCGCTGGTGCTGGCCGGCGGCCTGGCGCTGGCGGCCGGCGGCGCGTTCACCGCGCTGCGCGGCGACGGCTGGCCGGCGATGGGCGCCCGGTACGAGCGGCGGTCCGCCCCGGCGGACGAGCCCGGCCGGCCGGCCGTCGAGCGTGGCACCCGGGACGCGTGGGACGCGCTGGACCGGGGCGAGGACCCGACGGTCAGCTGACCGGCTGCGCCTCGCGGGCGTCGCGCCGCTGCCGGGCCGCGGCCCGCGCGGCGGCCAGCTCGGCCACCAGCCGCTCCAGCTCGCGGCGCTGGGCGGCGCGGGCCCGGTCGGCGCAGACCGCCTCCCAGGCGTTGCCGCGGGCGGTACGCGTCCGGCCGTCGCCGGCGACCGCGCGTTCGAGCGTGTCCACCACGCCGACGGCGAGGGAGGCGACGGTACGGGAGATGGTGGTCAAGCCGATGGTCTGGGTCGGCCCGTTGGCGCTCATGGTCACCCCATACGAGATCGTTGGCGACGGTCGGCAGCCGCCGCCGTCGAGTGTGCCCGACGACGATGCTTCCGGGCGGACGTTTCGCCGCCGTGAAGCACAGGTCAACGCTGTCGCACCGGGGACGACCTGGGCAGGGCCGGAGGTCCTTGAGCTTGGTCACAGCCCACGGCCGGAACCCGTCCTGCGGGGCCGGAACGATCGTGGTGAGATAGGGGATGGGTGACGGTCGATGCCAGCGGTGGCGCTGCGTGACATGGCGTTCACCAGAAGTCGGCCATCATGCCACAGCCCATGTCGTGAGGTGCGCCATACCCCCCGGCACTCGTCGCCAGGTGGCGCCCCCTAGCATCGGCCCATGACGCCCGGAGAGGGGAGTCCGTTGGTGACTGCTGAGCATGCGCACGCGGAGGGGGACGACGCCGGAGCGGCGCCGTCCGCAGGGGTGCTCGACGAGATCCTGGCCGGCGTGCGCGAGGACGTGGCCCGGCGCCAGGAGCAGGTTCCGCTGGAGCGGATCCGTGAACTGGCCGCCGCCGCGCCGCCACCGCTCGACGCGTACGCGGCCCTGCGCCGCCCCGGCGTGGCCGTGATCGCCGAGGTGAAGCGCTCGTCGCCGTCCAAGGGGCGGCTGGCCGAGATCGCCGACCCGGCCGACCTGGCCGGTGACTACGCGGCCGGTGGCGCGCGGGCGATCAGCGTGCTGACCGAGGGCCGCTGGTTCGGCGGGTCGCTCGACGACCTCGCCGCGGTGCGGGCCGCGGTGAACGTGCCGGTGCTGCGCAAGGACTTCGTGGTCTCCAGCTACCAGGTGCACGAGGCCCGCGCGCACGGCGCCGACCTGGTGCTGCTGATCGTGGCCGCGCTGGAGCAGAACGTGCTGGTCGGGCTGCTGGAGCGGATCGAGTCGCTCGGCATGACCGCGCTGGTCGAGGTGCACACCGAGGAGGAGGCGGACCGCGCCCTGGAGGCCGGCGCGCAGGTCATCGGCGTGAACGCCCGCGACCTGCGTACCCTGGAGGTCGACCGCTCCGTGTTCGAGCGGATCGCGCCCGGCCTGCCCAGCAGCGTCGTCAAGATCGCCGAGTCCGGGGTGCGCGGTCCGCACGACCTGATCCGGTACGCCTCCGCCGGCGCCGACGCCGTGCTGGTGGGCGAGGGCCTGGTCACCCAGAAGAGCCCGCGCGAAGCCGTCGCCGAGCTGGTCAACGCCGGTAACCACCCGGCCACGCCCCGCCCGGTGCGCTGAGCCGCCGGGCACCCGATCCGAGAGGACGCCCGCGATGAGCGCCGCACCCGCAACCGGCCAGGTCCCCGACGCCGCCGGTCACTTCGGCCGGTTCGGCGGCCGGTTCGTCCCCGAGGCGCTCGTCGCCGCGCTCGACGAGCTGGACGCGGCGTACCGGAAGGCGATGGGCGACGAGGACTTCCTCGCCGAGTTCGACGCGCTGCTGCGCGACTACGCCGGCACGCCCTCGATGCTCTACGAGGCCCGGCGGTTCTCCGCGCAGATCGGCGCGCGGGTCCTGCTCAAGCGGGAGGACCTCAACCACACCGGCGCGCACAAGGTCCGCAACGTGCTGGGCCAGGCGCTGCTCACCAGGCGGATGGGCAAGCGGCGGGTCATCGCGGAGACCGGCGCCGGCCAGCACGGCGTCGCCACCGCCACCGCCGCCGCGCTGTTCGACCTGGAATGCGTCGTCTACATGGGCCAGGTGGACACCGAGCGGCAGGCGCTGAACGTGGCGCGGATGCGGATGCTCGGCGCCACCGTCGTCCCGGTGACCACCGGCTCGCGCACGCTCAAGGACGCGATGAACGAGGCGATGCGGGACTGGGTCGCCAACGTCGACAGCACCCACTACCTGATCGGCACCGCCGCCGGGCCGCACCCGTTCCCGGAGATGGTCCGCGACTTCGTGCGCGGCATCGGCGAGGAGGCGCGCCGGCAGTGCCTGGACCTGACCGGCGCGCTGCCGGACGCGGTGGCGGCCTGCGTCGGCGGCGGCTCCAACGCGCTGGGCATCTTCCACGCGTTCGTGCCGGACGCCGGGGTCCGGCTCTACGGCTTCGAGGCCGGCGGCGAGGGCGTCGACACCGGCCGGCACGCCGCCAGCATCACCGGCGGCTCGTCCGGCGTGCTGCACGGCACCCGCACGTACGTCCTCCAGGACGCCGACGGCCAGACCGTCGAGTCGCACTCGATCTCGGCCGGCCTGGACTACCCGGGCGTCGGGCCGGAGCACGCCTGGCTGCACGACACCGGCCGGGCCACCTACCTGCCGGTCGACGACGCCGACGCGATGGCCGCGTTCGAGCTGCTCTGCCGCACCGAGGGCGTGATCCCGGCGATCGAGAGCGCGCACGCGCTCGCCGGCGCCCGCGCGATCGCCCCCCGGCTCGCCGAGGAGCTGGGCCGGGAGCCGGTGATCGTGGTCAACCTGTCCGGGCGGGGCGACAAGGACGTGCACACCGCCGGCGCGTACTTCGGCATCCTCGACAAGGAGTGACAGCGTGAGCCGCATCGGGGTCGCCTTCGACAAGGCGCGGGCGGACGGGCGGGCGGTGCTGGTCGGCTGCATGCCGGCGGGCTTCCCGACCGTCGAGGGCAGCATCGCCGCCATGAAGGCCATGGTCGAGGCGGGCGTGGACGTCATCGAGGTGGAGATCCCGTACTCCGACCCGGTGATGGACGGCCCGGTCATCCAGAAGGCGAGCGACATCGCGCTCGCCGGCGGTGTCCGCGTCGCCGACGCGCTGCGCGTCGTCGAGGCGGTCGCGGCGACCGGGGCGAGCGTGGTCACCATGACCTACTGGAACCCGATCGAGCAGTACGGCGTGGACGCGTTCGCCCGCGACATGGCCGCCGCCGGTGGCACCGGCCTGATCACGCCGGACCTGATCCCGGACGAGGCCGCCGAGTGGCTGGCCGCCTCCGACGCGCACGGCCTGGACCGCACGTTCCTGGTCTCGCCGTCCTCGACCGACGCGCGGCTGCGGATGACAGTCGAGCACTGCCGCGGCTTCGTCTACGCCACCGCGATCATGGGCGTCACCGGCGCCCGCGCGCAGACCTCCGAGGCGGCACCGATCCTGGTCTCCCGGCTGCGCGAGGTCACCGACATCCCGGTCGGCGTCGGGCTGGGCGTCGGCACCGGCGCGCAGGCCGCCACAGTCGCCGGGTACGCCGACGCGGTGATCGTGGGCAGCGCGCTGGTCCGCTGCGTGCTGGACGCTCCGGACCAGGCTGCCGGCCTGACCGCGCTGCGCAAGCTCAGCGCCGAACTCGCCGAGGGCGTCCGCAACCCGGCCCGCTGACCGCCGGCTCGCCATGCCCTTGATCGACTCCGTTACGCCGAGCTGGCGTGGTCATAGACGCCAGGACCTCGCCACTGCGCCGAACTGGTATCGATCATGCGCGAGCGCGACCCGGCCGCCCGAGATCCTGGTACGAAACGGCCCTCACAGGGGCCGAAACCTACCAAGATCTTGAAGGCGTTCCGCGTGAGCGGGAGGGTGGTCAGCGGCTACTGCTGTCGGCCTGCTCGGACGCGCGCTGGCCGGGCGGGGCGGGCGGCCCGTCGCCGGGTGGCGTGAGCGCGTCGGCGGCGGTCGTGTGCCGCAGCACGCCGGCGCGACCGGCGAGCGCGTCCGCGACCGCCGCGCGCGTGGCGGGGGTCAGCACGTCGGGCAGTTCCTGCGGCGGCCACCACCGCGGCAGGCACCCGGCCACCGGATCGCCCGCGGGCTCGGCGCCGGCCGGCGCGGCGCGGAACACGTGCACCAGCACGTCCGGCCGCCCGCCGCAGCGCCCGGCCGACGGCGAAGGCGCCTGCGGGTCGGTGACCCGGTAGAGGCCGACCAGGTCGACCGGCGTCACCGCCCAGCCGGTCTCCGCACGGACCGCCCGGACGACGGCGTCCGCCGGGCTCTCGTCGTGACGCAGCCGCCCGCCCGGCAGGCCCCAGCGCCGGGCCCCCTCGGACCGGCGGCAGAGCAGCAGCCGGCCGGACCCGTCGGTGACGACAGCGGCGACCGCCCAGGTGAGCGGGCTCATGGACAAACAGCCTACGACCGTGCAAAACAGAAGTCATCCGACCCGCGCGGCAGGCGGCCCGGGGTGCCGCACACACAGTCCGCACCGGTACCGTGTGCACCCGTGACCCTCGCCCCGATGACCCCACTGGCGGCCATGCCCAGCCCCAGCACCGCCGTCTGGCAGCTCGGTCCGGTTCCGATCCGGGCGTACGCGCTCTGCATCATCCTCGGCATCGTGGTGGCCTGCGTGGTCACCGAGTACCGGCTGCGCCGCCGCGGTGTGGCGCCGGGCGCGGTGCTCGACATCGCCGTCTGGGCCGTGCCCGCGGGCATCATCGGCGCGCGGATCTACCACGTGATCACCTCGCCGGAGAAATACTTCGGCGCCGGCGGTGAGCCGATCAAGGCGCTCTACATCTGGGAGGGCGGCCTCGGCATCTGGGGCGCGGTGGCCGGTGGCGCGGTCGGCGCGTGGCTCGCCGCGCGGCAGCTCGGCATCCCGTTCACCGTGATCGCCGACGCGCTGGCGCCGGGTCTGCCTTTGGCGCAGGCTGTCGGCCGCCTGGGCAACTGGTTCAACAACGAGCTGTACGGCGGGCGGACCACGCTGCCGTGGGGCCTGGAAGTGCACGTGATGGACCCGGACAACCCGGGTCACGCGCTGCGCGACGACGCCGGCAACCCGGTGCTCCAGCCCGGGCTCTACCACCCGACGTTCCTCTACGAGGCGCTCTGGAACGTCGGCGTCGCCGCGCTGGTGCTGTTCCTCGACCGTCGTCTGCGGCTCGGCCGCGGCCGGGCGTTCGCGCTCTACGTGATGGGCTACACGGCGGGCCGGTTCTGGATCGAGCTGATGCGCACCGACGAGGCGAACCTGATCCTCGGCGTACGCCTCAACGTCTGGACCGCCGCGCTGGTCTTCCTCGGCGCGCTCGCCTACTTCATCCGGGTCCGCGGTCCCCGCGAATACCTGGTGCCGGTGGGCGAGCCGGCCATTGCGACCGGCCCGGCCGGGGACGTGTCCCAGGTGGACCTCTCCGCCCGGGAGGCCGCCGAACGGCCGGCCGCGCCCGAGGGCTACCGGGTGGTGACCGAGGAACAGTTCGACGCGTACCGGCAGACCGGTGTGCTGCCCCCGGTCGACGACGAACGGCCGGAGGTCACCACCGGGGCCGACGCCGCCACGGACGACGCGGACGAGGCCGGACGCGCGAGCACCGGCTCCGCCGCCACCGAGGGTGCGGACGCCACCGGCCGCGCGGACGCGGACGGCGACGACACGGACCCGGAGCGGGCCGACGCGGAGCGCACGAACGCCGGCCGGGCCGACAGCGGCGGGCGCCCGGCGGACCGGGACAGCTGAGCGGGGGAGTCATGCGCAGCGCGGTGGTGGTCGGCGCCGGCCTCGGCGGAATGGCGGCGGCCGGTGTGCTGGCCCGGTCGGGCTGGCAGGTCACGCTGCTGGAACGCGCCGACCGGGTCCGCCCGGAGGCGACCGCCGTGGTGCTCTGGCCCAACGGGGTACGCGCGCTGCGCGCCCTCGGTCTGGGCGACGGGCTCGACGCGATCGCCACCCCGCTGCCCGACGGTGGCGTGCGCCGCCCGGACGGGCACTGGCTGGTGCAGGCCCGGTCCACGCCGGCCGAGCGGATGCCGGTGGTGGTGCACCGGGAGGACCTGCACGACGCGCTGATCGCCGGCCTGGGTGACCGGGTCGAGCTGCGTACCGGGGTGACAGTGCGGACCGTACGCGCGGCGTCGGGCGAGCGCCCGGCGGTGGGCGACGGCCGGCACACCTACGAGGCGGACCTGGTGGTGGCCGCCGACGGCACCGACAGCGAGATCCGGCGGCACCTCGCCCCGGAGACCGCCGTGGTCAGCTCCGGGTGCGCGGCCTGGCGGGCGGTCATCCCCTGGTACCGGGCCCCGCAGCTGCCCGACGACCAGCCGGTGCACGGCGAGACGCTCGGTGCCGGATACCGCTTCCTGGCCGCCTCGCTCGGCGAGCGGGGCACCGCGGGCGCGTCCCGCCGGGGCGGCGTCTACTGGGTCGCCACCGCCGCGGGCGCGCCCCGCCCCGAGCCGCCGGAGATCCAGCTCGCGCTGCTGAAGCGCTGGTTCGCGGGCTGGCCCGCCCCGATCGGCACGCTGCTGGAGGCGACCGACCCGGAGGACGTCGTCCAGCAGGAGATCCGCGAGCTGCGCCCGCTACCGAAGGCGTACGGCTTCCCGGCCGGTCCGGGCGGCGTGGTGCTGCTCGGCGACGCCGCGCACGCCATGCCGCCGCACCTCGGCCAGGGCGCCTGCCTGGCGTTCGAGGACGCCGCGACGCTGGCCGGGCTGCTACGGGAGTCGCGGCTGCCTGACGCGGTGACCGCGTACGACAGGTTGCGCCGCCCCCGCGCGGCCACGATGGTCCGGCAGACCCGGCGGATGTCGGCGGTCCTGCAGGCCCGGGGCCGGCTGGCGCTGCGCGCGCGGGACGCGGCTCTGGGCACGATCAGCCCGCGCCTGCGCAACACCGCCGCCGCGGCGGCCGCCGCCTGGCAGCCGCCGTCCTGACCGTCCGCGCGCGGCCTGTCCGCGTGCGGACGTCCCTCGGGCGGCCCGGCTCCCCGGCGGCCCGGCCCTCAGTCGGCGCGGTCCCCGGGCGACCGGCCCGACCCGACAGCCGGGTAAGTAGTCAGATGACGGCGGCGGGCTCGGCGATGCAGGCGGTGCCGATCCGGCGGAATCCGACCCGCAGGTAGACGCGGGCGATGTCCTCGCTGCCGGCGCTCAGGAAGATCAGGTCGGTGCCGGCGGCGCGCAGCTCCCGCGCGAGCGTGGCGGTCACCGCCGCGCCCAGTCCGCGCTGCCGGGCGGACGGCAGCGTGGCCACCCCGGCGATCTCCGCCACGTCGTCGACCCGCATCGCCATCCCGCTGGCGAGCGCGCCCTCGTCGAGCGTCTCGGCGAGCACCGAGATACGCCGCCCGTCGGCGACCCGGGTCGCCTCCTCCTCCAGCGCCGCCACGTCCAGCTGGGCGAGGGCGGCGTCCCGCTCGGCCGGTCCGGCGTCGCCGCGCGCGGTGCCGCCGTTGGCGAAGCCGACCGCCGCGACGGCCCGTCGCAGCGCGATGTCCGCCGCGAAGCCGGGGTCGCCGGGGTCCAGCACCCGCACCGGTACGTCGCTGAACGTCCCCGGATCGGGCAGCCGCTCCGGCTCCAGCAGCATCAGCGGCGCCTCCAGCACGCTGAGCCCGGCCGAGCGGGCCACCGCCAGCAGGTCGGGCTGGTGCTCGTGCACCCACTCGAACGCCTCCGGCAGGCCCAGCTCCCGCTGCCGGGCGCGGACCGCTGTCACGTCGGCGAGCGTGGGACGCTCGGTGGCGTCGATCCGGGGCCGGGCGTAGAACGGCCAGCCGTCCCCGTCGCGGACGAACAGCACCAGGGCGCCGTAATCCTCGGTCCGGGCCCCGTCGCGGGGCACCGCGTCGTAGAACCGCTCCAACCGGTCGAGTACGTCAGCGCGTGCGAGATCCACCGCGCGAGACTACACGTCCCAGCATCTGGAAGTGTGATCAATCTGAACTGGCCTTGCGCCGGAAGCCCTAACGTAGACTCAATAAACCGCAGAGGGCCGACGTCGTCCCCATCATGATCCATCCTGAGTGACGACAGGAGGCCCGGTGGCCTTTCCGTACCCTCACAGCCCGCAGTCGGCCCCACAGGCGACCGGGCTCTACGACCCCGCGTACGAGCACGACGCCTGCGGTGTGGCCTTCGTGGCCGACCTGCACGGGCGGCGCTCGCACCAGGTCGTCGCGAACGGCCTCGGGGCGCTGTGCCGGCTGGACCACCGGGGCGCCCGGGGCGCGGAGCACAACACCGGGGACGGCGCCGGCATCATGATCCAGGTGCCGGACGCGTTCCTGCGCGGCATCGTCGACTTCCCGCTGCCCCCGGCCGGCCAGTACGCCACCGGCCTGGTGTTCCTGCCCGACGACGACGCGGCCGAGGCCCGCGCCCGCCAGGTGGTCGACAAGTACGCGCTGGTCGAGGGCGCCGACGTGCTCGGCTGGCGCGAGGTGCCGACCGACCCGTCCGGCCTGGGCGAGACCGCGCTCGCGGCGATGCCCCGGGTCCGGCAGCTGTTCGTGGCCGCGCACCGGCTGACCGGCTCGCCGGACGGCCCGGCCGGCTCCCCGCTGACCGGGCTCGACCTGGACCGGGTGGCGTTCTGCCTGCGCAAGCAGGTCGAGCGGGAGACCGCCGAGCGGGGCGTGCCGGCGTACTTCCCGTCGCTGTCCGGCCGCACCATGGTGTGGAAGGGCATGCTCACCCCGGACCAGCTCCCGGCCTTCTACCCGGAGCTGACCGACGAGCGGGTGGTCAGCGCCATCGCGCTGGTGCACTCGCGCTTCTCCACGAACACGTTCCCGTCCTGGCCGCTGGCGCACCCGTACCGCTTCATCGCGCACAACGGCGAGATCAACACGATCCGCGGCAACCGGAACTGGATGCAGGCCCGCGAGGCGCTGCTGCGCAGCCCGAGCATTCCGGGCAACATCCGCCGGGTCTTCCCGGTGTGCACACCCGCGGCGTCCGACTCGGCCAACTTCGACGAGGTGCTCGAACTGCTGCACCTGGCCGGGCGGAGCCTCCCGCACGCGGTGCTCATGATGATCCCCGAGGCGTGGGAGAACGACCCGGACATGCGCGCCGACAAGCGCGCGTTCTACCGCTTCCACGCCAGCCTGATGGAGCCGTGGGACGGCCCGGCGTCCGTCGCGTTCACCGACGGCGAGATCGTCGGCGCGGTGCTGGACCGCAACGGCCTGCGCCCGGGCCGCTGGTGGCACACCGCCGACGGCCTGGTGGTGCTCGGTAGCGAGGCGGGCGTGCTCGACCTCGACCCGGCCACCGTGGTCGCCAAGGGCCGCCTCCAGCCGGGCAAGATGTTCCTTGTCGACACCGTCAACGGCCGGATCGTCTCCGACGACGAGATCAAGACCGAGCTGGCCGCCGAGCAGCCGTACCAGGAGTGGCTGCACGCCGGCCTGATCGAGCTGGACGACCTGCCGCCGCGCGAGCACACCGTCTACACCCACGACTCGGTACGCCGCCGCCAGCAGACGTTCGGCTACACCGAGGAGGAGCTGAAGATCCTGCTCGGCCCGATGGCCCGCAGCGGCGCCGAGCCGATCGGCTCGATGGGCACGGACACGCCGATCGCCCCGCTGTCCACCCGGCCGCGTCTGCTCTACGACTACTTCCATCAGCTCTTCGCGCAGGTCACCAACCCGCCGCTGGACGCCATCCGGGAGGAGCTGGTGACCAGCCTGGCGTCCACCATCGGGCCGGAGGGCAACCTGCTCGACCCGGGCCCGGCGAGCTGCCGGCAGATCGTGCTGCCGTACCCGGTGATCGACAACGACGAGCTGGCCAAGATCCTGTCCATCGACGAGGACGGCGACCTGCCCGGCTTCAAGGCGGTCCGGGTCTCCGGGCTCTACCGCCTGCGCGACGGCGGCGCCGGCATCAAGGCGCGGCTGACCGAGATCTGCCGGCACGTGTCCGAGGCGATCGAGGACGGCGTCCGCATCCTGGTGCTCTCCGACCGGGACTCCAACGCCGACCTGGCGCCGATCCCGTCGCTGCTGCTCACCGCCGCGGTGCACCAGCACCTGGTCCGCGAGCAGACCCGTACCCAGGTGGCGCTGATCGTCGAGTCCGGCGACTGCCGCGAGGTGCACCACGCGGCGGTGCTGATCGGGTACGGCGCGGCGGCGGTCAACCCGTACCTGGCCTTCGAGTCGGTGGAGGACATGATCTCCACCGGCGTGCTGGCCGGCGTGGACCGGGTCAAGGCCGTCCGCAACTACGTCAAGGCGCTCGGCAAGGGCGTCCTGAAGATCATGTCCAAGATGGGCATCTCGACCGTGTCGTCGTACTGCGGCGCGCAGGTCTTCGAGGCGGTCGGCCTGGACACCCGCCTGGTCCACAGGTACTTCCGGGGCACCCCGAGCACCATCGGCGGCATCGGCCTGAACGAGATCCACGCCGAGGTGGCGGCCCGGCACGCGCGGGCCTGGCCGGCACCGGGCGCGCAGGCCACCGACCGGCTGGAGGTCGGCGGCGAGTACCAGTGGCGCCGCGAGGGCGAACTGCACCTGTTCAACCCGGAGACGGTCTTCCTGCTCCAGCACGCCACCCGCAGCCGCCAGTACGACGTGTTCCGGCAGTACACCGCCAAGGTGGACGAGCTGGCCGCGCAGGCGGGCTCGCTGCGCGGGCTGTTCACGCTGCGCACCGGCGTACGCCCGGCGGTGCCGCTGGACGAGGTCGAGCCGGCCTCCGAGATCGTCAAGCGCTTCGCCACCGGCGCCATGTCGTACGGGTCGATCTCGGCGGAGGCGCACGAGACGCTCGCCATCGCGATGAACCGGCTCGGCGGCAAGTCCAACACCGGCGAGGGCGGCGAGGACGTCGAGCGGCTGCACGACCCGGCGCGGCGCTCCGCGGTCAAGCAGATCGCCAGCGGCCGGTTCGGCGTGACAAGCGAATACCTCGTCAACGCCGACGACCTCCAGATCAAGATGGCGCAGGGCGCGAAGCCCGGCGAGGGCGGGCAGCTACCAGGCAACAAGGTCTGGCCGTGGATCGCCCGCACCCGGCACGCCACCCCCGGCGTCGGCCTGATCTCCCCGCCGCCGCACCACGACATCTACTCCATCGAGGACCTGGCCCAGCTCGTCCACGACCTGAAGTGCGTCAACCCGGCCGCCCGGGTGCACGTCAAGCTGGTCAGCGAGGTGGGCGTGGGCACCGTCGCGGCGGGCGTGGCCAAGCTCAAGGCCGACGTCATCCTGATCTCCGGGCACGACGGCGGCACCGGCGCGTCCCCGCTCAACTCGCTCAAGCACGCCGGCACCCCGTGGGAGCTGGGCCTGGCCGAGGCGCAGCAGACGCTGCTGCTCAACAAGCTGCGCGACCGGGTGACGGTGCAGGTCGACGGCCAGCTCAAGACCGGCCGGGACGTGCTCATCGCGGCGCTGCTCGGCGCCGAGGAGTTCGGCTTCGCCACCGCGCCGCTGATCGTCGAGGGCTGCGTGATGATGCGGGTGTGCCACCTGGACACCTGTCCGGTCGGCATCGCCACCCAGAACCCGGTGCTGCGTGAGCGCTTCACCGGCAAGCCGGAGTTCGTGGAGAACTTCTTCCTGTTCCTCGCCGAGGAGGTCCGCGGCTACCTGGCCGAGCTGGGCTTCCGCAGCATCGACGAGGCGATCGGCCACACCGAGCTGCTCGACGTGGCCGGCGCGATCGACCACTGGAAGGGCCACGGGCTCGACCTGAGCCGCGTGCTGCACCTGCCGGAACTGCCCGAGGGCGCGGCCCGCCGGGGCGTACGCGCCCAGGACCACGGCCTCGACGCGGCGCTGGACAACCGGCTCATCGAGCTGGCCGGGCCGGCGCTGCGCGACAGTATCCCGGTCCGGGTCGAGGTCGAGGTCCGCAACGAGCACCGCAGCGTCGGCGCCATGCTCGGCGGCGAGGTGACCCGCCGCTTCGGCGGCGACGGGCTGCCCGACGACACGATCGAGTTCCGGCTGCGCGGCACCGCCGGCCAGTCGTTCGGCGCGTTCCTGCCGCGCGGGGTCACGCTGCGCCTGTACGGCGACGCCAACGACTACGTCGGCAAGGGACTGTCCGGCGGCCGGATCGTGGTCCGGCCGGACGCCGACGCGCCGTTCGTCGGCGTGGACGCCACGCCGGGCCGCCGCGCCGAGGACCAGATCATCGCCGGCAACACCATCCTGTACGGCGCCACCGGCGGCGAGGTGTTCCTGCGCGGCCGGGTGGGGGAGCGGTTCGCGGTGCGCAACTCCGGCGCGGTCGCGGTGGTCGAGGGCCTCGGCGACCACGGCTGCGAGTACATGACCGGCGGCACGGTCGTGGTGCTCGGGCCGACCGGGCGCAACTTCGCCGCCGGCATGTCCGGTGGCACCGCGTTCGTGCACCGGCTCGACCAGCGGCTGGTGAACGCCGAGCTGGTCGACCTGTCGCCGCTGCGCGACGAGGAACGCGACCGGCTGCACGAGCTGGTCCAGCGGCACTTCGCCGAGACCGACTCGGCCGTCGCCGAGGACCTGCTCAAGCGCTGGCCGCAGGCGGTGGAGGAGTTCACCGCAGTGGTGCCCCGGGACTACCGCCGGGTCATGGAGATCATGCGGGCCGCCGAAGCCGCCGGCCGAGACGTCGACGACGCGGTGATGAGTGCGCTCAGCGTGCCGTCGGCCGCGCCGGTACCGCCCGCGCCCCGGGCGGTCGCCCAGGAGGTGGCTCGTGCCTGACCCGAACGGTTTCCTGCGCTACGACCGGCGGCTGCCGGCCCGCCGTCCGGTGCCGGTGCGCATCTCCGACTGGCGCGAGGTCTACCCGCCGGCCGGTGAGGAGCTGATCCGCGAGCAGGCCACCCGGTGCATGGACTGCGGCATCCCGTTCTGCCACGACGGCTGCCCGTTGGGCAACCGCATCCCGGACTGGAACGACCTGGTCCGCACCGGCAACTGGGACGCCGCGGTGGACTCGCTGCACGCCACGAACAACTTCCCCGAGTTCACCGGCCGGCTCTGCCCGGCGCCGTGCGAGGCGGCCTGCGTGCTCGGCCTCGGCGGCCAGCAGCCGGTCACCATCAAGCAGGTCGAGGTGGAGATCGCCGACGCGGCAGTGGCCCGCGACGGCCTGCGGCCCCGGCCCGCCTCCACCCCGACCGGCCGGTCGGTGGCGGTGGTCGGCTCCGGCCCGGCCGGGCTGGCCGCCGCCCAGCAGCTCGCCCGCGCCGGTCACACGGTCACCGTGTACGAGCGCGACGACGCGATCGGCGGCCTGCTCCGCTACGGCATCCCCGACTTCAAGCTGGAGAAGCAGCACATCGACAAGCGGCTGGCCCAGCTCACCGCCGAGGGTGTGCGCTTCCGGACCGGCGTCGACGTCGGCGTCGACGTGACCGCCGAGCAGTTGCGCGCCGAGCACGACGCGGTGCTGCTGGCCTGCGGCGCGTTGCAGGGCCGGGACACCCCGGAGACGCCCGGCCGGGAGCTGCGCGGCGTGCACCAGGCGATGGCGCACCTGGTCGCCGCGAACCGGGTGGTGGCCGCCGCCGGGGACGGGCGGCCCGCCCTCGCCACGTTGCCCGACGGTACGCCGATCGACGCCGCCGGCAAGCACGTGGTGATCATCGGTGGTGGCGACACCGCCGCCGACTGCCTCGGTGTGGCGCACCGGCAGGGCGCGGCCGGCGTCCACCAGCTCGACCTCTACCCGGAGCCGCCGTCGGAGCGGGACGCGGAGCGCGACCCGTGGCCGACCTGGCCGTGGGTGCTGCGCAACTACCCGGCGCACGAGGAGGGCGGCGAGCGGGTCTTCGCCGTCGCGGTGCAGGAGTTCGTGGACGACGGCACCGGCCGGGTCCGCGCGGTCCGGATCGCCGAGGTGACCGTGGAGAAGGTGGACGGTCGCCGCATCGTCACCCCGCAGCCCGGCTCCGAGCGGGAGATCCCGGCCGACCTGGTGCTGCTCGCCATCGGCTTCGAGGGCACCGAGCAGCAGCCGCTGCTGGCCCAGTTCGGGGTGACCCGCAACCGCCGGGGCGCGATCGACTCCGGCCCCGACTGGCAGGCCGCCGACGGTGTCTTCGTCGCCGGTGACATGCACCGGGGCGCCTCGCTGATCGTCTGGGCGATCGCCGAGGGACGCGCCGCGGCGGCGGCGATCCACGCGTACCTGGGTGGGGTGGGCGAGCTGCCCGCCCCTGTCGACCCGGCCCGCCAGCCGCTCGCCGCCAGGTGAAAGGAAGGGCCCCCTCTTAACGCCTCAGGTAGAGGAGGGGGCCCTTCTTAACATCCCCCGCCGCGCGGCGCGCTGTCCGTGGACGACGCGCCGCGCGGCGGCGGATGTCAGCGGCCGAGCAGGTCGTGCGCGGCCCGGATCTTCGCCCACGAGGCCGGCTGCGCCGGTGCGGCTGTCGTCCGCGCGGCGGTCGCCACGTCGGGCCGGCCGGGCGTGAACAGCCAGGTGGTGAACACCGCGTCGAGATCCCGTCCGGAGATCCGCTCGGCGAGCGCCTGGAACTGCGCGACGGTGCCGTTGCCGTACTGCCGCTTGGCGGTCCAGGTGCGCAGGATGCGGAAGAACGCGGCGTCGCCCACGGCGAGCCGGATCTGGTGCAGCGCCATCGCGCCGCGGTCGTAGACGGCGGCGTCGAAGATCCCGCTCGGCCCCGGGTCGCCGGGTCGCACCTGCCAGAACTCGGAGTCGGCCGGGTAGCTGTCGTAGGTGAAGTCGAACAGCTCCTGCGCGGTGCCCTCGCCCTGCTCCTCCGACCAGAGCCACTCGGCGTACGAGGCGAAGCCCTCGTTGAGCCAGATGTGCCGCCAGTCGGCCACCGACACCGAGTCGCCGAACCACTGGTGGGCGTTCTCGTGCACCACCACGTACGTGTTGGCGCCGCGCCGCCAGAAGCCGGGGCCGTAGACCGGGCGGGTCTGCGTCTCCAGCGCGAACCCGATGCCGTCGACCGGCCCGGCCACGCCGCCCTGCGCCTCGAACGGGTACGGGCCGAACAGCCCGCTCTCCCAGTCGACGATCTCGGCGGTGCGTTCGATGCTGGCCCGGGCGGCGGGCAGGCGCTCGCCCAGCGTGGTGCTGTACGCGTTGACCACCGGCTGCCCGTTCGGCGCGGTGTCGGTGACGATGTCGTACTGCCCGATGGCCAGGAACGCCTGGTACGTGGCGCCGGGCTTGACGCTGCGCCAGCTCCACCGGGTGCGGTTGCCGGCCTCGGGCAGCGGGTCGCGCGGCTGCACGCCGTTGCTGATCACCTCGACGCCGGTCGGCACCGACACCGAGACGTCCCAGGTGGCCTTGTCCTTCGGGTGGTCGTTGCTCGGGTACCACCACCAGGCCGACTCGGGCTCGTTGACGGCGAGCGCCCCGTCGGCGGTACGGGTCCACGCGGTGTAACCGTAGACGGTGGTCTGCGACGGCACGCCGGCGTACTTCACCACGACGGTGAGCTGCTGGCCCTTCGCCAGCGGCCGGGCCGGGGCGATCACCAGCTCGTGGTCGCCGGCCCGGGCGAACCCGGCGACCCACCCGTTCACCCGCACCGACTCGACGTCGAGGGCGAAGTCCAGGTTGAACCGGGACAGGTCCTTCGTGGCGGTGGCGAGGATCGTGGTGGTGCCGCTGAGCCGGTCGGTGGCCGGCTCGTAGCGCAGCCGTATGTCGTAGTGGCCGACGTCGTAGCCGCCGTTGCCGTAGTCGGGGAAGTAGCTGTCGCCCAGCCCGGGACTGCCCGGCGTCGGGGTGGCCGCCGCGGGTTGCGGCCGGCCCCAGCCGGTGGGGGCAGCCTGGCCGGGGGCACCGGTCACTGTGGTGCCGGCTGCGGTGAGGGTCAGGGCGGCGATGGCCGCCGTGAGTGCGCGTCGCACGGTGGGACTCCCTCCGTCGGGTGTCGTCACCGTCAAACTAATCGACACATGTGAACGTATCTGTCCTGTCCGGCCGATCGGGGCTATTCAATTTCGACGAATGTTTCGATAGCATTACCGACCAGTAACAGCACCGATCCCTCGGCCACGCGCGCGGTCAACGGGCTCCACCACCCCTGCCCCGTGGAGGCTCTGCCATGCCCCGTCGCGTCCGTACCGTGTTCGCCGCCCTCCTGGCGGCCGTACTCGGCGCCGTGCTCCTGCCCGGCGCCGCCCGGGCGGCCACCGTCAACTACGTCGCCCTCGGCGACTCCTACTCCTCCGGGGTCGGCGCCGGCCCGTACGACCTGTCCACCTGCCTGCGCAGCCAGAAGTCGTACGCCCCGCTCTGGGCGGCCGCCCATTCGGTCACCAGCTTCAAGTTCCCGGCCTGCGGCGGCGCGGTCACCGCCGACGTGCTGGCCAACCAGGTCGGCCAGCTCAGCAGCAGCACCACGCTGGTCACCATCACCATCGGCGGCAACGACGCCGGCTTCGCCGACGTGATGACCAGTTGCCGCTTCGGCAGCACGTCCAGCTGCGAGAGCGCGGTGAACGAGTCGACGGCGTTCGCCACCGCCACGCTGCCCGCCCGGCTCGACGCCACGTACACCGCGATCCGCAACCGGGCCCCGAACGCCCGGCTGGTGGTGCTCGGCTACCCGCGGCTGTTCGAGACCGGCTCCTGTGGACTGCTCGCCATGAGCAGCTACAAGCGCACCATCCTCAACCAGGCCGCCGACACGCTCAACGGCGTCATCTCCGGCCGGGTCACCGCCGCCGGGGGCACCTTCGTCGACGCGCGGCCGTTCTTCGCCGGGCACGGCGTGTGCGCCGCCGAGCCGTGGATCCGCGACGTCAGCGGCGTCATCGAGGCGTACCACCCGAACGCGAACGGCTACCGCTACGGCTACCTGGCCGCGCTGACCGCCGCCATCGGCTGATCCGCACGCGAGGAGGGCCCCGCTCGACACCCGTCCGTCGAGCGGGGCCCCGCCGTGCCGGGTTGCATCGAACGTCGACAATGGTGCGACACCGCATGCGACCCGGAGGTGACCATGCGTGAACCGGCGACCCGGCCGCGGCCGGTCCGCGAGCAACTCCCGGCCGGTGGCCCGGAACTGCTCACCCTGCTGGCCCGGCTGCTGCGGCGTCCACGCCGCGGCGACCGCCGGCTCCCGCTGCTCTGGCTGGTCCGGCCCACCGGGGACGGCGCGGTCGCGGCCCTGCTACGGCGTTTCGCGGCGCGCCGGGCCGGGCGCCGGGTGCCGCACGTAGTGCTGGACCTGACCGGCCGCCCGGCCGGCGACGACGTCGCAGCCGTGCTGCGCGAACTGCACCGGCAACTCTCAGTGGAGGCGTTCGGCGCGCCCCGGCTGCGGTTCCGGCACTACCCGCTGGCCGACTGGCTGATGCACCAGACGCTCGCCGTGGACCTGGACGCCGCCGACAGCGGCCGGGCCGCGCTGGTCCGCCGGCTGCGGGACTGGCGGGGACGGCGGACCGGTGACGACCCCCAGGTCGGCGGCGACTCCGGCCTCGGCGCCGCGCTGCACCTGCTGCTCTGGCTGCTGTGGCGGGCCGTGCCCGGCGTCGTGTTCCGGATCGCCGTCTCCGGCCGGGTGCCGCTCGTCGGACGGCAGTACCGCTGGTTCATGCGCCAGCAGTACCTGGCGCCCCGCCAGTCGGTGACGTTCCTCGGCTTCGCCGAGCGGCTCACCGCCGGCTGGCGCGACGGCGAACACCCGGCCCAGGTGGAGAAGCTGCTGCTGCACGCGTTCCTGGAGGACCTGCGCCTGGCGTACCGGCGGCGGTTCTGGCGGCCCGGGGACTGGCGCCGCACCGCCTATCCGGTGCTGGTGCTCGACGGCGCGCGGCCGGACAACGTCGGGCACACGCTGGTCCGGCTCGTCGACGAGGTGCGCAACGAGACCGGCCGCAACGACCCGCTGCTCGTCGTCGCGGTCGCCGCCGACCCGCCGCCGGAACCGGCCGCTTCGCGGCCGCTGACCGAGGCCGAGGAGGCGTACGAGGAGTGGGCCGAGGCGCTGCCGGAGAACCGCCGGCTGCGTCGCTCCGGCGCCTGGCTGATGCTGCTGGAGGCGGACGACCGGGACGTCGACGCCCCGGTGGGAGGCGTCCCGCCGGCCCTTGTCGCACCCGACCCGCCCTGGTGGGCGCGGCGGTTCCTGCCCGCCGCGGTGGCCCTGGCGCTCGTCGCCGGGCTGGGCGTGTGGGCGCACGGGCGGTGGGCGCCTGACTGCCGCCCCTGGCCCACCGACCGGGTCACCGTCCGGCTCGTCGGCGGCGAGTGCGTCGGCTACAGCGACACCGCCGGGCAGGTCTTCAACAGCGAACCCGGGCAGGACCGGCTGCGCGCCGTGCAGCGGCGCATCTTCGCCCAGAACCGGGCCGCCGAGGAGGTGTGGCGGCGCAGCGAGCACCGCCGCCCCTACCTGACGCTTGTCTACCTGGGCAGCCTCACCGGCAACCGGACCCGCGCGGACGAGGAGTCCTACGTCTCCGAGCGGGAGGAACTGGAGGGCATGGCCACCGCCCAGTACGCCCTGCTCCAGGAGTCGGCGGCGGCGGACGACGCGGCGCTGCTGCACATCGTGGTGGCGAACGCCGGGCGGCAGATGCGGCACGCCGACGACGCGGTGCGGATGCTGGAGGGGCTGGCCCGCGACGACCCCACAGTGCTCGGCGTGGTCGGGCTGGTGGACAGCCGCACCAGCACGGCGGCGGCGCTGCGCGAACTCAACCGGGTCGGCCTGCCGGTGCTCGCCCCCACGCTGTCGGCCGACCGGATGGACGCCAACTCCAGCCTCTACCTGGCCATGTCGGCGCCGAACCGGGACCAGGCCCGGATGGTCGAGGCGTACGCCCGGCAGGTGCTGCGGGCGGGGGAGGCGCACGTCTACTGGACCACCGGCGAGGGCAGCTCGCTCACCGACGACCTGTACGTCGCCACCCTCGTCGACGGCCTGCGGGAACGCTTCGGCGACCGGATCACCCGGCTCGACGAGTGGCGCAGCGGGCGGCGGCTCACCCAGGAGTGCGGCTACCCGGGGATGCTCTTCTTCGCCGGCCGCTGGTCGGAGTTCGACGGGTTCATGCGCGCGCTCAAGGAGTGCGGCGCGAATCCGCCCCGGCACCTGGTCGCCGACGACTCGGTGAACCGCTACATGGCCAACCCGGGGCTGCGCGCCAGCGCGCCGGGCAACCTGCCGGTCACGTACGTGTCGAAGGCCGCGCTGGCCACCTGCGCGTCGCTGCGGGCCGCGCAGGCCGGGCGCGACGACGCCCGGGGCAGTTTCCTCACCTGGATCGGCGCGGACGGCCTGCTCGACCCGCCCCGATGCCGCGCCGGTACCGGCCCGCCGGTCGGCGAGCGGGTCAGCCTGGCCTACGACGCCACCATGATGACGGTACGCGCGCTGGAGAGCCTCGCCGCCCGCCTGCGCCACGCCGACACCGGCCGCCGCTGGGAGCCCCGCTCGGTCAACCCGGTCGGGGTGCACGCCGAGGTGCTGCGGCAGAACGCCGCCGGCGGCTACCCGGGGGTCAGCGGCCTCATCCGGTACGCCCCGGACTCAGGCGAACCGGTGGCGAAGCGGCTGGCGCTGCTCACCGTGGCGAAGGTGCCCGACGTGGACGCCGCCCCGGTCGAGGTGTTCCACTGCGGCGTGGCCGACACCGGCCCCGACCCCGGCTGCCGCGTCGCACCACGCTAGTGCGCAGCCGCCATTCGTGATCATGGTTGGGGTTCGAGGTCGCCGTGCTGGGCAGCCAGGCAGGCAAGGATCATTTCTCGCGCCGCTCGGACCGTAGCCGCGAAGGCAGCCGGCACCGCGGAGCCCCGCCCGGCACGCGCCGGGCGGGGCTCTCGTCTGCTCGTACCCCTTGAGGTCAGCGGGCCGGGACCAGCTCCGCGGCCGGCACCGGCGCCAGGTCCGGCACCGCCGGCCCGATCCGCCGCCGGGGCCACCGGCGGCGACCGGAGGGTACGGCGAGCGCGGCCAGCGCCGCGGCCACCGAGATGCCGGTGAGCAGCAGGAAGCCCGCCGTGAAACCGGCCTCCCGGGGCAGCCCGCTCGGCTGCGGATTCGCGGTGATCACGGCACTGGCGAGCGCCGCGCCGATCGCGCCGCCGATGGTACGGATGTTGGCGTTCATGCCGGTCGCCGCGCCGGTCTGCCCGGCCGGCACGTTCGCCACGATCAGGTTGGCCATCGAGGCGAACGCCAGCCCGATGCCGACGCCCACCAGACCGCCGGCGATCCCGACCTGCCAGCGGGTGTCGTGCGCGACGGTCAGCATGGCGGCGGCCGCCACGTTGAACACCGCGCCGGTGCTCAGCTGCGCCTTGGCGCTGAACCGGGACTGCAGCCGTCCGGCCAGCAGGCCGGCCACGAACATGCCGACGAGCATCGGCAGCATCAGCAGCCCGGCCTGGGTGACGCTGGCGCCGAAGCCGTAGCCGGCGCTGGTCGGGATCTGCGCGAACTGCGGCAGGAACGCGTAGACGGCGAACATCGAGGCGCCGTAGAGCAGCCCGACGAGGTTCGTGGTCCAGACCGCGGGCAGGCGCATCATCCGCAGGTCGATCAGCGGGTTCGCGGCCCGGGCCTCGGTCGCCAGCCAGGCGGCCGCGAGCGCCGCGGCCAGCGCCAGCAGCCCGACCACCCGGCCGGAGCCCCAACCCCACGCGGCGCCCTTGCTGACCGGCAGCAGCAGCGCCACCAGCCAGCCGGACAGGAGTACGGCGCTGAGCCAGTTGATCCGGCCCGGGGTGCGTACCGGCGAGCGCGGCACGAACCGGTGCGCGGCGAGCGCGGTCAGCCCGACCACCACCAGCGGGATCCAGAACAGCCACCGGTAGCCCAGGGTGGCCACGATCGGCCCGGCCAGCACCACGCCCAGCCCGCCGCCGACTGCCACGACCGCGGAGATCGAGGCCACCGCCGAGCTGACCCGGGCGGCCGGGAACTCGTCGCGGATGATGCCGAACGAGAGCGGGAAGACGGCGCCGCCGATGCCCTGCACCACGCGGGCGGCGATCAGCACGCCGATGCTGGGGGCGACGGCTGCCAGCAGGCAGCCCAGCGCGAGCGCGGCGAGCGAGAAAACGAGCGTCTTCTCCTTGCCGACCATGTCGCCGATGCGGCCGACGATCGGCGTGAAGACGGACGCGGAGAGCAGGTACGCGGTGAGCACCCAGGTCACCGTGTTGGGCGAGGTGTGCAGGTCGTGCTGGATGGTGGGCAGCACCGGCGTGATCAGCGACTGGAGCATCGCGAAGAATCCGGTGCCGGCGGCCAGCACGAGGAAGGTGAGTCGGCGCGAGCCGCGCCCTGATGAGTGGATCATGTGGGAGAACTCCCCGTTGTCGGTACGAGACTGGTGGCCGCTCGCGCAGTCGTGCGGCGGTGGCGGCCGGGTCGTGCGGGCGCTCAGCGGTCGGCGGGCATGGTGGGACCTCCCGGGTCCGTGTCGTGGCGCGAGGATCGCGTGGCCGGAGGGCGGCCGGAAGTCCGGAGTAAGCTATCCGGAGGGGTGGCTCCGGTCAGTAACCGGAGGCTCGCCTCCATTAACCTAGCGGAGGGGTGCCTCCGGTTGCAAGGCGGAAGGGGTGACGCGCCTCATGGCTGACGCCGACGTGTCCGGCGAGGTCTTCGCGCGCCGCCCCAAGCGGGCCGACGCCCGCCGCAACTACGACGCGCTGATCGCCGCCGCCCGCGAGGTCTTCGGCGAGCACGGCGCGGGCGCGTCGCTGGAGGAGATCGCCCGCCGGGCGGGCGTGGGCATCGGCACGCTCTACCGCAACTTCCCGCAGCGGCGGGACCTCTTCGAGGCGGTCTACGTCGAGGAGGTGCGCGCGCTCAGCGCCTCCGCCGCCGACCTGGCCGACGAGCCCCCGTGGGACGCCCTGGTCGGCTGGCTGCACCGGTTCGTCGCCTACGTGGCCACCAAGCGGGCGCTGGCCGAGGAGCTGGTGCACGACTCCGAGGTGTTCCGCAGCTGCCGCACCGAGATCTACGCGACCGGCGAGCCGCTGCTGCGCCGTGCCCAGGCCGCCGGGGAAGCTCGGCCGGACGCCGGCTTCGACGACGTGATCCGGCTGATCAGCGGCCTCGCCGCGTACCAGTTCCCGGACCCGGCCCAGCGGGACCGCGTCCTGGCCATCGCGCTGGACGGCCTGCGCCCGCCGGCGGGCATGAATTGATTCGTCCGGCCGTTTGTTGACGTGACGCATCAAGGGCTGCTCTGTGCGGGAGGAAGTGGCGGGTGCGGCCGGGTTCAGCCGACCCCGCCGTACTCCGCGATCGCCGAGAGCGTCGCGCGGACAACCGTCGGCGCGGTCCAGTGCGCCGATCTTGCACTTTCGGGCGGCGAAATGCGGCTCATGCACCCATTCTTCGGGGCCGCAGGTGCAAGATCGCCGAGGAGAGGCGGATCGGCCGGCGGCTCCCGCCCGGGAACCGCCGGCCACCCGCTCAGCGGTGCCCGTTACCAGGCCGCCCCCACGGACCGGTGATCGCGAACACGTACCCCGGCGACTGGATGTTGGCGAACAGCGTCTTCCCGTCCGCGCTGAACGTCGGCCCGGTGAACTCGCTGTCGTTCAGTTCGTTGCGCGCCAGCGGATACGCCTTGCCCTGCTCGGTGACGCCGACCAGGTGCGACACGCCCTCGCCGTCCTCGGCCAGGATCACCCCGCCGTACGGCGACACGGTGATGTTGTCCGGCCCGTCGTAGTTGCCGGCGTCGGCCTCCGGGTCGGTGTTCACCCCGAAGATGGTTTTCAGCGTCACGGTCTGCCGGCGCGGGTCGTAGAACCACACCTGCCCGTCGTGCTCGTTGGCGCTGCCGTCGTCGTGGCGGGCGTAGCTGGCCACGAAGTACGCGCCGCCGTCGCCCCACCAGGCGCCCTCCAGCTTGCGGCTGCGGGTCACCTCGGCGTCGGTGAACTGCTTGCGTACCGACACGGTCCGGGCGTCGCGGTCGGGCACCTCGACCCACTCCACCCGGTAGCGGGTGCCGGGCGTGGTGGCCTCGGACAGGTCGGCCACGTGGTCGTCGCCGCGCAGGCAGCGCATCGCCGCGAGGCTGCCGGCGGTGCCGCCGTCGGGCCGCTGGGCGAGCGCCCGCAGCGCGCCCTTGCCGGCCCGGAAGCCGGGCGGCGGCGTCCACCGGAAGTACAGGCCGTTGGGCCCGCTCGCGTCCTCGGTCAGGTAGATCGAATGGGTGTACGGGTCGACGGCCACCGCCTCGTGGGAGTACCGCCCGAGGAACGTCAGCGGCACCGGGTCGGTGTTGGCGGACCGGTCGTGCGGGTCGACCTCGAAGACGTACCCGTGGTCCTTCAGATACCGCCCACCGGCCCGCTGCTCGGTCTCCTCGCAGGTCAGCCACGTGCCCCACGGGGTGATGCCACCGGCGCAGTTGTTGTGCGTGCCGGCCACGCTCACGTACTCGCGCAGCCGCCGCCCGTGCCGGTCCACCTCGATGGTGGTGGTGCCGCCGCGGGCGCCCGGGTCGTAGGTGAGGCCGGGCAGCGCCGGCACCGGATACGGCTCGTCGCCGCCGATCTCGTGGTTGTTCACCAGCACCGAGCCGTGCGGGCCGCGGAAGCAGCCGGTGCCGTCCGCGTCGCTCGGGGTGGGCTGCCCGGACTCCAGCAGCGTCGCGCCCGCCTGCGCGACGACCGTGTACGAGAAGCCCGGCGGCAGCGCCAGCAGGCCGGCCGGGTCCGGCACCAGGTCGCCGTAGCCGACGGCGGGGCGGCAGGCGGGCCGGGCCGCCGCCGGTCCGGCGATCGCCTCCAGGCTGCCGGCCACCATGATGCCGAGTCCGCCGGCCACGCCGCCGCGCAGCAGGGACCGCCGGGGAAGAGGTGAGGTGGTCACGTCGTCGCCTTCCTGTGCGCACGATTGCCTGGGGGAAGGCAAACCGGGCCGGGGGAACGGCGTGCGGCGCGCCCGTCCGTAGCCGGGTGAACAGTGGACGAATCCCCGGTGCGGAGCGCCCCGTGCCGGTGCGGCGCGCGTCCGTTAGGGTTCCCTTCGATCGCAAACGTCGGAGGGCGGACGGTGGGCAGACTCGCGGCGGCGTACCGGCAGGCGGTCGATCGGCATCGGCGGGCGGTGCGGCACTGGGAGACGGCCCGGCGGCTGCTGGGCGCCGCGGGCCCGGCGCCGGTGGGCAGTCCCGAGCTGGTGGCGCGGCTGGCCCGCCTCGGCGGTGAGCTGGCCGCCGCGGTGCCCGGCACCGCCCGCGTCGCGACCCACCCCGTTCCGGTACGCCTCGGCGCCGCGACCACTGTCGACGGCGCGTTCCCGGTGCTCGTGCCGGTGGGCGCGGGCGCGCACCTGGCCGTCGACGCGGACGCCCGTGACCCGCGCGTCGGCGAGCTGCTGCGGGCGGTGGTGGTGCGGCTGCTGACCGCCGCTCCGGCCGGCGCGATCCGGGTGGCCGGCGTCGACCAGGCCGCCTTCGGCGCGGCGTTCCTGCCGTTGCGCCCGCTCCAGGACGCCGGGGTGCTCGCCGCGGCGGCGACCACCGAGGCGGAGACGACGGCCCTGCTCGACCTGGCCGAGCGGCACGCCCGTACCGCCCAGCGGTCCGCGCCGGAGGACCGCGAGCTGCTGGTGGTGGTCGCCGCGTCCGCGCCACCGCCCCGGGAACTGGCCCGGCTGGCCGCGCTCACCCACGCCGGCCCGGCCGCGGCCGTCTGCGTGCTGCTGGCCGGCCACCCACCGGCCGGGCCGAGCGCGGCTCCGCCGCTGGGCGCCACCACCCAGCTGCGCGTCACCGAGCGGTACACGCTCGTCGGTGATCCGCCGGGGCGTCCGTTCAGCACCGACGGCAGCGGGCTGGCCGCTCCGGTGGTGCTCGACGGCGACCCGTCGCACGCCACTGTCACCGCGCTGGCCCGCCGGTACGCCGAGGCCGCCGATCAGGACGGCGTCACGTTCACCGACCTGCTGCCCGCGCAGCGCTGGGCCGGGTCCGCCGCGTCCGGGCTGCGTACCGTGCTCGGCCGGGCCGGCCGCCGTCCGCTGAGCGTGGCGTTCGACGACGCCACCCCGCACTGGCTGATCGGCGGGCGGACCGGCGCCGGCAAGACGGTCCTGCTGCTCGACGTGCTCTACGGGCTGGCCGCCCGCTACTCGCCGGCCGAGCTGCGGCTGATGCTGCTCGACTTCAAGGAGGGCGTCAGCTTCACCGAGTTCGTGCCCACCGACAGTGACCCCACCTGGCTGCCGCACGCCGACGCGGTCGGCATCGAGTCCGACCGCGAGTACGGCGTGGCGGTGCTGCGCGAGCTGCGCGCCGAACTGGGCCGCCGCGCCGACCTGCTGAAGCGGCACGGCGTCAGCCGCCTGGCCGACCTGCCGCCGAACGCCCGGCCGCCCCGGATCGTCACAGTCGTCGACGAGTTCCACGTGCTGTTCGCCGGCAACGACGCGCTGGCCCGGCAGGCCGTCGACCTGATCGAGGAACTGGCCCGCAAGGGCCGCTCGTACGGCCTGCACCTGGTGCTGGCGAGCCAGAGCACCACCGGCATCGAGGCGCTCTACGGCCGGGCCGAGGCGATCTTCGGGCAGTTCCCGCTGCGGATCGCGCTGCCCGGCGGCGACGCCGTGCTGGACCCGCGCAACGACGCCGCACGCGGGCTCACCGTCGGCACCGCAGTGGTGAACACCGGCGCGGGCGCGCCCGGCTCGGACGCCGAGGTGCGGTTCCCGGACGCGCACGCCGCCTCGGCCGACCTCGCCGCGCTGCGCCACGAACTGCACGCGGCCCGCCCGGCCGGGTCACGCCCGCCTGCCGTCTTCCGGGGACACGAGACGCCCCGGCTCACCGACGACCCTGCCTGGGCGGCGCTGACGCCCGGCGCCGACCCGCCGTACGCGCTCGTCGGCCGCGTGGTCGACGTCCCCGGCAGCCCGGCCGGGTTCGCGCTCGACGCCAGCCCGGGCCGGCACCTGGCGGTGGTCGGCACCGCCGCGGCCGGCGCGGACGTGCTCCGGTCGGCGACCCTGTCCCTGGCCCGCCAGCACGCCCCCGGCACCGCCCGGTTCCTGTTCGCGCCGCTGGCACCGGGCACCACCGACGCCGCCGACGACCTGGCCATGACGCTGGCCGCCGCCGGGCATCCGGTCCGGCGCCTCGACGCCGGCGCGCTGCGCGCCCAGCTCGCCGAGGCCGCAGCCGGGGACGCCCCGGCCGCCGGGCGCACCTACCTGGTGGTGTTCGGGATGGACGCCGCCGCCACGACGCTCGCCGCCTCCGACCCGGCGACGTTCCGATCCGGGTACGACGACCTGCGCGCCGTGCTGCGCCAGGGCCCGTCGCGCGGGGTGCACGTGCTCGGCTGGTGGCGCGGGCTGCGCCGCCTCGCCGACGACCTGGGCGGCAGTGGGCACCGCGACGACGTGACCGGCCTGGTCGCGCTGAACGTCCCCGCCGCCGACCTGGGCCTGCACCTCGGCGTGCACGACCTCGCGTACGTCCCGCGCGAGGGACGCGCCCTGCTCGTCGACCGGCACGAGCACCGCACCGCGCTGATCGTGCCGTTCGCCGCCGGAAGTGAGGTCACCCCGTGAGCGCGAGGAGTGAGCCGGGTTTGCGAGCCCCGCAGTCGCGAACGAAAGACGGCCTTGTGAGCGCGAGGAGTGAGCCGGGTTTGCGAGCCCCGCAGTCGCGAACGAAAGACATCACATGAGTGGATTCGACGAGTACGCGGCGCTGCTGCGGGAGTTGTCCACCCGGCAGCGGGGCGGGGAGCGGGAGATCGCCGCCGAGGCGGAGCGCCGCCGCGGCCTCCAGGCCGCCGTCGACTCGGTCGGGCAGCGGCTCGCCGCCCAGGGGCAGCACCTCGACCGGCTCGGGCAGGCGATCGGTGTGCCGATGACCTCGGTCCCGGCGGAGGAGCCGGCACCGGCGATGGTGGCCGGTGGGGGAGCACCAGGTCCCGTGCCCGGACCGGGGGACGGGGTGACCGGCGGCGTAGCCGACGTGCCGGGGCGGCCGGAGGTCGGGGCCTACCCCTCGGGTGGTGTTCCGGCGCCGCGGGCCGGCGACCCGGCGGGGGAGTTGGCGGCGGCGGGGCGGCTCGCCGAGGAGGCCGACGTGTTCGGGCAGCAGGCCGACGCGCTGGCCCGCACGCCGGTGCTGCTGCCCACCTGGTCCGCGCCGGCGCGGGCGGTGGTGGTGTACGCGGGCTGCGCGCTCGCCGGTTCGCTGCTGATGCTGATCGCGATAGTGGGTTCGTCGCTGCCGGTGAGCGGGCTGGACCTGGTGGCGGCGCTGAGCTGTGCGGGCGTGCCGTTGATGTCCTTCGTGGCCGGTCAGGTGGTGCTCGCCCGCTGGGGCCGCCCGGCGGTGGAGGGCGACGCGCCCCCGGCCGGACGGTACGTGCCGCTGGGTTTCGTGATCTGCGCGCTGGTCTCCCCGTCCTTCTTCTGCCTCTACCTCCTCCTGTTCCGCCTCCTCCGCTGACCCGGCCCTGCCCCACCGCTCCACCGCTCCGTCGATCATGGAGTTTTGGACCCAAGGGCGCGCTAATTGTGGCTTTCGGGCGGGCGGAAAGTGCAAGATCGCGAAGGCGGTGGGGCGGGGCGGTAGGCTCGCGGGGTCGGTGAGCTGGGGGAGGGCGTGTGAGCGCGGCGGAGATCATCGCCAGGCTGGCGGCGGCGGCACAGAAGCTGGACGAGGCCAAGGCGCGCACCGCCGCTGCCGCGCAGGACGCGGCCGAGGCGCGGGCGCTGGTGGCGGGCGCGCTGGAGGGGGCCACGGCGGGCCCGCTGATCGGGGTCATCGACTCCTACCGGCAGGCGCTGGCGCAGGCCGCCCAGGGCGGTGAACCGGCCCGGCAGCACGTGCAGGAGACCATCGCGAAGGTGCAGGCGCTGGGCAACTGAGCCCGGTCCGGCATGCCGGTTTGCGCTGAGGGCGCGACAAGGGTTACCGGGGCGTAACTTTTCATTGACGTGTGTGAAATCGGACACGCATCATCGTGTCCACGATCGATCGGATCCCACCCGTCCCCCCGGCTCCGCCCGGGTACCTCCCCCCGGAGGTGCAGCCCATGCTGCTCCGAACGATCCTGGCCGCCACCACCGCCGCCACCGTCCTGCTCGTCCCGGCCGCCGCCCAGGCCGCCACCGCCGAACCCGCCACCCCGTCGAACACGGCCGCCGTCGCCACCGCCGCGCAACGGGCCGCTGCCGCGGCCGCCGACCCGGTGATCGTGGTCGGTGGCCTGAGTGGAATCTCCATCGCGTACGAGCCGATCGCCGCCCGGCTGCGCGCCGACGGCTACCGGGTCTCGATCTTCCAGTTGCCGAACCTCGGTCTCGGCGACATCCGCGAGTCCGCCCGGGCGTTGTCGTCCTACGTGGACCGGGTGCGCGCCACCACCGGCGCGGCCCGCGTCGACCTGGTCGGCCACTCCGAGGGCGGGCTGGTCAGCCGCTGGTACGTCAAGTACCTCGGCGGCGCCGCCACCGTCGACCAGTACGTCAGCCTGGGCAGCCCGCAGTACGGCACCTACGTCGCGAATCTGGTCGCCGTCCTCGGGCTGGGCAGCTGCGCGGGGGTGATCGCCTGCCAGCAGATGACCATCGGGTCGAGCTTCCTCGCCGACCTCAACGCGGGGGACGACACGCCCGGCCCGGTCCGCTGGGCCACCGTGCGCACCTGGCAGGACGAGCTGGTCCGGCCGGTCGACAACGCCGTGCTCGCCGACGGCGCGACGAACATCCTCGTGCAGGCCTGGTGCCCGCTGCGGGTCGTCGGCCACCTCGGGCTGGTGCTGGACGGCACCACGTACACGGCGGTGCGCCAGGTGCTCGCCGGCGCCCCGGTCCAGCCGAACTGCTTCGCGGTCTGAGCCACGTGCCCGGGCCCGCCGTCGCGCGGGTCCGGGCACGTCCGGCCGGGCCCCGGTGCGGCGTCGGCCGGGTCCGGGCGGTGAGTCCGTGTCCCGTCCCCTGATCACGTCGGCGGCCCGCCAGGCCAGCGCGGTCACCGGGGCGCTGGTCCAGCCGGCCACCATCACCGGCAGCACCGACGCGTCGACCACCCGCAGCCCGTCCACGCCGCGTACCCGCAACCGCTGGTCGACCACGTGCTCGTCGCCGGTGCCCATCGCGCAGGTGCCGATCGCGTGGTAGCCGCAGTAGCCGCGTGCCACAGCCGCCTCGACGATCTCCGCGTCGGTGGTGGTCGCCGTTCCGGGCACCGTCTCGGCCTGGATGCGCTTCGCGATCGGGCCGGTGCCGAAGAACTCCCGCATCCGGCGGAACAGGTCCACCGCCACCCGCCGGTCGTGCTCCGTGGTGAGGTAGTTCGCCACGATGGCCGGCGGCGTACGCGGGTCCGCGTCGGTGATCGTCAGGCTGCCCTCGCTGTCCGGCCGGGTGACGGTGCCCAGGCACATCAGGCCCGGCTCCCGCTCCAGCTCCAGCGCCTTGCCGGGGCGCGGCGGGGCGGCCGAGAACGGCGCCATCAGCAGGTGCGCGTCCGGGCGATCCAGCTCCGGCCGGGACTTGAGGTGGGCCGCCACGTCCAGCACCGGCAGGGCGAGCGGTCCGCCCCGGGTGAGCAGCCAGCGCAGCGTCGCCCGGGCCTGCCCGAGCGGGCTGCCGATGGTCATGTTGTGGCCGCCGGGTTCGGCGAGGCGGTACTGGAGCACGATCGACCGGTGCTCGCGCAGCCCTGCGCCGACCCGGGGCCGGTCGAGCAGCACCGGCACCCCGGCCGCGCGCAGCGTGTCCGCCGGGCCGATGCCGGAGACCTGCAACAGGTGCGGGGTGGCCAGGGCGCCCGCGGCGAGGATCACCTCACCCGCCGCCCGGTACGTGGTCTCCCCGCCGCCGTGCACCACCCGTACACCTGTGGCGCGGCCGCCCTCGACGAGCACCCGCAGGACGACGGCGCCGACCTCGACGGTCAGGTTGGGCCGGCGCCGCACCGGGTGCAGGAACGCGTCCGCGGCGCTGACCCGGCGTCCGGCGCGGATCGTGGCGGTGGGGTAGCCGATCCGTTCGTCGTCGTGGGCGTCCAGGTCGTCGGCGCGGCGCCAGCCCAGTTCGGCGCCGGTGGCCACCATCTCCTCGGCGAGCGGGTCGGTGCCGGTGGCGACGGACAGCCGCACCGGACCGCCGGTGCCCCGGTGCGGCGCGGGCCCGAGCGGGTGGTCCTCCAACTGCGGGAACACCCGCCGCATCGCCGACCAGCCCCAGCCCAGCGGTTCGAGGGCGTCCCAGTCCCGGGCCGCGCCGCGGCTCCAGATCATGCCGTTCACCGACGTGGAGCCGCCGATCATCCGTCCGCGCTGCCAGATCTCCTGGCGGCCCGGCCCGGTGGTGGCCGGGTAGTGCCAGGCGGTGCGCTGGTCGTCCATCAGCCGGGAGAACGCCTTCGGCACCCGCACGTACGGGCTGCGGTCCCAGCCGCCCGCCTCCAGCAGCAGCACCCGCGTCCCCGGATCCTCGGTGAGGCGGTTCGCCAGCACGCACCCCGCCGCGCCGGCCCCCACGATGACGTAGTCGAACTCCTCCACAGCGGACCCCCACTCGCGAGAATCCCTCTGACAGTAGTTGCTCGATCACATTCCGCGAAAGGGGCCGGTCGGCGGAGGTGCGGCGGCCGGCTCAGGTTGCCTTGGCCAGCGCCTCGAACTCGTCGTCGGTCAGCTCCACCCCGGCCGCCGCCACGTTCTCCTCCAGGTGCGCCACCGACGAGGTACCGGGGATCGGCAGCATCACCGGCGAGCGGCGCAGCAGCCAGGCCAGCGCGAGCTGCGCCGGGGTCGCGCCGTGCGAGGTCGAGATCGCGTCGAGCGGGCCGCCGGGCCGGGCCAGGTTGCCGGTGGCGATCGGGAACCACGGGATGAACGCCAGGTCGTGGCGCTCGCAGTGCTCCAGCACGTCCTCCGCGCTGCGGTCGGCCAGGTTGTAGAGGTTCTGCACGGACACGATCGGCGCGATCGCCCGGGCCGCCTCGATCTCCTCGACGCTGACCTGGGACAACCCGATGTGCCGGATCTTGCCCTCCTGGCGCAGCAGCGCCAGCTCGCCGAGCTGGTCGGCCAGCGGCACCTTCGCGTCGATGCGGTGCAGCTGGTAGAGCGGGATGCAGTCCAGGCCCAGGTGGCGCAGGCTCAGCTCGCACTGCTGGCGCAGGTACTCCGGGCGGCCCACCGGCCGCCAGTCGTCCGGGCCGGAGCGGGTCAGCCCGGCCTTCGTCGCGATGACCAGGTCGTCGGCGTACGGGTGCAGCGCCTCGCGGATCAGCAGCTCGCTGACGAACGGCCCGTACGAGTCGGCGGTGTCGATGAACGTGACGCCCAGCTCGTACGCGCGGCGCAGCACCCGTACCGCCTCGGCCGGGTCCTTCGGGTCGCCCCACACGCCGGGGCCGGTGAGCTGCATCGCCCCGTAGCCGAGGCGGTCGACCGGCAGGTCGCCACCGATCCGGTAGCTGCCCGACGCCTTGGCGGGCTGGGTGCTGGTGGCCATTCGCGGTCCTCCTGTGCTCGTACGTACCTCGCGGGGCGGTGCTGCGCCCCGACCCCTGGACATTCCCCGAATCGTGGCGGCGAAGCACTGGCAGTTGCGGCGAGCGGCCCCGGCGCACCGGGCCGCCGTGGGAGGCTGGGCGGGACGGTGGTCAGGAGGTGCGCATGGCCGCGACGCCACGGCTCGACTTCGCGCTGGACACGTACGAGTGCATCGTGCTCTACCCGGGGCCTTCGGGACGGGCCCTGCCGGACGAGACAGTGCAGCGGTTGCAGGCCGAGCACCTCCAGCACATGCGGGCGCTGCAACGGCGCGGCATCGTGCTCGTGGACGGGTCGGTCGACGGCCCGGCCCGGGAACCCGACCCGCCGATCGGTTTCGGCCTGGCCCGGACCGGCTCGGTGGACGACGTCCGCAGCGTCATGGAGGCCGACCCGGCGGTGCAGGCCGGGCTCTACCGGGTCGAGGTGCTCACCTTCCTCTGCCCGGCCGGCTCACTGGAGTTCCCGCTGGTCAAGACGGAGAGCTGAGGCTCCGCGCGAGCCCCTCCGACGGCACCGCCCACTGCCGCGTACCCAGTGCCCGCCCACGGCCGGACGGCCGGGCGCGGCGGCCCCACAGTGCCCCCGGCCGGCCCGTGACGGGGAGCGGTACGATTTCTCACCGCGCGGTCGCCGATGCCCGCCACACGACGTTCCGGTGCGGTACGCCTACCGCCCGCCCACGCGGTTGACGCGCGTCGTTGGACAAATGTTCCGCAGTCCGCAAGGGGTCGGCCGGGAGGCCGATCCGGAGGAGAGACTAGCCTGATGGGCGTGACACGCCGCGCGAAGATCGTCTGCACTCTCGGCCCCGCAACCGCCTCCCCGGAGCGTATCCGCGGGCTCGTAGAAGCCGGCATGAACGTGGCGAGGCTCAACTTCAGCCACGGCAGTCACGCCGACCACGAATCGGTCTACCGGTTGGTCCGGGAGGCCGCCGAGGCGTCCGGGCGCCCGGTCGCGGTGCTCGCCGACCTCCAGGGGCCCAAGATCCGTCTCGGCCGGTTCGCCGACGGCCCGCACGAGTGGCGCACCGGCGACTCCGTCGTGATCACCGGCGACGAGGTGGTGGGCACCAAGGAGCGGGTCTCCTGCACCTACCGCAAGCTGCCGCAGGAGGTGAAGCCGGGCGACCGGCTGCTGATCGACGACGGCCGGGTCGCGGTCGAGGTCAGCGACGTCACCGGCAACGACATCCGGTGCCTGGTCACCGAGGGCGGCCCGGTCTCCAACAACAAGGGCGTCTCGCTGCCGAACGTCGCGGTGAGCGTCCCGGCCCTGTCCGACAAGGACGCCGAGGACCTGCGCTTCGCCCTCGGCCTCGGCGTCGACCTGGTCGCGCTCTCCTTCGTCCGCTCGCCGGAGGACATCAAGCTCGTCCACTCGATCATGGACGAGGAGGGCGTGCGCCGCCCGGTCCTGGCCAAGGTCGAGAAGCCGGAGGCGGTCGATCACCTGGAGGCGATCGTGCTCTCCTTCGACGGGGTCATGGTCGCCCGCGGCGACCTCGGCGTCGAACTGCCGCTGGACCAGGTGCCGCTGGTGCAGAAGCGTGCCGTGCAGCTGTGCCGGGAGAACGCCAAGCCGGTCATCGTGGCCACCCAGATGCTCGACTCGATGATCGAGAACTCCCGCCCGACCCGCGCCGAGGCCTCCGACGTGGCCAACGCGGTGCTCGACGGCGCGGACGCGGTGATGCTCTCCGGCGAGACGAGCGTCGGCAAGTACCCGGTGCTCACCGTCAGCACCATGGCGAAGATCATCACCACCACCGAGGCCGGCTCGATCGCCGTCCCCCGGTTGCAGCACGACCCGCGTACGCACGGCGGCGCGCTCACAGTCGCCGCCTCGTCGATCGCCCGGGCCATCGGCGCCAAGGCCATGGTCGCGTTCTCGCAGACCGGTGACACCGTCAAGCGGCTGGCCCGGCTGCACTGCGACCTGCCGCTGCTGGCGTTCACGCCGGTGCCGGAGGTGCGCAACCAGCTCGCGCTCTCCTGGGGCGTGGAGACGTTCCTGATGCCGTTCGTCGAGCACACCGACGACATGTTCCGCCAGGTCGACCAGGCGCTGCTCGGCCTCAACCGGGCCAACCCGGGTGACTACGTGGTGATCGTGGCGGGCAGCCCGCCCGGCACCCCCGGCTCCACCAACACGCTGCGCGTGCACCAGCTCGGTTCGCTGGTCGACGCGGCCTCGGCCCGGGCGCTCCAGTGAGTGCGAGGAGTGAGCCGGGTTTGCGAGCCCCGCAGTCGCGAACGAAGGTGACACAGTGAGTGCGAGGAGTGAGCCGGGTTTGCGAGCCCCGCAGTCGCGAACGAAGGTGACACAGTGAGTGATGGCGCAGTGGCGACCGGGCAGGCGGCGGTCGACCAGCTGCTGGAGGTGCTCGACCTCGCCCGTACCGGGGAGATGACCTTCCGGGGGATGAGCCCGCAGGTGGGTCCGCAGCGGGTCTACGGCGGGCAGGTCGCCGGCCAGGCCCTGGTCGCAGCCGGCCGCACCGTCGACGCGGAGCGGGCCGTGCACTCCCTGCACGGCTACTTCGTGCGCCCCGGCGACCCGGCCGAGCCGATCGAGTACCAGGTGGAGAACGTCCGCGACGGCCGATCCTTCTCGGTGCGTCGCTCGGTGGCGTTGCAGCACGACAAGCCGATCTTCTTCATGTCGGCGTCGTTCCAGCGGCAGGAGGAAGGGCTGGACCACCACGCCCCGCTCCCGCCGGACGTACCCGGCCCGGACGACGTGCCGACCATGACCGACCGGCTCTCCCGCTACCCGGAGCGCCTCGGCATCTGGGGGATGATCCCGCGCCCGATCGACGTGCGCTACGTCGGCGAGCCCGGCTGGGTCCGCCCCGGCGACCGCCCGGCCGAACCGCACCAGCGGGTGTGGATGCGCCTGGACGGCAAGCTGCCGGACGATCCGCTGCTGCACGCGTGCGCCCTCACGTACGCCTCCGACCTGACCCTGCTGGACTCGGTGCTGTCGGTGCACGGCGAGGTGTGGGGCCCGGGCGGTGTGGTCGGCGCGAGCCTCGACCACGCGCTGTGGTTCCACAGGTCGTTCCGCGCCGACGAGTGGTTCCTGTACGACTGCTGGAGCCCGTCCGCATCGGGCGCCCGCGGCCTGGCCACGGGCCGGATGTTCACCACCGACGGCCGGCACATCGCCAGCGCCGTCCAGGAGGGGCTGCTGCGGCGCGTCGGCGGCTGAGAGCCCGATCGGTGATCGTCCGGGTGCGGGTCGGGGGGCCGGCCCGCACCGCAGCGGACTAACCTGGCCGTATGCGTCTCTCCGCCCGGGTCGACTATGCCCTCCGCGCGGCCGCTGAGCTGGCCTCGGTCGCGGTCGGGGGGACCACTGGGCGGAGCCGGCCGGTGACCGCCGAGCAGATCGCCCGCGCGCAGGACATCCCGCCGAAGTTCCTGGAGAGCATCCTGCTGCAACTGCGCCGGGGCGGCATCGTGCACGCCCAGCGTGGCCCCGAGGGCGGCTACTGGCTGGCCCGGCCGGCCGGGGAGATCTCCCTGGCCGAGGTGATCCGCGTCATCGACGGTCCGCTCGCGCACGTACGCGGGCAGCGCCCGGAACAGCTCGGCTACCAGGGTGCGGCCCGCGCGTTGCAGGACGTCTGGATCGCGCTCCGGGCCAGCGAGCGGGAGATCCTCGAGCTGGTCACCATCGCCGACGTGGCCGCCGGCGCGCTGCCCGGCCGGGTCAACGAGCTGGCCGCCGACCCGCGCGCCTGGAGCTGACGCCGGCTTCCGCACACCCCGGCACACCGTCCGGCGTCTCCTACCAACCGGATGGGGGACTTGACCCGGGGCGCCTCCGTGCCGCATTGTCGACCAAGTTGATAGGAGATACCGAAAAGTCAGGGGGCGCTCGTGCGCAAGCTGCTGGTCCTCGCCCTCGTCGGGCTCGCCGCGCAACTCGTCGACGGCGCGCTCGGCATGGCGTACGGGCTGACCTCCTCGACGCTTCTCCTGTTCGCCGGTGTGGCACCGGCCGCGGCGTCCGCCTCGGTGCACCTGGCCGAGATCGGCACCACGCTCGCCGCGGGCGTCTCGCACTGGCGATTCGGTAACGTCGACTGGCGGGTGGTCGGCCGCATCGCGCTGCCCGGCGCGATCGGCGCGTTCGCCGGGGCGACGTTCCTCAGCTCCATCTCCACCGAGGCCGCGGCGCCGTGGATGGCCGCCATCCTGTTCACGCTCGGCGCGTACCTGCTGGTCCGGTTCTCCCGGCCGCTGCGCGCCAACCGCGCGGCCGGCCGGTTGCGCAGCCGCTTCCTCGCCCCGCTCGGCCTGGTCGCCGGCTTCGTCGACGCCACCGGCGGCGGTGGCTGGGGGCCGGTCGCCACCCCGGCGCTGCTCGTCTCCGGCCGGATGGAACCCCGCAAGGTCATCGGCTCGGTGGACACCTCCGAGTTCGTGGTGGCCGGCGCGGCCAGCATCGGCTTCCTCATCGGCTTGGGCTCCGAGGGTTTCCTGCTGCCCACTGTGGCCGCTCTCCTGGTCGGCGGCCTGATCGCCGCGCCGATCGCGGCCTGGCTGGTCCGCATCGTCCCCGCCCAGCTGCTCGGCGCCGTGATCGGCGGCGTGATCGTGCTGACGAACGCCCGCACGCTGTTGAGCGCCGGCGGCGTGGGCGGCTCGGTGCCGGTGGTGGTGTACGTGCTGCTCGGCGTCGCGTGGCTGGTCGCCGTCGGGCTGGCGGTGCGCGCCCTGCGCCGTACCCGCCGGGCACGCGCCACAGTCGAGGCGGCCCTCGCCGAGGGCCCTGCTCCGGCGGGAGAGCCTGCCGCGTCGGCGGAGCCGGCGGAGTTCGCCAAGCCGGGTGAGTCCGCGGCGCCGGCGGAGCCCGCGGCGTCGGGTGAGTCCGCCGAGGCCGCGGAGTCGCGGAAGCTCGCCGCCGCCGTCGAAGGCTGAGCCTCTGGGCCTTCCCGGGGCGCCCCCGCACCCGCGAGGGGTGTTCCTCGGCGTGTCGCCCTCCGGAGACACAAGCACTCCAACCGATATGCCTCTCGGTCATAAATATGACCGAGAGGCATATCGGTTGTCGGCTGTCCCTTCTCGCCGCCCGCCGCGACTCTGCCGTGCCGCCGACCTGCCGTGCCGCCGACCTGCCGTGCCGCCGCGCCGGCCGCCACCGCGACGGGACGGGGTGAAGGGCGCGTGCGACGTGCCCGGTGAGTCCGGCGCTTGTGGGCGTGTCCAGCGGTGACCTAGGCTGACGGAGCGCGGAGCCGAATCATGGACGTCGATGTGTCGACGTCGCTCGTCGCGTCAGGGCACGAATTCGCCGGTCCGGGCAGGCCGGCGCTCGCCCCGTGCCTGACCTCCGCGAAAGGCATTCCCCGTGCACCTCACCACCCCACGCCGCCGGATCGCGCTGCTCGCCGCGGCTTCGGCGGTCACCCTGTCGGCCGGCGCGCTCACCACGATGACCGCCGCGGCGGCTGCCGCCGCCTGCCGGGTCGACTACCGGATCACCAACCAGTGGAGCGGCGGCTTCGGCGCCGACGTGACAGTGACGAACCTCGGCGATCCGGTCAACGGCTGGACCCTCGGCTGGAGCTTCGCCGCCGGCCAGCAGGTCGTCCAGGCGTGGAACGCGACTGTCAGCCAGTCCGGCGCCCAGGTCAGCGCCCGCGACGCCGGCTACAACGCGGCCATCGGCACCGGCGGCACCGCGAACTTCGGCTTCAACGGCTCGTGGAACAACGCGTCGAACCCGGTCCCGGCCGCGTTCACGCTCAACGGCACCGCCTGCACCGGCGCGCCGTCCACCAGCGCGCCACCGTCGACGCCACCACCGAGCACGCCCGCGCCCACCACGCCACCGCCGTCCACACCCCCGCCCCCCCCCCCGCCGCCCACCACCCCGCCAGCCGGCGCCAAGC